>CAMQYS010000064.1 GCA_947039395.1 uncultured Deferribacteraceae bacterium | reverse complement strand
ATAAGCTCGCAACACTCTACAATCTTTATAAATTCCAGAAAATGGTTTCAGTTTTCTCTATATGCTCGATAGGTAAAGTAATATATAACCTGTTTGTTTTCTCTATACATCTGATAAACAAAATAACCCCATAGCTATTTAAATTTTCTTTACACGTTTAATACATAGATAAATCTAATTACTTAGTTTGCATTTCTCCATATATAGTATCATAATTTATTGCATTCGTAATTTATTAGTAATTTATTTTCCTCTAGCTATCAAATATAGTAGTGTATATGTTTTATGCATAAAAAAGGACACAAATTAATCTATACTAGTTTATAATATAATCTCATAATGTAAATATTTAACAAGGGAAGAAACCAATCAACGTAAATTTATGTTAAATACAAATTAGATTTACACATAAAAAAAGAAACACAGATTAATGTGTTTGATATGATAATATGAAAATTAATATAGAATAATTACATATATCACTCTATCTTAGATAAAAACTGTAATAGGTTGAAGTGATAGTTACGTAAGCAAATTATGTCCATTAGTATTCAGGTATGATTTTAATTTAGGTGGATTAAGCATTATTCCATGAATAGGTTTAGGAGCAGGATTTTTACTTGAGAGTTTTGGAACTACTCAAGAGCTTATCAGTCAAGATGCAATTAATGATTACTTCTCTGTTACTGGGATAACTGCTGTTACTCCCTACCTGAGTTACTATCGGCTTAGGGGAACTATTAGTAGGACTTACAGTAGAACCAGCTATTGGTATACAATCACTGCAAATGATGTTAATGGTTCAAAGAATGGTTTATCAGAAACTATAGTTACAGTAGATTTAGGTTACAACTTTTAATAACAGATTCGGTTAAAAATAGTGTATATCCTATAACGAAGATATACAGTTTTTTTAATTATCAATATCTAATTTAAATTTATTTAAGGGTAGTCGTAATACTATTACTGCTATCCTATTTATTACTTTGTAATATAAACAACTTTTCCGTTACTTCTATTAATACCTATACATGCTAAAGCTTTTAATTATCACAACATATAACTATTGTTTTTTAATATTTAGTAATATTACCTAAAAAATTGTTACTTATTGTAATTTAACTTATCACAATGACGCTTACGAGAATGTGATATAATCAATAAATCTAAGCGATATTATTTGTTCAATAAGTATACACAGTATACTCCTTTTTATCAATTATTAAGTATTTGTATATTATATATTTTTGAGTTTTACATGTAATAATTACAATATCCACAACTGAAGAAAGTCGATTAAGTTGATAATCTAAACTTATATAATACTCTTACCATTAAAATCAATTTCATAACACTCGTCGTTAAAATCGTACAATTTAATCGAACTCTCACACAGCTCAAAAGACGTTTTATCAGAAGAAGAGATAAAAATATCGTTTCCTGAAAACCTCCATATAACATCAAAGTTTTCATTCAACATTAATATCTCAACTTCTCCATGAATAATATAACCTGACTTAACTTTATATAAACCTATATTACTTCCAAAACATTCAACATGTTTATGAGTCAATAACTCTCCCGTAAGAACATTCAGCTGAGTTAGAGTATCATTTTGCATTACTGTCAATATCTCTCCATCTATAACAGCACAATTAACATCATAGCTGAAAAAATCACCAATTAATGCGATATAAACTGTTTTTGAAAAGATATCAATTGTTATCGCAAATGTTTTACTAAAATCTTTGCGACGATAATTATCTGGATTTAATACAAAATCATAATATCTATTATCAGCAGAATTAATTGTATATACCAAATCAACTGTGATATCTATATTACATATATTATTTTCAAGTTTAATACAATCACCACCAATGTTAATTTATATCTTAATTAGATTATATTCAATTTATAAATATACACAATACTTTTTGTTTTCACGATTACTAAAATAATTCTTTGAACTATATTATTAATATTATGATTTATTTTGACACACAAAAGAAGACTAATTAATAATCATCATTATATAGCACCAACTGTATTATATTTATTTTTTAAGTATCTAAAATATAAACTAATTAATGTATAATATTTTATAACATGAACTTATATTTTGTACATAAAAAAGGAATATAAATTCGCTCTACCGCACATTTAAATTCATGCTAAAAATTTAGTTTTTGTTTATACATTTAAGCATAAAAATTTAACACCAATTAGTCTATACAAGTTTATAGCATGAACCATATTCACATACATCTTAATTTATGGATACAAAAATCACATAGATTAATATGTATGAATTTTGTACGCTAGACAGGTATAATAATTTATAAGTAAGTCATTAAATACTTGAATGTTCGTCAATACTTCACGCTTGTTAATACTTGCAAACTCGTCAGTACTTATATACTCATCAGCCATAGTTCTTATAAGTACTTAATTACATGTTTGGAAATTGTAGCACTTCTAAGTACTAATCAAATACTCACACCCTCGTCAGCACTTGCACACCCACCAGTACTTATATACTCATCAGCCATAGTTCTT
>CAMQYS010000063.1 GCA_947039395.1 uncultured Deferribacteraceae bacterium | reverse complement strand
AACCTGTTTGAATAGAGATTATTAACTTATCCACATGTAAACAACGAACCTGTTTATGCAGAGATTACAACACCGTGTCTAAGTCCATAATCTGATACGGTTACTTCATTAAAATTAAATTTTTTCATAATAGAGATAAGTAGCATACATCCTGGTATAATCAAATCAAGTCGATCTGTCTCTATCCCTATCAGTGACTCACGTTTATTCAAAGGAGTTTTTAAAATTTTAGAGTAAATTTCTTCAATCTTATCTATTTTTAAAATATGTCCATTTAATTGATTTGAATTATAATGCTTAAGATTTAATGCTATCTGTGTTATTGTTGTAGCTGTTCCAGCAGTTGCTACAAGCATTTGTGGCTTATTTTCAAATATAATATTAGTTATATATTCATCAACATATTTTTGACACTTTAATATATCTTCTTTTCTATCATTATGTATATTAAACATATCGGCTAGTTTCACAACCCCAATTTTATAGCTTTCACAAATTATCTCATCATCGTTATAGATAGATGATTTAGGAGTCAATATAAATTCTGTTGATCCGCCACCAATATCAAATATTAGAGTAGATGAGAGATTTTCTATAACAGACTTAACTCCAAGCAAAGTTAGAATAGCTTCTTCTTCGCCAGATATAATTTCGATATTGATCCCCATTTTTTTTGCTTTTTCTATAAGGATATTTCCATTGGACGCCTCTCTTACAGCAGATGTTGCGACTATTCGTATATTGGATATGTTAGCCTCAATAGCGATATCGTATAGTTCTTTTAATGTTTTAATAGCGGTATTGATATGCTGATCTGTAAGTTTACCAGACTTATGAATACCAGTTGCAAGACGTGTGCTTCTTTTTTCATTGATTAACAGTTTATCTATTTTAGAATTTTGTATAGATGCAATCACTAATCTTGTTGCATTACTTCCTATATCTATTCCAGCAGATAAGTTACTATTTCTTTTTATGGTATTTATTGACATTATTTACATGTTCTCTATACGTTACAGAAAACAGATGTTTTCCTTTATCATTAGCAACAAAATATAGATAGTCAGTTTTTTTAGGGTTCATTACAGCTTCTAAAGCGATAACTCCAGGGTTAGAAATCGGAGTAGGTGGCAACCCACTGTGACGATAGGTATTGAATTTATTTGTTGCATCGAGTATATCTTTTTTCCTTATGTTTCCATCGTAGGTAATATATTTTCCATATATAATTGTAGGATCAGCTTGTAATCTCATTTTTAATTTAAGTCTATTATAGAACACTCCTGCAACGACATCGGACTCTTCTTTAGAGTATGTTTCTTTCTGCACGATAGATGCGAGTGTAAGCCCTTGATAAAACGTAAGGTTTTGTGCTTCAATCTTTTGTTTAAAATCTTTAGGCAGATTATCTTTAAAACCTTGATAGAATAGTTCAATAGCCTCTTTAGGTTTAAAATCTTTAGGTATATAGTAAGTTCCAGGAAATAAAAACCCTTCAAAACTTTCATAAGGTTCTTTTAGAAGATATTCGATTAATTGCCTATCAAAAGCAGCTTCAACAAACTCATCTTTAGTCATTATGTATAGTTTTTGTAGTAAATTTCCGATATCAAACAGGTTATACCCTTCAGGAATAGTAAATTTTATTAAAGTTTGTTTTCCATCTATTATAACTTCGATCAGTTTTTCAAGAGATATATTATCGGATTGATAGTATCCGCTTTTAATTTTTTTCTCAATGTTCATTACTTTAGTTAGATAGAAGTAATGTAGATATGGTACTTTTATGCCTTTATATATTTTATTATAAACAGATCTAAACGTATCACCATTTTTAATATCTAGTTCTATATTAATGTGAGTTTTCTGAAGAAACGTTTTATTAGTTATAATAACATATGTTGCAAATAGTACTGTTGCAATTATACTAATAATAATAAAGCCGATTGATAATTTTAATATAAGTTTTTTCATGATAAGTATAATATATGATTATAATAATTTTTACAAGTGCAATATAAATATAATTTGTATTATAGAGAAAGAATAAGGAATATTGACAAACATTTATGAAAATGTTAATTTGTAGACATGAGTATATTAGATAGGTTGATAAATATAAGAAATGAGTTAGTATTAGTAAGTTGTCGTATAGATTCATACAACACAGAGATAGGTGTGCTTAATACAAAAAATATAGATGTTCAGAATTCAAATATTGAACTTAGTGAGAAGCTAAAAGATTTAAGAAAGTCTACAGAACGATCAATTGAACGTCTTGAGACACTTATCACAAATATTGATGATGTATAATTTTATTTTATTAAGTATCTGTTCTAGTAGTAACATTTTAGATATAATTAAGGCGTAAACGAGAATAAAAGATGGTTGATATTGATCTCAAAATATTTGGACGAGAGTTTACAATTCGTGTTCAGGCGGATAAGGCAGACTTTTATAGAGATGTGGCAGCGATGCTTGATCAGAAATTACGTAGTATGTCATCGGCTGACTCTAAGTCAGATATAAAAACTGTAATTAAGACAGCTTTTTTACTTCTTGTTGAGAATCAAAATTTATTGAGAGATATGTCCTTAATTGAAGATGTAATTATAGATATCGAGAGTAGATTGGTTTCAATATCAAATAAGTAGTTATGCACTGTTTATTTGTTTCATTATGTTTAAGTATAGTTAATTTATAAAATGTGTTATAAAAATATATGTATTATAGTTAATTATCGTATTATAGCGTAACAACAATGTTCATTAATGTTGTGTATGTCTTACAGTTGTGTTTATGATATAGTTTAGTTTTATTTAGAATTATTATGTAATGTTACACCCTGCTGTAAGTAAGAGTAAGAGTAAGAGTAAGAGTAAGAGTAAGAGTAAGAGTAAGAGTAAGA
>CAMQYS010000062.1 GCA_947039395.1 uncultured Deferribacteraceae bacterium | reverse complement strand
TACAACAACTTAAAATTACTATAAAACAACCTGTATTTTAAACACGTTCTAAATTACAACTTTTAACAAGTAGATCTATTAAAGTTTTCATATATTGGTCAATAAAAAAACGTACAGTAATTACCGTACGTTACAACTAATAACAATCTGTTTTAAACTACTTCTTTTTTGAGGTGATAAATTCATCTTTACACTTTTTTGAACAAAAAGAGTATACCTCGTCTTCAAGCTTAACTTTATGAGATGTAGTATCTTCAACATATAATCCACATATAGGATCTTTCTTCATCTCTACAGCATTGTTATCACTACTACTTTTTTTACTCTTTCCTATACTGTCACTTTTTCTAAAAAGAATAACAACCATTGCGATAATAATTATAATAAGTGCAATTTTAGGTAACATTTAATATATCCTTAAAATATTCTTTAAACTTATCTTCTTCTTCTATCTGGAACAATAGATATCTGTTTGATAAAACCTTCACCAAGTGATATCGTTGTTAAACCTTTAATCTCTTTTACTAACTGATGAACCTCTCTACGCATAGATGAATTCATCGGTGGAAGTTTACGCGATTTACCCGTTTGTAGAACTTCATTTGCAAATCGCTTAGCTTTCTCTATTATTGATTGTAACGCACGATCTCTATATGCATTCACATCTACAACAATATCAATATCTTTACCGTAATCAAGTTGTAACATCTTCTCTAAAATATACTCTATAGCATTAAGTGTCATCGCTTGTTTGCCGATTAACAACTCTGGTGTTGTTGAGTCTATATCAAAAACTATACGCTTACCATCTATAGTAACATCTATATGATGATCTGGAAAATTAGCTAAATCTAATAACTCCGATAGTAATATCTTACCACGTTTTTTTACAAACTCTTCTTCGTTATACTCTATTCTTATCTTTGCTAGTTTCTTACCTATCCCTAACAAACCCCTAGAACCTGCTTCAATAACTTCATATGTAACTAAGTCTTTGGACACCTTTTTCTCTTCTATAAATTTATTGACTATACTCGTAGGAGTATCTCCCTCTATCTCGTAATATCTCATGTTAGCTCCCTTTTGGCTGATCTTTTAGTAATAATAAGCTGTTGTATGATAGACAAAATGTTACTTGTGAGCCAATATAAAACTAGCCCTGATGGAAAATTTAAAAATAAAAATGTAAAAATTATAGGCATCGCCATAAATATCTTTTTCTGTACTGGATCAGCAGTTGAAGGAGTTAATAACTGTTGAATAAACATACTAGCTCCCATTATAACAGGAGTAATATAATATGGATCTTTTGCTGATAGATCTACTATATAACCTATAAAAGGTGCACCCTTTAGCTCCACAGATACCAATAACGTTTTATATAGTGCAAAAAATATCGGTATCTGAACAAGAATAGGTAAACAACCTGAAAATGGATTAACTTTATGTTTCTTATATAACTCCATCGTCTCTGCATTTAATCTTTGCGGATCACCCTTAAACTTCTCTCTTAAAGCCATTACTTCTGGCTGGATTCTCTTCATACCATCCATAGATTTAAACTGTTTAATCGTTAGTGGTAACATTATTATTCTAACAATAATCGTTAAAACAATGATAGATAATCCATAATTTTTAACTATACCTGCTATAAATATTAGTAACTGCAACATAGGAATTGCCAAAAAATAAAACCAACCAAAATCTATAGATTCTTGTAAACCTATATTATATAATTTTAGATCCTCATATATTTTAGGACCAATAAATATGTTGTAATCAGCAGAAAATGTTGAATTACCATTAACCACTAGATCATTCTTCTCTAATGATACAACCTCGTATCCATTAACTGGAGAAATTTTAGCTGAATTAAATAAAGCACCTGTTGCTGCAAATAAGAAATATTTCGATGTATAGCCACCCCATAATGGAGTTGGTAATGTTATCGTTTTATCACTATCAATATCAGCTTTTTTCGTATCCTCTAAGTTATGAATCATAGCTCCTTCGAAGATATATTTACTCTCCTCAAAATCACTACCTAAACGTGGACCTATTTTTGCAATTATTGGAACGTTTAATGCACCCACACCACCGTTAATTACCACTATTGATGTTGATAACATATAAGTTGCTGGATCAATACGATACTCTTTCTTTATTGTTAGATTATTCTCTTTAAAAGTAAATGTAACAACATCAATGCCATCAACCGTGTTATGCTCAACTGAAGGCTTAACATTTAAAGGGGTTAGAAGATTGAAGTAATCTGTTTTGCCATCTTTGTTAAATGTAACGTATGACTCTTCTTCAACTGCAGACTCATCTTTCCAACCCTTAATAGATGCATAACGTATACCACCTGTAAAAGAGTTGAATGTTAATATTAATTTATCATTTGTAATAACTATCTCTTCTATTTTTTCAACTGCTGTCGCTACTGTACCATTTAACTCGGTTACAGTAAGTGTTGATATCGGAGAGTTATCATTTTGAGTAATGTTATCGCTTGTTGTTTTTGCTATCTGAGGAGGTTCTGGAATGAAAAACATTTGCCAAACTACCAAGATACCAACTGAAATAACAATAGCTAATACCGTTTTAATATCCATTAAAAATATATCTCCCTTAGTTCATTAAAAAAATACATATACTATAATTCTCTAAATTATAACCTATAAAATTAACACACATCACTAAACTGGATAATATTAGTTTATAACTATAGATGATGCGATCATACTACTACAAAATATACATAAATAAACTAAACAAGTTTATATAACTTATAAACATAGCCTATAAACAACTTTAGTACCAATCGTTCAAGCTAATACTGAAATATCCTAAACAACAAAAATAACTTATCTAAACAAGTTTATATAATTTATAAACATAGCCTATAAACAACTATTAGTACCAATCGTTCAAGCTAATACTGAAATATCCTAAACAACAAAAATAACTT
>CAMQYS010000061.1 GCA_947039395.1 uncultured Deferribacteraceae bacterium | reverse complement strand
TTAGATTTAGATTTAGATTTAGATTTAGATTTAGATTTAGATTTAGATTTAGATTGTTATAATTTTTTCTGCTAATTATAACAACCTAAACTAATTATTCAATAAAGCCATATATGATTTGTAATTTATCAATACATATAATCTACTCAATTAATTGTATTTTTCAATAAATATAACAATTATTATATTATAAACATCATAATGTATAATTGATCAAACTATTTATTACAAACAATATCAATAATTCCTATAAAATAATTATAACTTATGTTATAAAGTTACTATTTTATATTCTACCACTTCTAAATCCCATAGTGACTCTAGCTCCACCATTATCTTCATTTAAAGATTTGCCACCACATAAACACATTGAACCTAATTCTATGTTAGTATAAAAAGCAAAGTTTTTATTAAATATGAATATTAACCAACCACCTTGAGACATTTATAACATTACAAATATAATACCTCCGATTACACTATGCTATAGCATGCAGATGTAGATACCAACACAATAAACATAAAGACTTTTTAACAATTTTATCCCCCCCCTCTAGTTAATAATTTTGAGGTTATAACACATACAACTAAGAGCATCAATAAAAATCAATTTAAAGACTCAACTTTCATTTTAATTATACACTGTATTATATATCTTATAAAATAGATTATACAACTATATACTATAATTATCAATAGATAACTATAGTTGGTTGTTGGTAACTTTTTACTGTGGTAGTTTAATTGAAGGATTATTTTATATGAATATCGGACTTACAATTAATGTTTTAAGAAAAAGAAAGGGTCTTAGCCAAGAACAGCTAGCAAATGAATCTTATTTATCAAGACATTATCTATATAAGTTAGAAAATAATATTGCTAACCCAACCATATCAACGTTAGAAAAGATTTGTATAGTTTTAGATCTCAAAGTGTCTGAACTGATATCTCTTGCAGAGCAGCAGATTTTATAGGTAAAACAGATTGTACAGATGCAGATCCTTCTTTTTAATATCAACTATTTCATTATAGAGTAAATATACCCATTACGAATTTAATATGAGCATTTTAAACCTATATTATTGATTTATGAGTTGTAAATAATAATTATTTATATTTAATTAACAACTATAATTTAAAGATTGATAACCTGATTTATAAAATTATTTTAATACATATATTATAAAGAAGTACTTCATAAAACAATTTATTATATTCATTTTATAAGTGATTGTAAGGTAAAAAATTTGACTCAGTAAATAACATTTAATTTTATTTATGTTATTATTTTCAAATATAAAATGGGCATTAATCAATCTATACAAATTTATATTAAGTACGATCTTCATAAATGAATAATAACTACTCTATTAATAACAACTACAGTTGTCACAAGTAAACATAAATAGCTAAGTAAAATTTAATGTTTATGAATTAATAATAACTACTATATTTATAAGTGTACATAAAAAACAGGACACAAATTAATGTGTCCCGTTTACTACAGTTAAGTAGTAAAAAAATACTTGCAACACTCTCTATATTTTCGTTAAATGTTATCTTGTCTGTTTTGCTAAAATGAATAGTTACTTCATAAGTTATCTTGGTGATTTTCTATATTAATATGACTTCTATCTGTTTGTCCTCAGATATTTTATGCTCCTTTCAAGAACATAAAAAGTGCTTAACAATTTTGAAAGTCGATAAGTGCTTTTATTCTGCTTATTTAGTTTATTGAGATTAATTTTATTTACTTGGTTCCTAGAAAATTGGGCTACTTACGTGCAATAATCATAAGTCTTACACTGCTAAAGTTCTTTTAACCCATTAAGCCTTAGATATTGTAAAATTTCTACCATATATGGATTTCCTTTTTTATCAGCAGGAGATAAGGTTACAATATCCCAAATACTTGTATTTAACCAAAATTCAATATTATCAATAGTTAATGTTATATGAGTATCAAAATCAAGAGGTTCAATAATATAATTCTTTATAATTACTCTTTGATCATATAGGTGGTTAATTATGTTTTCTAATAATTTAAGTTCCTTAAACTCTCCACAAAAACTCAACATTTTATTGTTAGAAGCATTCTCATCTAAATAATAATTAAACTGTGGACTAATAATCTCATCAATCATATCATTATCTTTGACATAATGAATATCAATTGTTTCTTCTTTATTTTTAAAAACATATTTTTTAGACCATACAGCATCAACATCTTTCAGCGATACTACTCTTATTTCATTCCCTATTATTTTTTTTATTTCACAAAACTTATTATCTATTATTTTCAATGCCTTATACTGCATATTATTCATTTCACAACGAGACATTATACTAAAGTGATCTTCAACTTGATCGTCTGTTATTTTATGTAATGGAAAAAGTTTATCTGTATCATCTGTTGCGTATAAACTTTTGTATTGCTCTGGTGTATTATAAAAATATGTACCAAACAAATAATATTTACCTTCGTATTCTAAAAATTCATTATTTTCTAATTTATAAATCAATTTCAAAACTCCTAATCATAATATTATTTATATTACTTTAAAATCCTATCAGAAAATCAAATGATAATAGATACTCTTATACCTACTGTTCAGTTGTTCTAAAGAGTTGTCTATACTCATCATAAAATCCTTCTTCTATTGGATTGTCTATATATAGTTTTTAAAATTATCATATATTAATTTTTCAATTTTATTTATTTTCATAACCAAAATTCGCCATTTCTAAGAGATCAATTCATTATCTTTAGTTTACTGCTATACAGTACATATATTTTTCTGGATCATTACAATAATACTTATTTTATATTATAACGTAAACACTTCAATAAAACAATCCAATCATCATTTTATTATCATTGTTTAGGTATAAAAAAGGGACGTTAATTAATCTATACAAATTTTATACTAAGTATATGTTCGTAGATTAGATAAAAAGATAAATCAATCTTTATAAATGAATAATAACTACTCTATTAATAACAACTACAGTTGTCACAAGTAAACATAAATAGCTAAGTAAAATTTAATGAGTATGAATTAATAATAACTACC
>CAMQYS010000060.1 GCA_947039395.1 uncultured Deferribacteraceae bacterium | reverse complement strand
ACCGTTAATATATTATGCAGGTTATTATAACCGTTAATATATTATTTATATTATCATAACCGTTAATATATTATGCAGGTTATTACAACAATTGTATGCAAGCACCCATACCCCTAACACCCTAAAACAAAACTGATGATGCACAATATAAACATTTCCAACGTGAGATATTATCTCAACAATCAGCAAGTATTTTTTGCGTTCTTGAAATAATTATAAAGGATCGAACACTAGAAATCTTTCTTGTACAGTACAGAGAGTAATAATTATTTTAAATATTTAAAAGATATGGTACAGTACCAGAAAACAAATATAGTAGTAAGGATGAACTGCTTTGAACTTAAAGAATGATGCAACATCAGTTGAAATATTAAATATAGTAGTAAACATTCCACATGCCTCTCTTATAAGTTCTGCTAGACTAGTTTACATTAATGGCAAAGGAAAGTTAAGAGTAAAAAATGAAGGGTGGAGTGACAATTATTCTGTAAATCTAAATTCTCATCTTACTCTTAATGATATTCCGTTGGTTCAAATTAATTCTCCACTATGTCCAACATGTAAAAGTATTTTAGCAACTGGGCATGGTATAGCAAACAGTAATTGTGTTGAACTAAATGATATACAGGAAAAAATAAATGCCTCATTTGTTTCATTAGAAGATACAATTACATCTATCACACCGTTACTCTCTTTATTAAGTACTGGTCTTTATATAATTGTTGATACTCTATGTTACCCAACTGATGGCAATGGAAATTTCTTCTGGAACACACCAAACAAACCCACTGAAAATGATGCTACGGCTGGAATTTTATTTCCAGAAAATGATTATGATTATGTATCAGGACATCCAGTTTTTTTATACCCAACACAAGATACCTCTTGTTATAGTGAACAACGTGTAAATTACTATATAGATTTGATGAAAAATAATAGCACCGATTTACCAAGAAGCATAGTTTACAATTTTAGCGAGTTTATTAGTTGTGTGTTAGATGGACACCATAAAGCATCTGCTGCTACAATTCTGAAAAAGCCATTAAATTGCATTGCTATCATTCCGTATTCTGGCTTTACATCTCAAGATGTAAAAGGAATACAAACCCCTAATTTTTTGGTTTTTTCTGATATTGAAATTCCGATATCTAGCGTTCCTAAAAGTTATGTTCCTGACTTATCCCAAATTAGAAGTGAAGCTTTTGAAATAACAACTACGACGGGAATTATCAATAATCGACAATGGGAAAAAGAATATTTAGATTCAGCCAAAAGCTATCCAACTGTTTACGTATACGCTGATACAGTTTCAGTTATGGAAGACATAGACTTACCGATAAGCGATGATTTAATTAAGAGTTGTTTAGACTCATTGAATGATGAATGCCAACAAACTTTGAGAGGTATTATTAACATTCTACAACGAACTGACACAGCTAAAATGCGATGTGTAGCTATGATCTGTGCGACAAAAGCACCACGAGGAAGTCTTAAAAAACGTGCAATCCAAGTACTATCAGAAATCAAAAACGATGATGAGATAGAACAAATCTTTATAGATTATTTAGTTGATAATGATGATGATCCTCATGATGATATTCTTTTAATTATCAATACATACTGGAGTTAGATAACAACCATTGTATGCAAGCACCATATTCATAACACCCTAAAACAAAACCTGATTATGCAAAATATAAGCACTTACCAACTCTAAATTGATAAGTGCTTTTTAATCTCCTAAAAGGAGTATAAAATATTTGAAAGAAATAATTAATTAACGATCATCTCCACCACATTCACCGATATCTACACAAAAAATCTGTATAGTAATTTATATAGTAGAAACACATCTTAATGACACTAGCAATGAAACATTTAACGATAAAATAATTTTCAAGCTATCTCATTATTAACTTCTTCCTAAACAATCGGTCTCATATGAGGAAATAGTAACACATCTCTTATCGAACTCTGTCCAGTAATCAACATAACAAGACGATCTATCCCTAACCCTGCTCCTGCAGTTGGTGGTAAGCCGTACTCTAACGCTGTGATAAAATCAGTGTCCATCATCTTCATCGCTTCTTCATCACCAGCATCTGCCAATTCTATCTGTTTCATAAAACGCTCTTTCTGATCTATCGGATCATTCAACTCATTAAATCCGTTAGCTATCTCCATCTTTGCGATAAATAACTCAAATCTATCTGTTAGTTCTGGATTAGACTCTTTAGATTTAGCAAGTGGAGAAATCTCTTTCGGATAATCTATAATAAACGTAGGGTTAATTAACTTCTCTTCAACAAGCTCCTCAAAAAGTAACTCAATAATCTTACCCCAACCTGCATCTTTTGCGATCTCAAATTTTAACGACTCTGCATAATTTTTTGCGTTATCGTATCCATCTATCGCACCCCTAGGTACGCCTCCGATTTCGTATAACGACTCCTCCATAGATATCCTCTTCCACGGAGCAGATAGATCAACGGTCAACTCGTTAAACTCTAAACTATTAGCATTATTAAACTTCTTAACAATAGACACAATTAACTCTTCAATCATATCCATCAATATATTATAATCAGCGTACGCCATATACCACTCTATCATAGTAAATTCAGGATTATGTTTAGTAGATACACCCTCATTTCTAAAATTTCTATTAAGCTCAAAAACTCTTTCCATTCCACCAACAACTAATCTTTTAAGATATAATTCAGGTGCAATACGCAAAAATAATGGCATATCTAATGCGTTATGAAAAGTTTCAAACGGTTTAGCTGTTGCACCACCAACGATCGGATGCATCATCGGAGTTTCAACCTCTAAAAAATCTCTATCAGTAAAGAAATCTCGTATATCTTTAACGATCTTACTTCTTTTGATAAAAATACCTTTCGACTCTTGATTAACTATTAAATCAAGATATCTCTTTCTATATCTCTGCTCAATATCTTTTAATCCATGCCATTTCTCTGGTAGATCATTTAGCGACTTAGTCAATAATATATACGATGATACCCTTAAAGTTAATTCATCTTTCTGTGTTCTAAATAACGCACCTTCAACAGATATAAAATCACCTACATCTGTCAATTTATAAACTTCAAAATCTGTTTCAGAAAGTTGTTCTTTTTTTAGATAAATTTGTATATCTCCTGACATATCACGTACTGTCAAAAATGATGACTTACCAAACTCTCTTTTAGATATAACTCTTCCAGCTATCTTAAAAACTGTATCGGTTAACTCAACCTCTTTTGAGCTAAACCTCTCTATTATAACACCTATTTTATCACCAGTGATGTATGTATTAACGTATGGAGATATCCCCATTTCTTTAATCTTAGACAACTTATCTAGTCTATGTTGCTCCATGTAAAATCTCCTAAAAAGTATATCGTGAATTGTATCTGTTTTTTGCAAAAAAAACAATACTTACCAGTAATTAACCACTTTTATACAATAATATTAAGAATATCACAAAAATATATAAATTAAGTTATAATGATGTATATGTCTGCCTAATCACAAATAACTCTTATTTATCAATAATTTAACACATCTTATCAACTAACACTTACATAAAAACCATATAATTAAGAATATTTTATCTAAATACTTATTGATTTTACTTGCATTTTATCAAATATATGTTATTGTCAACAGGTAAAATATAGTCAGATAATAGCTATATATTTATTGTATTTTATTTAATTTTTTGAGGTGTTTGAGGTAATGAAAAGAATATTTATTGGTAACCTGAGTTATAACACAAGAGAGAATGAAGTTGCTGATCTATTTTCACAATTTGGTGAAGTTAGTTCTGTTAAATTTATTCACGATCGTGAGACAGGAAAGTTCAGAGGATTTGGGTTTGTGGAAATGAACGGCGATCGTATTGAGGAAGCAATTGAAAACCTTAATGAAAGTATGTTTGGTGGTAGAAGTATCAGAGTGAACGAAGCACACGAACGTGAAAGAAAATCATCTGGTGATTATTAATCTAAGTTATTAAAATTTCAATATTTTCTTTATAGTTTATATTTTAGTTTTAATACTTGGCTAAATTGGCAATTATTGACAATTAATTATTGGGAGTAGTTTTACTACTATTCCTGGTTTTGTTTTTTTATATTCGTTTAATTTAGTTTCTCTCATGAGTTGTATCTAGTGAGAGGTTAGTAAGTAGTGCGATAGTACCACCCTATTTTCGCACTATTTACTGTATCTAAATTGAATTCCATTCACTTACTAACCACTATATTTTATCTAAGTTTGAAGTCAATTCCGTTCTACTCTCAATTGTAATGTACAATATCTTGCTCTACTACTATTTTAATTTACAAACCATTAAAAATCTTCTTCTAACTCTTTAGCAACTTTAAAACCGATCGACGTATAAACTCTAACAGCGTAATTATATTTTTGTAAAGTATTTTACTCTGCTTAAATTTGAGATCAATTCCATTCTTTGCAACTTTATATATTTTTGTAAATTATTTTACTCTGCTTAAATTTGAGATCAATTCCGTTCTTTTGCGACTTTATATATTTTTGTAAACTGTTTGCTCTACTTAAGTTTGAGATCAATTC
>CAMQYS010000059.1 GCA_947039395.1 uncultured Deferribacteraceae bacterium | reverse complement strand
AGTAAGAGTAAGAGTAAGAGTAAGAGTAAGAGTAAGAGTAAGAGTAAGAGTAAGAAGAACCTTTCATCAATATTTTAATACTTATTGAAAATCAAAATTTACAGAAAAATATATTATCAATTGAAGATATAGTTAATTATATAGAGAATAATGTATAAGTTATCAGAAATAAGTAATACGCTATATTTATTTATAGCATTAAGTTTTAAATAGGTATAGTATATAAATTACTCCCTGCTGTGAGCGAGAGCAAAAACAGTCCTTCGCCAACATTTTTAAATAATAGATCATGTTAGTCGATATGGTGTGCAAGCCTTACATTGATAAGGAAGTCTAAAGTATCGCTTATTGGTCGCCTGATTATAAGTCAGGCGCTAGACTGTAAATGTTTTTCGCCATATGCGGGGGTTGTTACTATAAGTGTGGTGTTTGCAGATCGTATAATGTTTATAAATCGTATGGTGTTTGTAAATAGTGTGATGTTTTTGTAAATCACAGGTGATTTTTCAATTCATAATCAAGCTAGGTATCGGATTAGTTTCCCATGATGATGGAACTTCTACAGTTGTATTCTCTAACATTTTTTATAATACGGACAGTAGTTGATAATATTCCTATTATCCATATTGGCTTTTATAAAATATACATACTTATTATAATTTTTAGGTGTAACAGTGTTAACCTAATAGATCTTGTTATTTATAGAAAAACTAAACTCTCCTATAAATTTTGTAATGATACTACCTTTTCTAAAACTCCTCTTTTTCAATACTTTCTATTGTAGCTAACGTATATCTTAAATTATTTTCACCTTCTATTAAAAACTTATCATAAGTATTATATTTATACTCTTTAGAGGCTACCGTACATACTGAAATTATAAATATAGTTATTAAAACTGCTTGTATACTTGCAGTTTTATTTCCCACTTCTTTCTTTTTTGATACTTTAAATTGAAACATGATCGCAAGAAATTTTATCGTCATCAATAAAGTAAGATAAATAGAGTTAGTAATATTGCGGTTAATGGAGAGAAAAATAGCTATAATAATGTTCTTTTAGTAGATCTATCATAGATTAAGCTATATTAGAATTTCAATGTATTATTGATACTTAAGTTTTCTAAGTAATGAATAGAAATAAAATTTCAAATGGGTGCTTTAATTACTACTCATTTTTTACTTATATATTAAAATTAGATAATTGTATTTACAATTTAATATAATAAGGTATAATTAAATTAATAATATTGTATGGAAAAAAGAGTATAGATATTTATTTCTGATATACTATATTATATATGTTTTACAAGCAAAGAACTTATTAGGTTTAATAATAGGTTATAGAGTATAAAGTATGAAATTGGCTTCAATGATGCAAATAGATAGTTTTTCTGATATATTTGGACAGGAAGAGCTTACAAAAGAGGGTTCTCTTTTTCGTAAGATAGTAATAAATGGTGGGTTTGACTCATTAATTTTTACAGGCCCTCCAGGATCAGGTAAGACGATTGTATCGAAGTTGATCGGAAAGTTGTTAGATAATGAGTTAATTTCGCTACATGCAACAACTCATGGCGTAACAGATTTGAAGAAAATTGTATCTAATATTTCAATATCTGATAAAGGCAATGTGATACTGTTTATTGATGAGATACATAGATATACTAAATCTCAACAAGATTTTTTATTAAAGTTATTAGATGATAAAGAAGTTAAGATTATTGGGGCATCAACAGAGAATCCGTATTTTAATTTAACTCCAGCGTTTAGATCTAGGTCGTTAATGTTTAAATTCAATTCATTAGACAAAAAGTCTCTTGAAGAGATTGCAAATAGAGCGAAGAAACATATATCTGATATAATGGGGATTAGATATATTGATTTTAATGATAATTTAGATTACTTTATAGATATGTGTGACGGTGATACACGAAGATTTTTAAATATAATAGAGTTAGCTTCGATGATCGGAGATAGAAGAGGCGATACGTTATATTTATCTAAAGAAGGGTTAGAAGAAGTAGTTGCAAAAAATAGTTTTAGCGAAGACGAAAATTGCGATCTATTTTCAGCCATGATTAAGTCGATTAGGGGAACAGACCCTGATGCAGCACTTTTGTGGGCGATGAAGTTATATAATAGTGGAGTACCACCAGAGGCTATATATAGAAGGCTGATGGTTTCTGCAAGCGAGGATATTGGAAATGCATATCCTGAAGCAGTAACATTTATAAATGCTAGTTATAACAATTTTATGAATGTTGGTGTGCCAGAAGGATTGATAATATTTTCACATGCAGTTATATATCTAGCCTCCCTTCCTAAGAGTAATAGGTGTTATCTTGCCTATAAAAAATCATCATCGTATCTAAAGGATATAAATCCTTCCGTTCCATTTAATATTCGCTACAGCAATAAAGATTATAAATATCCATTTGATTATGGAGAGTTTATTGATCAGAACTATCTCTTAGATGGTTGTTCAATAGATAAATCTAATCGTAGTAAAGATACTTTTAGTAGTGACATATCATTTTATCTTCCAAGCGATGTAGGATTTGAAAGTAAAATATCTGAAAGACTCAAAAGACTATGGAAGAGTAAAGAAGGTAGGTATGCACAAAGAAGCGATTAGAAAAAAATATTTAGATTTAAGAATTAATTACGATAGAAATAATATGATTAGCCATTCGGATATTATATCTGAAAGTTATTATAAATTGTATAAAGATTATGATATTTTTTTACTTTATATATCTAATAAGGGGGAAGTGGATTTAAGCTTATTATTTGAGTTACTATTTGAGAACGGTAAAAAAGTCTACATTCCTGTAGTTAGTGGAGATGATTTAGAGTTTTATTTATATGAGAAGGGAAGTCAACTAAAAGTTGATAAATTTGGAATTAAAGTTCCGATAACTTCTAGTATACTAAAGGTAGAATTAGAGATAGAGAGAGACAGCAAGATAATTATTGGAGTGCCTGGTATAGCATTTGGTTTAGATTATAATCGTATCGGTTACGGCAAAGGGTACTATGATAGATATTTGAAAGAGAAAAAAGCAGTTAAATCTGTAGGGATTGCATATGATTTTCAGTTACTGGATAGATTGCCAGCTGATGAAAATGATGTAAAACTAGATCAGATTATCACAGAAATGAAAATAATATAAAGGAGAGTATGATAATATGGAAATTGTAGCATTAAATGTAGTTATATTTACAGCTGTTGGGCTTACCATAGGCTCACTGATAAGTTATATAATATTAAAAAAAGTTAGATCTATAGAGGATAAGAAGTTAGGTAATACTAAAGAAGAGATAATCCAAAGAGCTAAACGCGAGCATGAAGATATCGTAAAAGAGGCTAAACTTGAATCTAAAGAGATTATTTTTAGAGGAAGACAAGAGCTAGACAAAGAGGTTAAAGAGAAAAAGTGGGAGATAACTCAACAAGAGAAACGTCTTTTAACTAAAGAAGAAACTATAGATAAAAAGCTGGATACTGTATATAAAAAAGAAGAGTTTTTAGATAAGAAAGATAAAGAGTTAGATGAGAAGTTAAAAGATATTGATGTAAGTAAATCTAAAATCAATGAGCTTAAAAATAAGTATGTTGAAGATGTTGAACGTGTCGCAAATATGACAAGAGAAGATGCAAAAAACACTCTTCTAGAGCAGATGTTATCAGATGCGAAAATGGATTCTGCAAAAAGAATAAGAGAAATTGAAGAAGATTTAAAACAAGATGCAGATAAAAGAGCAAAAAGTATTATATCAACAGCTATTCAACGTTGTGCACCTGATTTTGTAAACGATATATCTGTAACAGTTGTTAACCTTCCATCAGATGATATGAAAGGAAGAATTATCGGACGTGAAGGTAGAAATGTTCGTACATTTGAAACGATTACAGGTGTTGATATCATTGTTGACGATACGCCAGAAGCAGTTATATTATCATCTTATGACCCATATAGAAGAGAGACTGCAAAATTAACATTGGAAAAATTAATAGCAGATGGAAGAATTCATCCAGCTAGAATAGAAGAGTTACATGAGAAAAGTAAGCTTGAGATGAAGAAGCATATTCTAGAAATAGGTGGAGATGTAGTTTTCAACTTAGGACTTCATGGTATTCATAATGATATTTTAGAGCTGTTAGGCAGGTTAAAATATCGTACAAGTTACGGACAAAATGTTTTAGCACACTCAATAGAGGTTGCAACGATTACTGGTATAATGGCGGCGGAACTTGGTATGGATGTAAAGATTGCGAAAAGAGCAGGGCTGTTACACGATATAGGTAAAGCTATAGATCATGATGTTGAAGGCTCACACACACAAATAGGTGTTGAGTATGCGAAAAGATGTAAAGAGGATTCAAGAGTAATTAACGCTATAGCTTCTCACCATGGAGAGGTTGAGTATAATTGTATTGAAGCGATTCTTGTTCAATCAGCAGATGCGATATCTGCATCACGTCCTGGTGCAAGAAGAGAGGTTCTAGAATCATATATCAAGCGTCTTGAAAAACTAGAAGAGATAACATTAGGGTTTGAGGGAGTTCAGCGATCATTTGCTATCCAAGCAGGTAGAGAGGTGCGTATTATAGTTGAACCAGATAAAGTAAATGATGATGGGATAATTACATTATCAAGAGATATTTCTAAAAAGATTGAAGAGGAAGTTGTTTGTCCTGGACAGATCAAAGTATTAGTTATAAGAGAATCAAGAGCTATAGAGTATGCTAAATAGTTTATTGTAAGTATGTTAAAAGGTTTACTAGGTAGATTAGGTAAAGAACGGACTACATAGTTTGCTAATTGATATATAAAATAGTTTAAGATAATTTTTTTATTTATTTTCAATTGAGTATGTTGTTTTATTTAAGATAAATATTTAATATTGAGTGAAATATATTTTATACCTACCTTAGTTTTAGGGTAGGTATTTTTTTATAAATTACTACAAGTTAGAGTAAGGTTAATTAGTGAATTACTACTGTTAATTTATTACGCTAGTTAGTTATAGTA
>CAMQYS010000058.1 GCA_947039395.1 uncultured Deferribacteraceae bacterium | reverse complement strand
AACTTCTTCCCTCTGTATAAGCGAGAGTACTTTTTACATCAACACACAACTTCTTACCTCTGTATAAGCGAGAGTACTTTTTTATATGTACTATAAAATTATCCTAATACGATACACATAATTATATTATAAATAACTTATTAATAGATAGATTACTATCATTATATAATTATATATATATCATAAAGTAATATATAAAAATTTATATTGTAGTTTTCAGTTAATACAGTAGATATAATTAGATTGTGTTGCTTGAAATTAATTTAATTTTTCTTTTAAAAAAAAGATTTTCTGTTATAATGAGAAATATATTGTTGTTTAGGTGGGGTTTTTTATATGAGTAGTAGCTCTTTGTATTTAGATGCTAAGAAATATATTGCAGGAGGGGTAAACTCTCCAGTTAGGGCTTTCGGTTCTGTTGGTGGTGATCCAGTATTTATAGATAGAGGTAGAGGTTCGTTGATATACGATACAGATAATAAAGAGTATATCGATTATGTTTGTTCATGGGGTGCACTCATCTTAGGTCATGCTGATGATGAAGTAATTAAAGCGGTTACCGATGTGTTGAGTAAAGGTTCATCGTTTGGTGCTCCAACCGAGCTTGAAACGAAACTTGCAAAAATGATAGTAGATTCAGTTCCATCAGTTGAAAAAGTTAGGTTTGTATCATCAGGTACAGAGGCTGTAATGTCTGCACTTCGTCTTGCAAGAGCATATACTAAAAGAGATAAAATTATTAAATTCGAAGGTTGTTATCATGGACATTCTGATTTCATGCTAGTTAAAGCAGGATCAGGTATGTTAACTCATGGAGAAACATCATCTCCTGGTGTTCCAGCAGATGCTGCTAAACATACGATCATCGCTCAATATAATGACATAGAAAATATTAAGAAGATATTTGAAAGTAATAAAGGGGAGATCGCAGCTATAATTATAGAGCCTGTTGCTGCAAATATGGGGCTTGTTCTTCCTAAAGATAATTTTCTTGAAGAGATTCGTAAAATTACTGAAGAGAACGGTGCGTTACTGATCTTCGATGAAGTAATAACAGGGTTTAGATTATCATTAGGTGGTGCATCAGAATATTTTAATATCAAACCAGATCTTTTAACGTTCGGTAAAATTATCGGTGGTGGCTTACCAGTTGGTGCTTTTGGTGGGCGAGAAGATATTATGAATATGTTAAGCCCTTTAGGGTCTGTGTATCAAGCAGGAACTTTATCTGGTAATCCGCTTGCTATGGCTGCAGGTATTAAGATGCTTGAAAAATTGTCTATTAAAAACTTCTATCAAAAATTATCAGAACAAAGTAGAAAACTGTATAATGGATATAGAGAAAACTTGAAAAACTTAGGTTTAAATTATACATTTAATCAGATTGAATCCTTATCGTGTTTATATTTTACTGATAAGCCAGTAGATAGTTATTCAACAGCGATATCATCAGATACATCTTTATATTCAAAATATTTCCACTCAATGCTTGATAAGGGTGTTTATTTAGCTCCTGCACAATATGAATCAGCATTTGTATCTATCGCACATAGCGATGAGCAGATAGGAAATACATTAAAAGCACATTATGAATCATTAAAATCATTATAATATCTGTTTGGTGAAAAAATGAGTAGCGATAAATTAGATAAAAAAGTAAAGAGTAGTAGTGGTATTGATAATGCTATTGATAGCGATAGCAAGGCTGATACTGATAGTGAAAATAAAATTAACGACACTGTAAATAATAGAGATACCAGTATCTATTCTGATGAAAAAGTTAATACCAATAATCAATTAGATAATGAGAATAAAGTAAAAGATGATAGTTTATTTGCTAATATGAAACTATCTAATCCTATAAAAGGTAAGTCTTTTGGTAGTATAGTAGATTTTGCTTCAATCGGCTTGTTATTTGTTTCATCAATTTTTGTAGGTGCAACAATGGGTTATTTTCTTGATCTAAAGTTTGGTACAAAACCGTATCTTTCTTTGATATTTCTTATACTAGGTATAATTGCTGGAGTTAAAAGTGTGTATAAGATTTTGAGAAAGACGGGAATGATGAATGGTCAAAAATGATAGATTTATAATAATTTTATTGATTTTTGCTTTTATTACATATATTATACTAGTCGGATTAAGTAGTTTTTTCCTAGCTATATCATATCTTATCGGTTTTATAGCCGCGAGTATAGATATTTTACTTCTAAGAAGGTTGTTAGAGGCTATTCTGCTTAAGAAAGATAGACCATCTAGTTTGTTGGTCGTATCAGCGTTTAGATTGGGAATTTTTGGGGTTATCGTTTCTTCTAGTTTTTATTTTTTAAAAATTAATCCCATATACCTAATTATAGGTATAACAGTTCCGTTTGCAACACATACTATATATTACATAATAAATTATATTACGGAGTTAAGAAATGGAACATCCTCTTAATATTACCGCCTTACTACCTGCAGACCTTCAACATGGGTATTTGCAAGTTGTAATGCTTTTTGTTGCCTTATTGATTATTACTATACTAGGTTTAATGACGCTAGGAATGAGAAGAGAAATACCTACTAAATCGCAAAGTTTTGTAGAGGGCATAATCGTTTTTGTTTATGATCTTGGCGAGAATATTATGGGTAAAGAAGGACGAGTATATATACCATTTATTTTTGGTATAGGAATGTATGTTGCTGTATCTAATCTAATCGGTATAGTTCCAGGCTTAGCAGCTCCAACATCAAATATGAATACAACAGCAGCTCCAGCGATTGCAGTGTTTGTGCTTTACAATTATATCGGTATAAAAAAGCATGGTGTACATTATATTAAACAATTTACTGGTCCAGTATTGGTACTTGCACCATTAATCATTATAATTGAGTTTATAACTCATCTTGCACGTCCGTTATCATTAACGATGCGTTTATTTGGTAACATAGCAGGAGAAGATCTTGTTCTTGTGTTGTTATTCTTTTTAGTTCCTTTACTTGTTCCAATTCCTATGATGGGAATGATTGTTTTTACATCACTTCTTCAAACGTATGTTTTTATGATGTTATCAATGGTCTATATAAGTGGTGCACTTGAAGAAGCACATTAATTATAGGCATTAATATATTACATTTTGGAGGTTTTCATTTATGAAAAAAGCATTATTAGTAGTTTCAATGTTAGTTTTATCACAAAGTTTCGTTTTCGCTCAAGAGGTTGCAGTTAAGCATTCTGATAATTCATGGGCATTATTTCTTGCTGCATCTTTATCTATAGCACTTGCAGGGTTAGGCGCAGGTAGAGGAATGGGTCAAGCAATCGGTTCAGCAGTTGAGTCAATATCTAGAAATCCTGGTGCTGCTGATAGAATATTCACTACAATGATTATCGGTCTAGCTCTTATAGAGTCGATCGCTATTTACGCATTAGTAGTATCTTTAATACTTTTATTTGTTGTTTAATAAGTTATATTTTGATTTTAAAGTAGTTAGCAATGAATTAATTAATTGTTGCTAACTACTTTATAAATTTGAGTAATATTTATTTAATATAGAAGTGATTTTTATCAATTCAATTAAATTATATTATAATGGTATTGTAATATGTTCAATATTTTTAGTTAAATCTTCTTTTTCATTGCTATGGTTTTATGTTAAGAATAGCAACTATGTAAGTCAATATATTTTACTTACGTTATTTTGTGCCGTAATAAAATATTTATGATATATGGTATGATTATTAAAGTTTTGATTAGTTGTTAGAATTTAAAAGATATGTTCTTCTACTATTAAATTTTGTACAAGAAGTCTGTTAAGGTATGTTATTAGTATTGATAGTAAGGTTTATAATATTATTGTAATCATTATAATTATATTGACTTTATCTCTTATATTAATATTATTTATTATTTCTATCTACTGTGTGTTAATATTTCCTTAATATGTTTATAAAACAGAATGATTGCAATTAAGTTATTTATACGATTGTTTTAGATTTTACTTAAATAAACGATATTAATATAGCTAGTAGATTAACTCAATTTTTTATTTCATAATTCATTAGTAGATTTAATTTGGTGATATTAGCGGTTTTAAAATTTAAGCTATTTTATTTACATTGCAATAAAATAGTATGAGATGTAGGATGATTATTATGCGTAGAATTAAAAAGTTACTCTCTTCTATTGCAAGTTTTGCAAAAAAAAGACCATCATTATTTATTATTTTTGTTATGATCGGTTTTTTTGTATTTCTTTATGGTAGTTATGGCGTATTACATGCAACAAGTACAGCGAAGTTTTGTGGTATGTGTCATGTAATGGAAGAAACTGGTGCAGGTGCAGAGTATAATACTTGGAAAGGCACGATGCATGCAGAGGTAGATGTTTCTTGTATTGATTGTCATGGTGATCCAGGGTTTTTTGGTTATATGGAAGCAAAAATTCTAGGTTTAAAAGATGTTTATGGAGAAATTACTACTACTCGTGAAGAGAAAATAGCATTTTTGAATAAGCCGATAGATAATCTATCATATGCGATAAATCTTATGCCTTCTGATAGATGTGCATATTGTCACACAACAGAAGTTAATCAGGAGATAAGGGATACAACAATTATGTCTTTTTTTGGTTTTCATATGCGAAGTATGGATAAAATAGAAAATCCAGAGTATCTCAATAAAATGGGAATGATTGATATATATTCAGATGAGCAAGGTATAGGAATTAATCCTCAACATGAAACTCATATGAAAGTTGTTGATTTATCGTGTCTTAATTGTCACTCTAAAATCTCCCATCCTGATGAGCCTGGAGAGATATTGTCTATAAAGATGGAAGATTGTTTTACCTGTCATGATCAAGAAAGAGATAAAGCAGAATTTACAAAAATGCCTGCAAACGCTGATTGTGCAAGTTGCCATACAGATGTTGTAGCTTTACAAGAAGGTACATCTGCGTCTAAATTAGGCATAGATAATCAAACATGGTTAATGCCTTCAATTACTTGTGACTCCTGTCATTATGAGGCTAGAGAAGCTCCAACTGTTCAAGGCTGTGTTGACTGTCACGATGATAGTTATGCAGAACTCTATTCGTCCTTTAGAGATGATTACAGTGCGAAGATGGTTGAGCTTAATGCAGCTGCTGTCTCCCTGCTGTCTCTTAAAGAAGATATGAATGAGGAACAACAGATAGAGTATAGAAGATTTGTACTTCTTACTAAGATTGCTAAAGGAAGTGATAGATCCAAGAGCATACATAACACTTATTATCTATACGATATTATTGATAATGCTCTTATAATCGCTATAGATATAGAAGCTCAGATAAAAGGTATAAAAGCTTAGTTGTAAATTAGTTATGAA
The DNA here is from genome assembly GCA_947039395.1 of uncultured Deferribacteraceae bacterium. GTDB lineage: Bacteria > Chrysiogenota > Deferribacteres > Deferribacterales > Mucispirillaceae > CAMQYB01. The sequence continues at coordinate 343 of CAMQYS010000058.1, read as the reverse complement.
TTAGTTAAGATAAATTATTTTAATGATTTTAGTAGCCTCCTTGATAGTTGATATTGAGGGGGCTATTTTTATAGGTTGATATTAATTGTTATTAGCATTAATCTACGTTTTATATCGTACGTTTTATATCGTACGTTTTATAGTATACGTTTTATATCGTACGTTTTATAGTGTACGTTTTATATCGTATGTTTTATAGTGTACGTTTTATAGTATACGTTTTATAGTGTACGTTTTATATCGTATGTTTTATAGTATACGTTTTATAGTGTACGTTTTATATCGTATGTTTTATAGTGTACGTTTTATATCGTATGTTTTATAGTGTACGTTTTATAGTATA
>CAMQYS010000057.1 GCA_947039395.1 uncultured Deferribacteraceae bacterium | reverse complement strand
TGGTATGTGTTTGCGTTAATAGTACGTGTTTGCGTTAATGGTATGTGTTTGTGTTAATAGTACGTTTTGCGTTGATGGGTACTTGTTTGCGTTAATAGTACGTTTTGCATTGATGGGTACTGGTTTGCGTTGATGGTATGTGTTTGTGTTGATGGTATGTGTTTGTGTTAATAGTACGTTTTGCGTTGATGGTACGGTTTGCGTTGATGATACGGTTTGCGTTGATGATACGGTTTGCGTTGATGGTATGTTTTGCGTTGATGGGTACGTGTTTGTGTTAATAGTACGTTTTGCATTTATATAGTCTCTATTTAGAATAACACGACAATCTATGGTATCTTAAGGATTACTCAACAGTAACAGATTTTGCAAGATTACGAGGTTGATCTATCTCACGTCCGTTAAGTTTTGCAACGTAGTATGCAAAAAGTTGCAACGCTACAATATTCAAAATAGGTGAAAGATATTGAGGTGTATTATCTAGCACAATTCTATCTGTGATATCAGCGATCATATGCTTATCTCCCTCTTTATCGGTAATAGCGATTACGTTTGCACCTCTAGCGATTACTTCTTGAGAGGCGTTTAACATTTTGTCATATACAGAATCGTATCCCATAATAGAAAAAACTGGTGTGTTCTCTTCTATCATTGCGATAGGTCCATGCTTAATCTCTCCTGCTGCAAAACCTTCAGCTTGAAAATATGTTATCTCTTTTAATTTAAGTGCAGCCTCTAAGGCTATAGGATAATTTACATTTCTACCAAGAAATAGATAACTTTTTTCTGTATAATATTTTTTAGCGATATCTTCTATTGATTTCTCATTGTCGATAATATTCTCAATACTTTTTGGAATTAAGCTAAGTTCTTTAAGAAGTTTTATTACATCTTTATCTTTAAGAGAGTTATTTGCCTTACCGATAAGAACAGATAATGCAAAAAGAGATGCAAGCTGTGCAGTGAAAGCTTTAGTTGATGCAACTGATATTTCAGAACCGCATTTAGTAAAAAATGTATAATCAGCTATTCGAGATATAGTAGAGCTATATACATTACATATCGCAACTGTTTTAAATCCAGAAGTTTTAGCTTTTTCAAGTGCTGCAACGGTATCAGCTGTTTCTCCAGATTGAGATATAAACACAGCTAACGTTTCATCAGTTTGAGCGATAGTTCTATACTTATATTCAGATGCTAACTCTGCTTGAGTTGGAACACCTGCAAACTCTTCAATCCAATATTTTGCAACAAGTGCTGCATGATATGCTGTACCACATCCTATTAAAAGAACATTTTTAACGTTTTTAATTTCCATTAAATCTATACCAAATGCGTTATCAATATTCTCCAATATAGACTCTATTGTAGACATAACTGTATGAGGTTGTTCTCTAATTTCTTTCAACATAAAATGTTCTAAACCGTTTTTTGTAGCTTCATTTACATTTTTATCAACAGTAACTTTATTGAAATATTTTTCGTTATTATTAGCATCAAATAGTTTGATATCATCTTTCTTTAGAACTGCAACATCGTAATCATCAAGATAAATAACTTGATCGGTATATTTTATAAAAGCAGATATATCAGATGCAAAAAAATTACAATCATCTTTAGCACCGATAAGAAGAGGAGCTTTTATTCTTGTGCCGACAATTATATTAGGAGCTTTACTCCATATAATATTTAAAGCGTAACTGCCTTTAAGTTTTTTATTAATTATATTAATTGACTTTATAAGATTTTCTTCATAATTATCTGTAATATTAGAGAGTTCTTCTTCAAGTAGATGTGCAATAACTTCTGTATCTGTTTCTGATTTAAAGATATGTCCTTTATCTATAAGCTCTTTTTTAAGTGTAAGATAATTTTCTATTATTCCGTTATGAACGATTGCAATCTCTTTTTTACAATCTAAATGTGGGTGGCTATTTTCATCGGTAGGTTTACCATGTGTTGCCCATCTTGTGTGTGCAATACCGATCGTTGATGATATAGATAGATCAGATAATTTACTCTCAAGTGCTTGTACTTTTCCAACAGTTTTTACTAGATTGATATGATTATTTTCAATCAATGCGAGACCTGCCGAATCATAGCCTCTATACTCTAAGGATTTCAATCCATTAAGTAAGTAATCTACACTATTATTTATACCAATATAACCAACTATACCGCACATATTTTTTCCTGTAATATAAATTTATTTTATAAGTTCTAAACTATTATTTTATTTCTCAATTTTATATTTATAACTAGCTTCAATAAAACCTAAAAAAACTGGATTAGGATTATTAACACGAGATGTAAATTCTGGATGAAATTGAGTAGCTATAAAAAATGGATGATCAACAAGCTCTACAACTTCAGGAATAGTTTGATTATAATAGGCAGATACAACTAAACCTTTATCATTTAATGTATCAACATACTCTGGATTAAACTCATACCTATGTCGATGTCTTTCAACTATATCTTTTTTCTGATATAGTTTATGAGCTAATGAACCCTCTTTAACTTGTGCTTTATACTCACCAAGTCTTTGAGTTCCACCAAGATTGGTAATAGTTTTTTGTTCATTCAACATACATATTAACGGGCTATTAGTATCTGGATCAAATTCAGTTGAAGTCGCATCTTCTATATGACATAGATTTCTTGCAACTTCTATTACAGCACATTGCATACCAAGACATATACCGAAGAAAGGTTTTTTATTCTCTCTAGCGTATTTGATAGCTTTAATTTTTCCTTCAACGCCTCTTATACCGTATCCACCTGGGATTAATACCCCATCTGTACCTTTAATTTTTTCATACATATCATCAGCATCTGGATCGATATATATCTCTTTCACATTTATTGAAGCTTTAAGCCCTGCAAGATATAACGATTCCGAGATAGATTTATAAGCATCTTTTAAACCAACATATTTACCTATTATAGCTATGAAGACAGATTTAGTTGGTTGAATTTTTACCTGTTCAAACCATTTTAGATCTATATCACTTTTAGGTTTCATATTAATATAGTTTAATACAATAGTATGTAGTTTTTGATTAAAGAAATGTTCAGGCAACATATATATCGACGGATAATCATTTGCTTCAATAACAGACTCTTTTTTAACATTACAGAATAGAGATATTTTTTTCTTAATATCATCATCAATAGATTTTTCTGTTCTACATACAATAATATCAGGAGTAAGTCCAGCATCTCTAAGTCTTGATACAGAGTGTTGTGTAGGTTTCGTTTTTAACTCTCCAGCAGCACTAATATATGGCAGTAGTGTAAGGTGTATTAATAGAGTATCTTCTTTTTTATTTTCATATCTAAATTGTCTTATAGCTTCAAGAAAAGGAAGCCCTTCAATATCTCCAACTGTTCCACCTATCTCAATTATAACTATATCAAAATCATTATCAAATGATTTAAATCGTGTTTTGATTTCATCAGTTATATGAGGTATAACTTGTACAGTTTTACCTTTATAATAACCTTTCATCTCTCTTTCAATTACAGTTTTATATATACCACCAGATGTATTAGTATTTGATTTAGTTGTTTTAACACCAAGAAATCTTTCATAATATCCAAGATCAAGGTCAGTTTCAGAACCATCAGATGCAACAAATACCTCTCCGTGTTGATAAGGGTTCATAGTTCCAGGATCGACATTAAAGTATGGATCAAACTTCGCCATAGTTACTTTAAATCCAGATAGTTGAAGAAGCTTGCCAAGTGATGCACCAGATACACCTTTACCTAATGATGAAGATACCCCACCTGTAACAAATATATACTTTATCATATTATTAACACTCTTATTGAAGGAATAAATATATTTAACATTATAACCACTCTATAGTTGCAGGAGGTTTATTTGTGATATCATACACGACTCTATTAACACCTTCAACTTCATTAACTATTCTAGTTGATACTTTAGCAAGAACACTATTAGGTATTTCAGCCCAAGTTGCAGTCATGAAGTCTGATGTTACAACAGCTCTTAAACCTACTGTATAGAAATAAGTTCTAGCATCACCCATAACTCCAACTGATTTCATATCTGTTAATACTGCGAAATATTGATTGATTTTACTATGAAGTCCAGCTAGTTGAATTTCTTCAGTAAATATATGATCTGCTTCTTGAAGTAGTGCGATTTTTTTATCAGTGATTTTACCGATAATTCTAACACCTAGTCCAGGTCCTGGAAAAGGTTGACGATCGATAATCATATCAGGAATTTTTAATCCTCTACCGACATTTCTAACTTCGTCTTTAAATAGATTGCGTAACGGTTCGATAATCTCTTTAAATTGATGATTTTTAGGCAGTCCGCCAACATTGTGATGAGACTTAATAAGAGCAGATGGTCCAGCCCCAGATTCAATTATATCAGGGTATATTGTTCCTTGAACAAGATAGTCGATACCTTTTAATTGTTTAGCTTCTTTTTCAAATACCTTTATAAACTCTCTACCGATTATTTTTCTTTTCTCTTCAGGATCAGTAACACCTTTTAGTTTACTAAGAAAACGTTTTTTTGCATCTACACATATTAAGTTTAATCCTAATTCTTTAGAGAAAATTCTTTCTATATCGTCTGATTCATTTTTTCTTAATAATCCGTGATCGACAAATACACATGTAAGGTTATCGCCTATCGCTTTAGAAACAAGGATCGCTGCAACAGATGAATCTACTCCACCAGATAATGCACATAGAACTTTTTTATCTCCAACTTTCTCTTTGATCTCTTCAATAGCTGTTGTTGTAAATGATGCTGTTTTCCAAGTTTTGCTACATTTACAGATATCATATAAGAAAGCTTTGATCATAGCTTGACCGTGCTTAGTATTTGTAACTTCAGGATGAAACTGTAGTGCGAAAAAGTTTTTTATAAGATGTCCCATAGATGCCACAGGACAATCTTTAGTTGTTGATGTGATGATAAATCCTTCAGGAACTTTAGATATATAATCTGTATGACTCATCCATACAGTATTAGGAGATTTTATTTTTTTAAGTATCGGAGACAGATTTTCTGTCAACTCTATATTAGTATTTCCATACTCTTTAACTGTACTTTTAGTAACTTCGCCACCAAGTAACTGTGCTATAAGTTGTGCTCCATAACAAATACCAAGTATCGGCACTGATAAATCGAAAATCTTTTTATCTACTGTTGGCGCGTTATCTTCATATACAGATGAAGGGCCTCCAGAGAATATAATACCATGATAATTATTACCTTTAATTGTCTCAATTGGTGTTTTATAAGACAATATTTCTGAGTAAACTCCAAGCTCTCTCACTCGTCTTGCGATAAGTTTGCTGTACTGACCACCAAAATCTAAAATCAATATCTTTTGCATATACCAACCTAATAAATAATTTGCTATATTATAGTATTTACAACTATATTTCAAGTAGTTTCTAAACAAGATTTAACAAAATATTTTGTTAAATGGGTGACTAATTAAGATAAGTATACTTTGTGTAACTAAATAATCTATTTTCAATCTATATATAGTTTAAGTAAGATAAATATACGCAAAATAGAGGAATAGTAATGTTGGTGTGAGTATGATTGAGTAGTATAATTATAGATAAGAGTGAGATCTTTAGTTAATGGAGGGTTTAATATAAGTTTATTTTTTATAGATATAATAATAGGTTGAGGATAGTTTTTTATATAGGGTTGATAAAATTTTGAGCATAGTTATTTAGATAGTATGAATGGGGAGGGGAGTGGTAGTTGTATAATATTATACCTGTCCAATATAGTTGATAAAGTGATAGAGGTTCGAT
>CAMQYS010000056.1 GCA_947039395.1 uncultured Deferribacteraceae bacterium | reverse complement strand
ACTCATTGCACTGGTGCGTGAGTGTACTCATTGCACTGGCGCGCGTGAACTTGCTTATTGCACTGGTGTGTGAGTGTGCTCGGTGTACTGGTGCGTGAGTGTACTCGTTTACTATCACCACAAAACCTCAACACATTTATCAACGCAATCACAGAACCACCACCACAAACCCTTAAAACAACCTACTCTATTACTCCGCCACCGATTAACATATCATCAATATAAATTCCAACTGTCTGTCCTGATGCTGGTGCAAACTGCTTATTCTCAAATAGTATCTGTGCTTTATTATCGGGGAGTTTTTCAACCGTACAAGGTTCTTCTGTCATACGATATCTAACCTTAGCCATACCGTTAAAAATAGTCTTGCTTGCTTTATGAAAATTACATTCAACTAAATTAACTGTCTCTTCACCGATATCTTCTTTAGTCGTTAGATACACATCGCCTGTTTGAGAATCTATCGATTTAACGTATATAGGCTCGCTATGGCTTATATCTAACCCTTTACGCTGCCCTACTGTATAGTTATGTATACCTTTATTTTGTCCGACAATTTCACCGTTCAATATAAAATTACCTGTGATAACTTTTTTAAGGTATTTTGATAAAAACTCTCTATAATTACTACCTTCAATAAAGCAGATATCTTGACTATCTTTCTTCTCCGCAACAGATAAACCGATCTCTTTTGCAAAACCTCTAATATCTTTCTTCTTAAAACTGCCTAGTGGAAAACGAAGATATTTAAGATATTCCTCCTCTATAAGTGCTAAATAATAAGATTGATCTTTATCTTTATCAAGCCCTTTACTTATTATAGGGTAACCCTCTAACTCTTTCATAATAGCATAATGTCCAGTAATAATCTTAGTTGCATTATTCTTTACCATTTCATTATGTAGAAAAACTGTTTTTGCAAGTTTATTGCATCTACTACATGGATTAGGTGTTCTGCCATATTTATATTCTCTTATAAAATAAGATATAATGTACTCATTAAACTCCTTTGAGTAATCAGCTAGATACCACTTAATTCCTAACTCTTCTGCTACACGTTTTGCATCATCATAATTTGTGTCCTCATTATCGAACATTTTTAACGTTACACCGATAACTTCTTTAGCACTCTGTTTAGCTAGGTATGCTGTAAAAGATGAGTCCACTCCTCCTGACATTGCTACGATAACTTTTTCATCACTTGATATATTTAAATCAAAACTACTTATATTCATATCTCTATGTTAAATAATATCTACATTTTTTGCAATGATAATTATTGAATTATAGTAAAATAACATATATAGTACTACTCTGGGTGATGCGGATGATCGCTTGTGCCTTTATTGTGCATAAGAGGAAAGTCCGAACACTAATGAGCAAGATGACCGATAACATCGGTTCGTGGTAACACGGGGATAGCGTTACAGAAAATAACCGCTATATATAAATTTATTTTTATATAGTAAGGGTGAAAATTTAGGGTAAGAACCTATAACGATAGTTGGTAACAGCTACCGAGAATAAGCCCCATCTGGTGCAAGACAAACAGTGAAGAGATTGCTCATATCGTTACTATTCACAGGTAGTTGCTAGAGGTAAATAGTAATATTTATCGTAGATAGATGATCATCACTCGTTAAATCGAGTACAAAATTCGGCTTATAGCATCACCCAGTTCTATAAAAACATCTATCAATTTAAGGCATTAATATCAATTATTATTCTATAAAATTACAATCAATTTCTAATTAATCAGCATATACGCTTGATAACATTCAATATTAAAATAAAGTAGTTGACATCTTGTCTAAAAGATATATAATTAGCCGTTTTAATTATTATACGGAGGGGCAACATGCCTGTTAGAAGTGATTTAAAAAAAATTCTTATTATTGGTTCAGGACCAATAATCATCGGTCAAGCCTGTGAGTTTGATTATTCTGGAACCCAAGCATGTAAAGCATTAAGAGAGTTGGGATATGAGATTGTCCTTGTAAACTCAAACCCAGCAACGATAATGACTGATCCTGAAATGGCTGATATAACGTACATAGAACCTCTAAATATCTATAGACTAGAAAAAATAATTGAAAAAGAAAGACCTGATGCTCTTCTACCTAACCTTGGTGGACAAACAGGATTAAACTTAACTATCGAACTTAATGATGCAGGAATACTTGATAAATATAATGTCGAAGTTATCGGTATTAATCTTGAAGCGATTAAAAAGGGAGAAGATAGAATTATATTTAAAGAGACTATGGAACAAATCGGTATTGATATGCCTAAATCTGTTCCTGCATACTCTGTTGAAGAAGCTGAAAAAATCGCATCAGAACTTGGATACCCTGTAGTTTTAAGACCAGCCTATACTCTTGGTGGTACAGGTGGTGGTATCGTTTACAATGTAGAAGAACTTAGAAAAGTTGCTGAAATAGGTATCTCTGCATCAATGATTAATCAGATACTTGTTGAAGAATCTGTATTCGGATGGGAAGAGTTAGAGTTAGAAATCGTTAGAGATATGGCAGGAAATATTATTACTATCTGTTTTATTGAAAATATCGACCCTATGGGTGTACATACTGGAGACTCATTCTGTTCTGCACCGATGTTGACTATATCACAAGATACTCAAAAAAGATTACAAGATCAAGCTTGGCAAATAGCTGAAGCTGTTGGTGTTACTGGTGGAACAAATGTTCAATTCGCTCATAACCCTGAAAATGGAAAAATAGTAATTATTGAAATCAATCCTAGAACATCAAGATCATCTGCTCTTGCATCTAAAGCGACTGGTTTTCCGATAGCTTACATATCTGCAAAACTTGCAGCAGGAATTCTTCTATCAGAGATCCCTCACTATAAATTCGGAACATTAGATAAATATGTACCAAACGGTGATTATGTAGTTATAAAATTCGCTAGATGGGCTTTTGAAAAATATCCACTTGAAAAAGATATTCTAGGCACACAGATGAAAGCTGTGGGTGAAGTTATGTCTATCGCATCTACATATAAAGAAGCATTCCTTAAATCTATTAAATCACTTGAGAACGGTAGATTTGGTCTAGGAGAAGTTAATCAATATAAAAAACTATCACTTGAAGAATTGATAGGGTTACTATGGCAACCATCTTCTGAAAGACAGTGGATAATGTATGAAGCTATGAAAAAAGGTGCAACTGTTGATGAACTATTTAAACTTACTAAAATTAAAAAATATTTCCTAGAACAGATGAAAGAGTTAATCGAGCTTGAAGAAAAAATTACATCTTTCACAATAGACACTCTTCCTGATGATATATTAACCGAAGCTAAAAAAGATGGATTTGCTGATAACTATATCGCTAAACTTCTTAAATGTGATGAGAAAGAAGTTAGACAGAAACGTCATGCAATAAACCTTCGTCCATCATACCTTCCTATCGCCGTATCTGGTGTTGAAGCTGGTGATAAAGGTGGATCATCTGCTGCTTACTACTACTCTACATATAATAGACCTAAATCTGAAGCTATTAAACCAAGCACTAAAAAGAAAGTTATGGTACTTGGATCTGGACCAAATAGAATAGGACAAGGAATTGAATTTGACTACTGTTCATGTCACGCTGTTTTCGCTATGAGAGATGCTGGATATGAAACTATAATAGTAAACTGTAACCCTGAAACTGTATCAACTGATTACGATACATCTGATAGATTATATTTTGAACCATTAACTGTTGAAGATGTTATTGAGATATATCACCTTGAACAACCTGAAGGAATCATCGTTCAATTCGGTGGACAAACTCCATTAAACATATCTAAGAAACTAGAAGATGCTGGAATAAATATGTTAGGCACAAAACCTTCTACTATCGCATCTGTTGAAGATAGAGAACTTTTCGCAAGACTTATGGAAAAATTAAATATCAAAATGCCTGAAGCTGATACTGCAACTAAACTAGTTGATGTTAAAGTTAAAGCTAACAAAATAGGTTATCCTGTAATCGTTCGTCCATCGTATGTATTAGGCGGTAGAGGAATGGCTATTATTAGAGATGATGAAGAGATGGATGCATATATTCTAACTGCAACTGAAATTAGTGAGAGTGAACCTCTACTAATAGATAGATTTTTAAATAACGCACTAGAGTGCGAAGCTGATGCTCTTTGTGATGGTACAGATACATTCGTTCCAACTATCATGGAACATATAGAGAGAGCTGGAGTTCACTCTGGAGATTCAGCTTGTGTTATACCTCCTGTTACCCTATCTGAAAAAAATCAGAAGAAAATATACGAACACATGAATAGTATCGCAACTGAACTCGGTGTGGTTGGATTAATAAATGTACAGTTCGCTGTTGAAAACGATGAAGTATATATATTAGAAGCAAACCCTAGAGCATCAAGAACTGCTCCTATTGTATCTAAAGTATGTGGAATACCTATGGCAAAAGTTGCTACTATGCTAATGGCTGGCAAAAAGCTAAAAGATTTTAATCTTACACATAAAAAATTAGACTTCTTCGCTGTTAAAGAAGCCGTTCTACCTTTTAATAAATTTAGAGATACCGATCCTGTACTTGGCCCTGAGATGAAATCTACTGGTGAAGTTCTAGGTATAGCTGACTCGTTCGCATACGCTGTTTATAAAGCTCAAGAAGGTGCTGGAACTATTCTTCCTATGAAAGGAACTGTACTTCTATCTGTTGCTAATAAAACTGATAAAGTTTTAGAACTTGCAAAACTTTTAGTTGAACTTGGATTTAAAATAGTTGCAACTGGTGGAACGCATGAATTCTTAAATAAACATAATATCGCAAACGAATTCATTTATAAAGAAAGTGAAGGTAGACCGAATATTACTGATATGATTTTAAATAAACAACTTGATCTAATTATAGATACTCCAGGAAATAAACAATCTACTAGTGATGGTGCAATAATTAGAAAACATGCTATTAAATTCAATATACCTTGCATAACAACTGTATCTGGTGCTTTAGCATCTGTACAAGGAATTAAAGCAGCTAAAATGGAAGTTACAAGACTAAGATCACTACAGGAGTTACATATTTAATAACCGATCATAACGGTAATTATTTTATTATGAAAAAAGTCTTTATAAATATAAACAAGTTATTTGACTCGAAATACACGTGGATTATTCTTGCAGTAGCGATATCAATTGTTTTTACAAATCCTGCTTACGGATTAATTATCGGAGTTGTTTTATCTATTGTTACAAAAAATACACAGATAAAATTTACTTCAACACTCGCTAAGTCATTATTAAAATTGTCTGTAGTTATATTAGGCTTTGGACTTAATCTATCAACTGTTATAAGTGTAGGGGTTTCATCTATACATATAACTGTGATAGGTATTACGGCTACTATGATTTTAGGCTATCTACTAGGAAAGTTATTTAGAATAGATAGTAATATAAGAGTATTATTGTCATCTGGAACAGCTATCTGTGGAGGATCGGCTATTGCTGCTATTGCACCTGCGATAAATGCAACGTCATCTCAGATAGCAGTTTCTATGGCAATTATTTTTCTGCTTAACGCTATAGGATTAATTATTTTTCCTCCAATTGGAGATCTACTTAATCTATCACAGCAAGATTTTGGATTATGGGCTGCTCTTGCAATTCATGACACATCATCTGTTGTTGGTGCTGCTGCAACCTACGGAGCTGTTGCCTTAGCTGTTGCAACAACTGTTAAACTTACTAGAACATTATGGATTATACCTTTATCTTTTACGATCGCTAAAATAAATAAAAGTGAGAGTAAAGCTGTATTTCCTCTCTTTCTTGTAGGGTTTATAATTACTGCAACTATGAGAACAGTTTTCCCATCGTTTGAACTTCTTTTTAATCACTTGGCTATATTTGGAAAAGAGATGATGAGCGGTATTTTATTTTTAATAGGCGCAGGGCTAACAATGGCTGAACTTAAAAAGATCGGTACTAAACCATTAATTGTAGCAGTAATATTATGGGTGATAGTATCGGTTGCAACTCTGCTTGCAATCTACTATCAACTATTTACAATAGATTTAACTCTAGTACTTAATAGAAATATCTATATATCGTAACTTATAAAAATTATAACCTCTCTATAATCTACTATCAACTACTTACAATAGATTTAACTCTAACACTTA
>CAMQYS010000055.1 GCA_947039395.1 uncultured Deferribacteraceae bacterium | reverse complement strand
CAATTTAAACAATTAAAACATTATGGAGCAAAGTTTATTAACTTAAAATTAACAATGAAAGCTGAAAAAGAGATATTAAAACTAACTGCTGGTGAAATCCCCTCTATTAATTTCTCTAAAATGAAAATAGGTTATCGGTAATGAAAAACGATCCTATGATACGATAGCGTGCAACACTGGAAGTATGTATGTAGCATCTATGCCAGTAAAATAAATATAATGATATATCTCTTGCACTCTAGGAGATTAGATATTTAAAAAGTAAAGAGTTTAGTAATTTATATAGATAAAGAGAGAGGCATTACACCTCTCTTAAAAAGTAAAAGCAGGCTTAAAAGCCTAAAGGATCATACTCCTAGAAGACATTGATAGACTAAATATCAATACAGGTGTTACCTACTAGTAAGCCCTAACCAAACCTGCAGGAAGGCTAAAGGTATATTGCAACAATCGCCAGCTTACTATGGAGGATTTCTTGTCGTTATGTTAGAATTAGATTACATAATATTGTATCGAATGAAATGAAACTCTATTAAATAAAAAAAGCCTAGATTACTCTAGGCTTTTATCTACTCCATTCATAATATATTAAATTTAACTTTATCTTCTAAAAGATCTTCCTTATAATTATATTATTTAAGGAAATTCTACTACTTAATATCATCAAACTTCAATACATTTATTCTACCATCACTATAGAAGCTTGGAAAAGATATATAAGGAATACCATCATTATCTATCGCTATAGATAGATGAGAATTAAATGCTTTATACTTTTCAATCATACCTACATCAATCCAATTTCTGTTAATCAATCTCTTCACATAAATGTTGCGATCAGGATTAGTAGCAGCATCAGTATATGTAACATATACATTTCTGTGTTTATCTGTAATCACTTTCAAATCTACTACTCCATCATCTACTACAATTTGTTCACCCATTTCGTACCAGTTATTAGTTATAAATGTAAGAACATGAATCTTATTTATACCCTCTGTACTCTTATGAATATAAGCAACAATAGGTTTATAGTTATCATCTATTGTAAGTGATATTGCTTTATACGATCCATTCTCAAAAGGCATTTCTCCTAAATTTTCCCATATATTATCTATATGATTAAAATATTTTAAATTAGGAATATCACTAATATATGCAAGGAAAAGATATCCAGTTGCTTTTGATGCCTTGATCTCTGCACCTGCAGATACTTTATCAATAATTGTTTGACCTTTATATTGCCACATTTTACCATCAAAATATTTTACCGATAAAACTGAATTGTTAGTAGCAAAAGCAGCATGAGGTATATTATCATTATCAAATGTTAATGTTGTAAAATCTACTTTACCTTTATGTGCAACATCTCCTAATCTTATCCATTTGTAAGACTCATCATCCCATTTATCTACTATTACACCTGCATCGTAGAGCGTATCTGTATAGATAATATGTATATCATTCTTCAAATCTATCTCTATTGATAAATCAGTAGCTATAGCTCCATCACCTAAATCGTATACTAGATAATTCCAAGTATCCTCAATCGGATTATATTTTTCTACCATTGCTTTATAGAATGTGGCACTATCTGAATGAGTAGCATAGAGTATATTATCATTATTCATGGTTAAAGAAGTGTATTTAGCAGCTCCTACACCTAATGATCTAGCACCAACAATCTGCCAATCTTTTTTTACTAGCGGATTATGAAACTTTTTAATTACAGCTTTACCATCATGTGTATTATCTCTAAAAGCTACATACGGAATTTCATTATGTATATCTATCGCTAGTGATACATATTGACCACTACCAGAACTTACTGGCTCTCCAACATCAACCCAATCAGAACCATTAAATAATTTAGTTACTACCCGCTCCTTAACCCCTAAGTCTTGATATGCGATATATATATTTCCTAGATAATCTAATAACATTTTTGTATAATGTGCATTTTTTACACTTATACCTGCAATACCGATATCTAACCAATAATTTTTATCACTCAATGTTCTTACAGAAACTTTACCATCTAATCCATCATCGCTAAAGGCGACATAGAGATTATTATGTTGATCAAACTCTAATGAAAAATATGCTGCTGTTCCTCTGCTTAGCTTTCCTCCCCCAACAATACTCCAAACGCCTTCATCAGTAAATTTTTTTATAACTGCTTCTCCACCGTAATATAATTCACGATAGATAACATATATATTATCTTGAAAATCTATTGCAATTGTAGTCTCTTCAGCGTTATCTCTACTAAATCCTGGAAAACCTACTGTATCCCATTGTTTTGTATATTCATTATATTTAGCTACAACTGCTCTATTCCAACTATTTCCATCTTGAAAAGCTACATAAGGCGTATTTTTAGAATCTAAAGCTATACTTATATATGATGCATTCCCACCTGTAAAACCTCTAGCACCTACAAACTCCCAACTACCATTGTAAAATCTTTTTACAGTAGCTTTTCCTTTTACTCCTAAATCTCGATAAGCAACGTATAGTATACCATCAGATGCACGTTTCATTGTTACAAATTCTGCAAAGTCTTCACTTACAAAACCTCCAACACTTTCCCAATCTTTACCATTAAACACTTTTACAACAGCCTTACCACCACTACCTTTATCAGAATACGCAATATACGGTTTGCCATCATAGGTTACAATTAAACTACTCCAATCTGCAACTCCATCACTTATACCCTCTACCCCTAAAACCTCCCATGCTTCACTTTTAACTGGACTTGCAAAAACCTCACTAACTGATAAAATGTTTATTTTATCATATCCTATAAAAAAGAAACTAAATATGAAAACTAAGAATGTTGAAATTATCTTCCCCATCACATACCTCTTACTTTATATTTCGATAGATTACTATCGATTTTTATCTATTAAGTTTTTAGTAATAAATAATCAAACTTGTATACTTATTGTATTGACTATAATATTTTTATAGATAAATCTGCTTCTATTACAATCAGTGTATTTTAGTTGTTTTTTAAAAAAAATACAATATATTTGATATTTTTACAGTATTTCTACATATATTATAAGTTTATACGACCATAAAACATAATAAAATAATCATATACATATTTTAATATATTATATTTGCTAATATATATATCAATAAAGATTGTTATATCGAATTATGATATAAAAGTATTTATTAGAAATAATAACTATATCTCCTCCTCAAAACAGCACATAGCTTGGCATATCTAACTTGGGTACATCTAAGATCAAATAAAGTTAGACTAGATTGCTCCAGTTTTTTTGTATTAGAGTTGAGACTCTCCAAACCACTATATACATTTATATACATTTTGTTTATAATGCATTGTGTGTATATTTTGTTATCAATATTGCATAAAACAAGCAAGTTTATTAAATCAAGTTGATTTATTACGTCATTTTAAGTCGTTGATAGTTGACTATATATATGTTACAGTTAAACATTATTCGGCATTACAGAGTGGTATAAGTTATCTAAATCAGTAGATGCAATAAAATAACTCTGATTAAATTATCAGTGATTATTTTTTAAATTTATATTCAAAAATTGGAGGAGTTATAGCAATGAAATCTGAATCACAGATAGAGACTTCTTTTCTAGCAAAGCTTGAAGATCTAAAGTACACATATAGAAAAGATATAAAAGATAAGGCGTCTCTTGATGCAAATTTCAAATATCATTTTGAACGATTAAATCGAGTAACATTAAGCGAGTCAGAGTTCACCCGTCTTAAAGAGAGCATTATAAGTGCTGATGTGTTTACATCTGCTAAGACATTGCGAGAGGTTAATACTTTTAAGCGAGATGATGATACTCCACTACAGTACACACTTGTGAATATTAAAGATTGGTGTAAAAATGAGTTTGAAGTAGTAAATCAGTTGCGAATAAATACTGAAAACAGTAACCATAGATACGATGTAATTATTCTTATCAATGGTGTTCCAGTAGTTCAGATAGAGCTTAAGTCCCTTCAAATCACGCCTAAAAAAGCTATGGAGCAGATTGTTGCATATAAGCACGATTTAGGTAACGGTTACACAAATTCATTACTATGTTTTATGCAGTTGTTCATTGTGAGTAATGAGTCTAAGACGTATTATTTTGCGAATAATAATAAATCACATTTTAGTTTTGATGCAGACGAACGGTTTTTACCTATCTATGAATACGCCGATAAGAAGAATATAAAGATATCTAATCTGTATGATTTTTCAGACAATTTTCTACAAAAATGTACAGTTGCACAGTTAATCAATAGATATATGGTACTAGTAGCGATTGAGCAAAAATTGATAATTATGCGTCCCTATCAGATTTATGCAGTTAAAGCGATAGTTGATTGTATTGAGCAAAATCGAGGTAACGGCTATATTTGGCATACAACAGGAAGTGGTAAAACATTAACATCTTTTAAGGCGTCAACGTTGTTGAAAGATAACCCTAATATTGAAAAGTGTTTATTTGTAGTAGATAGAAAAGACCTTGATAGACAGACAAGAGCAGAGTTCAATAAATTTCAAGAAAATTGTGTAGAGGAGAATACTAATACCGAGAGTTTAGTAAGACGCCTCACATCAGATGATTATAGAGATAAAGTAATCGTTACGACTATCCAAAAATTAGGTATAGCATTAGATGAAAACAGCAAGCGTAATCAAGATAAGATTAATAAGGGAGAGCGAACATTCAAAGAGCGTTTAGGCAAGTTGAGTGATAAACGTATGGCGATTATTTTTGATGAGTGTCACCGCTCACAATTTGGGGAGAGCCATAAAGCGATTAAAAACTTTTTTCCAAAAGCTCAATTATTTGGATTTACAGGGACGCCGATTTTTGATGAGAATTCATCGTATATAAAGATTGATGGTGTCGAGGCTTTTAATGTAACGACCGAATATGTTTTTGAAAAGGAGTTACACGCCTATACGATAACAAATGCGATAGATGATCGTAATGTATTACGTTTCCGTGTTGATTATTTTAAACCAGATAAAACGAAGAATGTTTCAACGACAAAATCTATCAATAAGAAAGCGATAGTTGAAGCGATATTATCTAAACATAATTCAGCGACAAATGAGAGACGCTTTAACGCTTTATTTGCGACATCATCAATTAATGATGCGATACAATATTATGAACAATTTAAGTTATCCCAAGCAGAGTTTAGTAGTAAAGATGAAGATTATAAGCTGTTAAATATATCGTGTGTGTTCTCTCCCCCAGCAGAGGGTAATAATGATGTTAAACAACTTCAAGAAGATTTACTTCAAGAGAGAGATGATAATAAGAAAGATCCAGAGAAGAAGAAGAAAGCGTTAAAAGAGATTATCACAGATTATAATGCTCAATACGGCGAAAATCATACATTAAATGAGTTTGATTCATATTATCAAGATGTACAAAAACGTATAAAAGATCAGATGTATCCGAACTCTGATCTTGCACATGCAAAGAAGATAGATATTACGATAGTAGTTGATATGCTATTAACAGGATTTGATTCAAAATATTTAAACACGTTGTATGTGGATAAGAATTTAAAACAACATGGTTTAATCCAAGCTTTTTCACGAACGAACAGGATATTGAATGAGACAAAACCGTATGGTAATATCCTTGAATTCAAGGGGCAAGAGCAAGAAGTTGATGAAGCGATAGAGTTATTTTCAGGTAAAGAAGATAGTGTTAAGGCTAAGCAGATATGGTTAGTAGATTCAGCTCCAGTAGTGATAGATAAATTAGATCAAGCGATTGCAGAGCTTGAAGAGTTCATGACGTCTCACGGAGTAGCGTATAAACCAGAAGAAGTTAGCAACTTAAATGGCGATAAAGCAAAGATAGAATTTATAAAGATGTTTAAAGAGGTTCAACGTCTTAAAACCCAGCTAAACCAATATACAGATATAGATGAAGAACAGGTTTCACAGATAGAGGATATAATTTCAACAGATAAATTACGAGCGTTTCAAGGCGTATATATAGAACTAGCCCAAAAGTTAAAATCAGAGCAAGGTAGAGATTTTGAAGGTACACGAGGGGAACTAGAACAGTTAGATTTTGAGTTAGTGTTATTTTCATCAGCGCTTATAGATTATGATTATATAATGGAGTTGATCTCAAAAAGCACTCAAGCAGAGTCATCAGAGAAAGAGTTTATGACGCGAGAAGAACTGGTAGAATATTTATGTTCAAGTTCTAATATGATGGAAGAGCGAGAAGATATAATAGCCTATATCAATACACTTAAAAAAGGTAAAGGCTTAGACGAGAAAGCGATTAAGAACGGCTATCAAAAATTTAGAGCAGTAAAATCATCTAAAGAGCTGGATAAGATAGGCAAAAAACACGGTATTGATGCAAAGTTATTGAAAGGTTTTATAGAAGAAGTTATGGATAGAATGATATTTGACGGCGATCATCTAAGTGATTTATTAGCCCCGTTAGATTTAGGTTGGAAAGATAGAGTGCAGAAAGAGAATGAACTTATGGAAGATTTACACCCCTTTTTAAAACAGCTTGCACGAGGCAAAGATATCAGCGGATTAAGTGCGTATGAGTAAGATGAGTAAAAAAGAGGGTTTAGGTTTAGTGCCTAAGTTGAGATTTCCAGAGTTTGCGAAAACTGGAGAGTGGGGGAAACTTCAGCTAAATGAAATTGCTAACAGAATTACAGACAAAGTAGGTAATAAAAAACTTACAACATTAAGCATATCTGCTGGAGTAGGATTTGTATCACAAGTGGAAAAATTTAGTCGTGATATCTCAGGCAAACAATATGAAAATTATATATACTTGAAAAAAGGCGACTTTTCTTACAACAAAGGTAATTCAAAAAAATTTCCACAAGGTTGTATTTATGAGCTTAAAGAATATAGCGAGGCAGCTGTTCCAAATGCTTTTATAAGCTTTCATGTCAATGAGAATTATGTGTCAAGTTTCTATAAAGGTTATTTTGATAGCAATTTTCATGGCAAGCAATTAACACGATTTATTACAAGTGGTGCAAGAAGTGACGGACTATTAAATATAAGTCCTACTGATTTTTTAAGTATTATTTTCCCAACACCAAAATCAAAAGCAGAACAAGAAAAGATAGCAGATTGTCTATCATCACTAGATGATATTATCAGCTTAGAAGATAAAAAGCATACATCTCTTAAAGAGCACAAAAAAGGGTTAATGCAAAAGTTATTCCCTGCCGATGGGAAAACTGTTCCTGAATTGCGTTTCAAAGAGTTTCAAAACTCTCCCAACTGGGAAACAAAAAAA
>CAMQYS010000054.1 GCA_947039395.1 uncultured Deferribacteraceae bacterium | reverse complement strand
ACAGATAATCTAGGACTAAGCGATATAGATAGTTTAGATATAGATAACTTAGGTACAGATAATCTAGGACTAAGCGATATAGATAGTTTAGATATAGATAACTTAGGTACAGATAATCTAGGACTAAGCGATCTAGATAGTTTAGATATAGATACTAACACGACCAATACTCTTAATCTTAATGATATTTCCGACTCTGCAGATGATATCTTTGGTTCAAATAGCAATGCATTTACAGAGACAACGGATAATAATGTTGGTTTAGGAAATACAGATTCTATACCATTTAATGATATTCTAAATCCTGATTTTGATAACTTCGATGATTTTGATGATGATACTGATTTATTTGAAGTAGAAGATAAAGAGGCAGATGCTAAAATAAAAGTAGTAGAAACTCATACTGATGAAACAATATCTAAAACAAAAAAAATAAAGAATGATAAAGTTAAATTTAAAAATGATACCCCTCGCTACCCTATATCAACTTTCTTAGCGTTGATTTTTATGGCACCAGCATTTATACTTGATAGAATTACCGCAGGTAAACTACCTCCATTTGTTATATACTGGTTTACAATGCTAACTCTGTTTTTTGGAATATATGAAATACCTACTTCACATATTGTGGAAGATTACTACTCTATCTTATCGCCGATGATAAATAATAATATTATTCAGATGACTGACACATCTGCAATTATTGTAACATCGTTATCATTTACTCAATCAGTAGAACCTAAAACTGCAGGAGAACTCCTATCTAATCCTATTATCTCATCAGTTGGTTTTGTTGCATCTGTATCGACTTTTTTATATGAATACCAGTTTGCAGAACTGTTTGGTAACTTGATTATTCTTAGATACTGTCTAGCTTTTTCAGTTATGCTCATGATAACATCATTTCTAAGAACGTTTGGATTTAAACTTTACTGTACATTCGTACTGTTATTTCTAACTGTCCCATATATTATATTATTACAATCAAAAATATTGCTAATAATATCTGATAATGTGTCTTTTTTAATAGCTAATCCAATGGCAAATCCTCCTTCTGGATTATTTATGATACAATCCTTGATCTCTATGTTAACCGTTTTTGTTTTACCTTTATTAATATTTTTGATTTATTTTGGTTTTTTTGTTATAATAACGCCAAATAAACATAAAGGAGTGCTTCCTTAATGACCCCAAATAGAACTTATTTAGAAGTCACTGATGACTTACTATCTGTAGAAGAAACATTGAATGAACATCTTCATGATTTTGTTGCATCGATAAACATATTTATAAAAGATATGGATACTAGTGCTGGATATAAATCTCTTGTTAAATTGCTCTCAACTTTAAACGATTACTCAAGAAGCCATTTTATATACCAAGAAAGCATAATGGAACTAAAATATTATCCTGGAGAGTCAGAACATAAAATAGAACATCTTGAGTTTATAACAGGTATTGCAAAACTGTTTAAAGAGCTTTTACTAAGAAAGAAAAAAAAGTATCTCACTGAAGCTATAAAACTTGAAGATCATAAACTTCTACTTGAAGATAGTTATAGCTTTATTTTGAATTGGTATAATGAACACATACTTACAACTGACAAACACTTTAATGATTTCTTGAAGTTTGAGTGGAGTAAAAAATAAACTATAAAAGCATTAAATATATTATTTTTAATACTCATAAGATAATACTCACTAATCTCTACCACTCAGTATCCTTACTATCTTCTTAGTTTTACTATCGCATTTATCCTCAATTTTTCCATGCTTAAAAATAGTATTAGTAGCTCTTATACCCTCATCAATAATATCTTTTGCTTTGTAAAGATCAAACATTCTAATACCCTCAATATCTGGAGTAATAATTTCTGCTGCATTATTCACTCTAGTACTAGTTAAGTATCCAGTAACAATCTCTATCGTTCGTGACAATGAGGAAATAATAGATGGCATCGAACTTTTAACCCTCGCATGTATATTATGATTAAGATTTACTGCAATTATATTTTTATACCCTCTATCATATAATACATCAACTGGAACTGGATTCGTGATCGCTCCATCAACGTAGTATGCACCATTATAAAAATGAGGCTTAAATATACCAGGAACTGCAATAGATGCTCTTAAAGCATCAACTACTGATCCAGAATTTAATACCTCTTCACGCCCTATATCAAAATTTGTTACAACAACATATAAAGGTATATTTAAGTCATCAAACTTAATATCGCCTAGATGTTCTGTTAATATATTCACAAACTTTTTACCACCAATAAAACCTCCACTAAACGATAAATCAAGTTTATTAAAAGTTTTTTTTGCATTAAGCGATAAAAGATACTCCTCTATCAGATGAAGCTTACCAGCAGCATAGTAGGCAGCCATCACAGCACCAGCAGATGTACCTGCTAATGCATTGATTTTGCAACCCATTTCAACTAAACGATTGATCACTCCTATATGAGCAATACCTTTAGCAGAACCTGAACCTAATGCTAAAGATATATTCTTTTTATCTATATATCTACCAAACATAGCCACCTACTTAATTATATTAATCTAGCTAAATTTTGATATTAGTAACTCATCTTGAATGTTTTTAGCTGAATGATCATTCAATAAATATCTTACAATCTCTACTGCAAAATCTATAGCTGTTGAAGGGCCTGCTGATGTAATAATATTCTTATCCACTACAACTTTTTTATCTGATTGATATGTACCACTCTTGATACCTTTCTCAACTGTTGGATATGTTGTATAATTTACATCAAGAACACCTGCTTTATCAAGAACGATCGGAGCTGCACAAATAGCCGCAATTAATTTAGCTTTACTATTTGCTTCTTTTATTATTGATATAACTTTATCATTATCTCTAAGGTTAGTTGATCCAGGCATTCCTCCAGGACAGATAATAGCATCGTATAAATCTATATTCACATCACTAATATTAATATCAGCTTCTATCTTTACACCATGAGCACCAACAACCTTTAACTCTGAATTAATAGACACAATATCAACATCTATCCCTGCTCTTCTTAATATATCAATAGGGGAAATCGCTTCCATTTCTTCAAAACCATTTGCTAAAAATATTGCAGCTTTCTTCATAACTTATCTACCCCTTTAATTTTTTTATATCCTCTTATTACTAATACTATTCCTAAAATAATAAATCCGATACTCGCTATATGTGGTGCTCTAAACATTCCCCACATTAGATCATCTGCTCTAAAAAATGTAATAAATCCTCTTATAAAACCGTATGAAATAAAATATGATCCCAATATAATCCCTGATCCGATATATTTATCTTTTCTCCAAAAGAAATATAACATTAAACCTGCAAAAATAAAGTTTAAAATCATCTCATAAAAAAATGTAGGATGAACAGGAAGTGTTCCAAACTCTAAATATGCTGGTGGCATATGAGTAGGTGGAAATGATATACCCCACGGAACATACTCTTTTAATTGATAAACTTTATCAGAAAAATTTATAAATATATCAGAACTCTTAACCATCATTGCAATTGATGAAATTGATTCAGGCGTGTTATCTAATTTAAGTGTTGTTAATGTTGTTGACCAGAACTCAGTGAAAATTGGCTTCATTTTAAATATAATTTCTGGAGGAGTAATAGTTGGAACTCCATGAGCCTCTCCATTTGCAAAATTACCAAACCTGCCTATACCTTGAGATAGTAGTAGTAATGGTGCAATTATATCAAGTGTAAATAATGGTGCAAGCTTATAGTATCGTTGAATAAATACTGCAGAAATTGCTCCTGCCATCACTCCACCATGAATAGCTAAGCCACCTTTCCATATAGCAAATGCTGATAACGGATCTTGTGCATAGTAATCCCAATTAAATACAACATAATATAGTCTTGCTCCAATTATTGAAAAAATAAAGATCAATATTACAATGTTTTCCATTATTTCAGGCTTAACACCTAACTGTTTTGCACGCCTTTTTGCTAAATAAATTGATAAAAGTAATCCGATAATATACATTAAAGAGTAGTATCTTAATTCAAAAGATCCAATCTGTAAAAGATATGGCATCATATTTTTTATATCCCCCAACATTTTGTTCAATCATTAGAACATTCATGATATCCTAAATTTTGATATTTATCAAGAAGATGTAATGCCTCATATTAATTACCACTATAAAATAAAACTTCAGCTTTCAATAGCAATATTATCTAAAAACATAAAATAATATTCACTTTATTTTCTGTATAATATATTAGAAATTAATATGTATATTTTTTGTATCATTACATACCTATTGATTATTACTATTAGACTTATAATAAATAATAAAGTTTTAAATAACTAAATTTATATAAACCATATTCGTAATACTTTTATTTCATTTTTCATATTGATCTTTAAATATGCTAATAATATGAGTAAGATTAATCTTAGACAACAATTAAGTAATATTAATAATGCAAGCAAGAGTGGTGTTAAAAAAACTCAAATAATACTGATACTAGCAGTAAATCTAAAGTGAAAAACTATAAGTTTGCTATATATAAATAGATTTTTTGATCATCACCAAAAAGATTTATAGTGGTCTCTTTATACCAACAATGATTATGCTCTCACTCACAAAAACTTTGTCGACCTTACTCATTTATAAATCTCCTAATTATCCATAATTATTATAAATTTAAAACTGACTACATACACCAAGCTATACTATTTTGAACACCTACTATATTATACTCAATTAAAAATCATTTACTGCAAATGTTATCGCATACATAATTTCACGATATAACTCTAGACTTAACCTCTTATACTCTGCATTATCTATATCTCCTAAATCTGGTACATCGTTCCATGAACCCATTCCACCAAATACCCAAGCTTTATTTGCAGCGGTTAAGTGCTGATTATTTATAATCGGTAAAAATGAGTGTTCAAGTGTATTATCATCAAGAGTAGCAATCGCACTATTAAAAATATTACTAAAATTGCTTAAACAACCTTTGCCAACTCTTTCTGCAAAATCTGATATCTCTATCAACAAACTTTTAAACTCTTCTCTTCTACTCTTTACACTAAACAAACTTTTTTCTTGATTATTAGGATACTCACACTCTGTATATATGACTCGCCATACATTTTTATCCTTGTCATATGCCCAACATTTAGCCCAGTAAGTAGTTTTATTATCGTAAAAAGTAACTAAGATCCCTTCAATCACATTTGAAAAGCCTATAAACATAAGCTCGTCTTGCTGATTATTAAATAAAAACTTTATATCATTAAACTTTCTTGCTTCTAACTCTTTTATATACTCATCATTTGTCTTAACCGTTTTTACTGGATCAAGAAAAATATACTCAGTTTTATAAGTATCAGCGTACATTTGAACCGTTTTATCAATCACACCTGTATTTAGATAGTTTTTAACTATTAAATTCAAGCTTGCCATATGTTGCAACTCTCCGTTCATAAATATCCACCTCGTTAAAGAGTATACAGACTATTAAAACCATACCAATGATAATGTTGTATATTCCATTATAGTACTATATCTTCGTAACCCACTTCATCAACATTTTCATCTATAAACGAAACACCTACACCATCTTCTTCGTTCCATGTGCATCCAAATGTTAAGCCAACTCTTCTCTTTCCATCATCAAAAGAATATATGATAACTATTCCACTTAACTCTATATTCTCTAAAAGCTCTTCAACCGTTTCAATCTGTGGATACCTTTCATCCTCTTCATCTTCATAGCCTAACTCGTATCGTGTTTCTTTATAATACTCTAAGATTTTATTTAAAATATCTGTGTAGAAGTTATCGTCAAGTTTCTTCATAAACTTATTATATGCTTCGTACTGTCCATCTTCAATATCTTGATCAAGATTGCCTTTAATAATTAAACTGATCTCTTGATCTTCGCCAAAAAGATTTATAGTTGTCTCTTTATACCAACAATAATTATACTCTAGCTCACCAAAAACCTTATCAATCTTACTCATTTATAAATCTCCTATTTATCTATAATAATTACAAATTTAAAACTATATACATTTTACACACTACATAAATTTTGCCTTAGTTAGCTGTATATCGAATTATAGTACTAGATCTTCTGCACCGATTTCATCTATATTTTCATTTAAAAGTTGGATACCTATACCCTGTTCTTCGTCCCATGTGCAGTCAAATGTTAAGCCAACTCTTCTCTCCCCTTCATCATAAATATCTTGGATAGTAATTGTCTTAAACTTTATATGTTTTGCAATCTCTTCAACTGTTTCAATCGGTGGATACCTTTCATCCTCTTCATCTTCATAACCTAACTCATGTCGTGTTTCTTTATAATATTCTAATATTTTATTTAAAATTTCAGAGTAAAACTTATCATCAAGCTTCTTTATTAAGTTAGTATACGCTCCATACTGTTCCTCTTCAATATCTTCATCACCTTCACCCTCTATGATAAGAGTTACTTCCTGATCTTTGCCAAAAAGAGTTACATTCATCTCTTTATACCAAAAATAATTATACTCTAACTGACCAAAAACTTTATCAATCTTACTCATTTTGATCTCCTTTTACTCGTGTTTTTATACTTACTATAAATTTTACTTTTCCAAGCCTAAACCTCTTATTTGCATATATCTATACCCAGTTATACTATAGCAAAATATATTTATCAATATTAAACACTCTTAAACATCTGTTTTCTCTATATTACTTATAAACTGCAACTTAAATATAATAATTCACCTTTATATTATTCTCTTTTTATCATTGACAAAGGATAAAAAGACTTTATACTGACTAATAATACGAATATAGTCAACGAGGTGGCTCTTGTGCCAAAATCATACTCAAAACAAGAAAGAATATTTATAATTAACAAGTTGAAAGAGGAGGCTGGTCAATGTCTTCTTCAATACGGTATAAGACGGACAACTGTTGATGAAATTGTAAAGCGTGTTAGAATTCCTAAAGGAACTTTCTATCTGTTTTATAAATCTAAAGAACTTTTACTGTTCGATGTTATCTTAGAGCAACATAATTTAATTGAGGAAAAAATGTTAAAAGCGATAAGTTTAGTTGACTACTCATCTGTAAATGCAGAACAATTAACCGATCTTATATTAAACTTTTTTAAACTTGCTGATGAAACACCGATATTAAAGCTTCTTACCACAGATGAAATAGAGATACTTACACGAAAATTACCCACTGATGTTATTAAGGAACATTTAAACCACAATAATGTTATCCTTCAGCAGTTATTTTCAATGCTACCATTAAAAACTGATATGAATTTAGAAATTCTTACCTCCGTATTTAGAGCAATACACTTTATAAGTTTAAAAAAAGATGAAATAGGTGAACAAAACTACGATGAGGTATTGCGAACATTAATCTATGGAATCGCTATACAGATTATCTGACAATCATTTAATTTATCTTTCTATCATTCATTTTGACAATTATATCTCTTAATAATATAGATTATTCAATAATCATAGTTATTGCTTTCGATCTACTTTATAACACCTGTTTTAGTAATTATTTCTAACAATATAATATTTACTTATATAATTAAAATTCTACAATCTTATATCATGCTAAAAAATATATCTTATTGACTATTTATTTATATAAAGTCATATATAGAGTAAAATAATGATAAAAGTTAATAATTTATCTTTCTATCATTCATTTTGACAATTATATCTCTTAATAATATAGATT
>CAMQYS010000053.1 GCA_947039395.1 uncultured Deferribacteraceae bacterium | reverse complement strand
ATAAATCATCTAAAGAGTTATCGAAAAGAAAAGCTAACAGGTACATCTATAAACTGTTAAACGGTTTAATAAATTTCACTAATACCGTTGCTGTTGCAATAGCTCCAGTAGTTACAGCTAACGCCTCATTAGAGTATCTATTATGGTTTGAGGTAGATAAACTTGAAATGACACAAAAAAGAAATAAAGCAGGGGGTAGAATTAGCAAAAAAAATCATATCAGAATATGAACCTAAGAGTGTAGAAGATATGGAAAATGTATTAAAAGAAATCTTTGGACCAATCTTCGAAGCGATGCTAAATGGAGAAATGAATAGTCATTTAGGTTACGAAAACAATTCAAAAAGCAAAAAAAACGATGATCATCGTAGAAATGGGTATAGTGAAAAAACGCTAAAAACCACAGGAGGAAAAAGTAGGAAGCCACTGAAACTATTACTCAAGATTTTTATGATTATTTTCAAACATCTCTCAATAAAAATATAAAAAAAAAGTTGATAAGAGTATTTGTGTATAAAGATTTAAAGTAAAAATTTTTATGTAGTACTAATTGAAATTAATGGTATTGTGTGTTAATACTATCTATATAAAATAAATAATATGACATATTAATATAAAAACTTTATTAATAAACACAGCGATATAGGAAGCATATAAATGAGAAATTTTTCAAAGCAATCTATACTAACAAATGGAAATCTCGCACTATCAATTGCCCCTGCATTAACTCCTAAAGGGCTTGAGAATAACCCACAATTTTTTAAGGGATTTGTCTTAGAACCACAAGTAATTGCTCGTGGTTTATTAGTACTTGCTGATATTACAGCAACGAGATACTTTAATTACACACCAGTAGCTGAGCGTGACCCTGTTTTAACTGCACAAGGTGACAGACTTCGTTGTGAATGTTTTTCTGCTTGCAATGGAGTTTATGCAAGGCTTGATTTGCTTAATGATGGGTTTTATGGAGAGATAGGTTATGGAACAACAAATGTAGATATTGGAAAAACCCTTCGTAGCTCACTAAGCCATATAAAAAAAGAGGACAAGTTGCATTTATTAATTGGAGAAGATGGTTTAGATGTGCGTCATCTAAAAAATATTGATAATATTATTTTATCAATTAATCCTATTTTTGAGAGGCAAGTAGAAATGCCAAACAGATGGATTAGAGCACTTGGAAACACTGCTGGCATACATAAAAAAATGCTGTTTGCATTCTCGGTGAAAGGTATATTAGCAAAACAATTTATTGCAAAACTTCCATCAGCAACTAGTAAAGAACAGTCTGGTTTTCTTACATATTCACCATCTGGTATAAAAATATTACCTCATTATAGCAAAAATTCTGTGTTTATATCAGGTATTCATAGATTAAGCGCTTTAAAACGAGTGATGACTGATGTAAAGTCAATTTCATTTTATGCGCCAACAAGTGAGGATACTAAGGAAGGTGTTGCAATAGAAGTAAGTCTTTCAAATGCAAGAATTACAATAACCCTTACAGCAAAAAGCTACCAAGGATATTCAGGAGAAGGTGCACTTCTTTCATCTTTAGCACAGCAAGAAGTATTAGACGATGCTGACAGAATTTTAACAAATTTATCGTTTAACTCAGTGGTAGCTACTAATAAAATAAATCTTGATAAAAAGAGCTTAGAAAATGCGTTAGCTGTACTTGCAGTATCTGGAAAACTCGGATTTGATATGTTTGAAAATAGTTATTTCCACAGAGAATTGCCACATGACCCTGATAGAGTTTTAAAAGACAACCCACGTTTAATATCAGCACAAAGGCTGGTTGAAACACAAAACGTTGAATATATCTCGGAAAATCAATTTATGGTTCATTCTCTTGATAACGACTATCGAGTGATATACTCAGCTGACGAAAATACACGTAAATGCACTTGCAAATGGTATTTAAGTCATCAAAATAGTAGAGGTCCTTGTAAACATATTTTAGCAGTTGAGCTTTGGAGGGATAAAAAATGAGTAACAAGTTACAACAAGCAGTAGAAATTTTTAAAATTCTTGGTTGGGAAGGTGTAACGTCAGAAAATGTATTGGATTTACCATTGGGAACACCAGAGCAAAAAAAAATTGCTTTAGCGGGGTTGAAAAGTGGTGACTTGAGAGATGTTAGAAGTATTGATAAAATCACATTTTCATGGGTGTCGAATATTGATGTTTTAGAATCAGAACTGGCATTATTTGCAGTATGTTTAGGGGTAGATGCTAGGAGAGCGGTAAATATTTTACCAAGAAAACATTGGGAGGCTAATTACTTAGTTATTTCGTCTCGTGGGAAGAAATATGCTAATGATTTTATAAATTACGCTTGCATTGCTAAAAGAAGACCGTGGGAACATAATGCTTCTTTCTTTGGCAGAGTAGCTGTTGAGCTAGTATATAGACTTGAGTTGGATGTTCCGGAAAATGTAGAATATATAAAAGATTGGGTGGTATATGCCGCAACAGCATTAGATATAAAGGCAGCAACTCATGGTGAAACAGATTTTCCTAGTTTGGAAATGATAGAAAGGAGATTTTTAGAGCATATTGAAGTTGCATTTTCTATACATACTCCTTTTACAGGACCATTAGGTGATATCGTGAGAGTATCTGTTGAACAAGGAATCATGACAAAAGAAAAGGCGATAAAACTTTGCTTTTCTGCTTTAAATATAGCAATTAGACCTGGTGATCGTAAAGTTTTGATAGAACTTTTAGATATTCTGAAAACACCCGATGAACAATTTATTGATCAGTTACAGTCATTAATTCCCCTTTTATCACTTGGAGAGAGCCCAATAACAAAAAAACTAGCACCTATTTTAATAAAAAATACAAGTAGTGAACTTTTACCAGAAATACTCATGGCATCACTTGCTGTAAAGGCAAACAACACCAAAGTTTTAGTGCTAAAATCAGCACTTGAGCGTGACTCGCCAGAAAATATAGAAGACATGGCTGATTGGATTTTTCTGCTTACAAATGACACTGACAAATCTATATCAAAACTTGCCTTGAAGATTATTGACAAGTGGCAACTAACTACTGATATGATAATAGACAACGCATTAGAAGTGCAAGGACTTTGGAAAGAAACCCCACCTGTTTGGAATTGTCCGAAATTTGTGATAAATGAATGCACACCAGAAGAACTTACAGATATGGCAATAGAAATAGAAAATAGAGCAGCTTATGTGCATGATATTATAGCAGAGAAGTTTTTAGCTGCCATTGTTATTGTAGCATATAAGAGTAAAGAAGAAGCTCGTATTAGTTTGCGTGGCATAAAGACTGGAAGCTATATAAATTCTTGGGTAAATAACAAACCTCTCGATTATGGCAGTGATACAAGCAAATCCATGATAAAAGGGTTTTTAGATGCAAGAGATTATGCAGTGATTTCTAACCTATCTAAAATACCTTGTATACTATCATCACCAAGTATGGAAGATTTAAGCATTAATTTGGCTGATTTAGTTAGTCGATTAAATGAGTATAAAAAGCTTGGGATATCTGTTTTAGAAGCAGACTTATTACTTGCTCTAACAAGGCTTGATTTATCTACTACATCAGAAAAATTAGAACAACAGCTTAGTGAAATAAATATTCTTGTTGTTTTAGAGTCAGGTAAAAAGCTCAAGCAAAAAGTTTCTGAAATTATTTTAGGATATTTAAATGACCCGTTTTTCGAGCCTATAATAGATATGACAATACATCTGATAAATGCTAAGGTTTCAGCAAGCTTTTCAAAAATAAAACTACCTAATAGTTTATCAATGTTTCCCGAAAGATGGAGAGGATCTTATAGTGATATCTATTCTGTATTTCCGACTTTTGGTGATATTGCACTTGGTGATATTTTTAATAATTACGAAGTTTGCCCTGAACAAGGGCTTATTATGCGACAAATAGCTCGCCGAAAAGAAGCACTGCCAAAAGGTGGAGTTATAAATTTCTTCGCATCACAACGTTCACTTACACCAAGTGCTGCAAATGATGTAATGGTTTCTGTTATGGAGGCTTGGGAACGTGGGCTTTTACGTCCTAATGTTGCTGATGTTTTAGATATGGATTGGAACGATAAACCACCATCTAATTTATCAGCATTTGCCAGAGTTATAGAGCCATTTATTGAAGATGGACTACTTTCTGTGATTTGGCGTATTCTTGATGACTTGATTTTAGTGTCGCTCAAACAAGCTAGAATAATTGCAGGAACAGGAGACCTTGCAATGTTAATTCTAAAATATTTGCCAGAAGTAAAACTTGCAGTATCAAAAAATTTAGTAAAAGAAACTAAGTTTGATTTGCCTGGGATTTATCAACTATCTATAAAAAAGGGGAATTCTTCAGCTGTAAGCACCGCTCAAAAAATTATGAAAGAATTACCACTTGTATCAGAAAAAAAAGAACCCCCAAAAGGCATAACAGTAGATGACTTTAATACAGTTTGGATAGTGAATGAAAACCTTAAAAAATTTATTGATGATGGCGTTGCCATATCAGTGTTTTCCTGTATTGACAAAAGTCTTATGTTTGAGCTTATACTTCCAAACGAGAAAGATTATGTTTTTCAAGTTCTAACCATAATTCATGATGGTTATTTTAGTAGTGGAGTTCAGTGTGTAGCATATAAAAAACCTATTTCTGATTTAGGTGTTGAAGTTCATGATAATGGTATAAAAGTTTACTTACATTTTGATAAAAGTACAAATGCTATGGTTGTAGGCGAGCATAGAATAGATTTTGCAACAAAAAATAATAATAATTTAAGTTGCAAATCTACACTACTTTCTTCTTCGCTTATCACGGTAATTTTAGGATTCGTATCGCGAGATGATGGTAATAAAATGAGCTATCCGATCAACTGGCTACTTAGAGATGCCATAGATGAGGGATATATTAATCAGGTATCAATAAAACATGCGGTCATAACTTTATTAAAAAGCCCTGTAGTTAATATTGGTAAACTTATTAGACCACTTGAAGAAAATAAATTGATATTACCAGTTTTTTGGCCAATATTGACAGAAAGTATAAAAAAGGCTAGTGAAATTGCAATATCTGAGCATAAAGTACCAAAATGGACTAATCGAATTTTAGATTGTGCGATTAGAGATGCACCTTACTTGAAAGAAGCGATAGATAAAGGACTAATACCAAAAGAAGATAGTATTTTTGATGGACTTTTAGAACTTTCTAAGTTAAATAAAAAAACTACTGTGCAAATAAAAGCAAATGAACTTTTTGCATTACTAAATAAAAAATAAGGCAGTTTTTTATTAACAAAGCTAATTTTAAGGAGTTAACATGAAAAATCAATATTTTGATATTATTGAGAAATTTTCTCGGATAATAAAGATAAAGGTGAAAGTATTATAAAAGATATGCTTTCTAAATCAGTTGAAACAGTGGTGTCAAAGGGTGTGATGCATTCTATATATCCTTTTTATAGCGAATATGGATATGGCAAAAAAACTTCACAAAAAGTGCTTGAAGAACTAGTCGCTTATGATTATTGTTTTAAGGTTCATTTTGATAAAGGTGATCGAATTATTGCTAAAGAGCGTGCGTCAGAATTTTTGTCAAGAAACGAAGATTATGGTTATTTTGTAAATACAGAAACATTTAATTTATCTCCTATGAATATCACACTTACATGGTGATTTTCGCTGATAAGCCAGTTGAATTTCTTTGATCCAAGATAAACATCTATTAAAGGGATTTCTTTAAGTATTTTAATAAATTCAGGTATATAACACTCATATATCTAATATTTACAATATGTATCTTCAAACAAAACATACATAGGGTGTAATGGTGATAGTAGAACTTTTGAAAGTGAAAGATGCCAACTCATACTATTTATAAGCGTGAAATTGTTGTAATGAGATTTAAAGTGTCCCATATTTGCCCAATGGATACCACCTCTTTTTTAGAGAAAAGTTTCTTCGATTTTTGCTATGATTTCTTCATATTTTAAACTTTGATACTTCAAAAAAACGAGTGCGATTTATTTGAAATTCCGTAATGGTTTCTTCTATTTTATTACGTATAATCTGCATTTAATACCCCAGTAAAATAAATATAATGATATATCTATTGCACTCTAGGAGATTAGATATTTAAAAAGTAAAGAGTTTAGTAATTTATATTGATTAAGAGAGACATTACACCTCTTTCTTAAAACTAAAAGCAGGCTTAAAAGCCTAAAGAATCATACTCCTAGAAGACAAGTTATATTGACAACAATCGCCAGCTTACTGTAGAGGATTTCTTGTCGTTATGTTAGAGCTGTATGATGTAAGATTATATCGAATGAATCGAATGAAATGAAATCATATTAAATAAAATTAGCCTAGATTATTCTAGGCTTTTTTTTGTGGGTAAAAACAGTTGTTTTCAATGTATGTTTAAGAATTATCTTTATTTATTTTATATAAATTTTGATATACCTAACATTTTCAAAAACTTAAGCAACTTAATCTAAATATAAGGAAAATAAAACTATAAAACACTTTATATACGCAATTTACTTTTATTAATATAACATTACGCCATACACAATTACAAAGAGAAAAAATAGCCGAAGAGTTCCGCCACAGAACTGTTAATGCCTATACATTAACTTTATCGGCTGGCAGAGAGAAAGGTGTTCAACAAATCTTAGTAATATGGATTTAAAGGTTTTGAGTTAAAGAATTGTATATTAATAAATAAGAAACGTTGGGCAAAGTTTGATGTGCTGTATAAACCTAACAATCTTTTTAATGGAGGGCTAAATTAATGAGTTAGTGAACTACTATAAACCTGCAAGAAGTAAATAAGACAGGTAAACTTTCCAATAGAAATTAATGCAACTTCTTATCAAGGATCATCTTTAAGAGTGCATAAAAGTATTATGTTAAAAAATTTAAACCATAAGGAGTAGAATGAATGAACTTAAAATTAACAAAGAAAGCTGAAGAAGAGATATTAAAACTAACTGCTGGTGAAATCCCCTCTATTAATTTCTCTAAAATGAAAATAGGTAATGGATCATACACCTTAGAAGAGTTAGAGAATGATATAACAGCACTTAAAGAAGTTAAAATTGAAACAGAGATAGCTGAACCTTATCAAGAAACAATTAAGGGTAAAAGTCAACTTTTCATCTCATCAACATTTATTAATAATGAAGTTGTAAAGAAGTTTGATGTTAGAGAGGTTGGAATTTATGCTATCTCAAACGCAGATACAAAAGAGTATCTATACGCATATTATCTTGTAGCTAAAACCGATATGGCTATAGCTATCGTACAAGATAAATCAATTCCGCAATATATTCCGATATCAGTTAACACAAGTCTATCTAATATCGATCAAGTAGATATCACTCTTATAAACGATATGCTTGTTGTTAATCAAGATCAGTTTGAAAGATATAAAGTAGATATTAAAGAGTATATAGATGAAGAAGATACAAATATCGTAAATACAAAAGCTGATTTAACTCATGGACATCATTTAACAGGTGAAAATATAGAGGGAGTTCTACCAATAGCTAAAGGTGGCACAGGAAAAAGTAACGGCGATGCAGATTTTAATACGTTAAAAGTAAAATCACTGTTTATTAACGATAAACCAAGTCCAAGAGCTGGTATGCCAAGTTACTCTACATCTGCAACACAACTACTCTCTGTAACTGGCTATACAAATAGAAGTTTTAGAATAACAGAAGATGCTTGGTACAGGTTTGATGTTAAAGGTGGAGGGCTATCGTCACATAGTACCGTTATGCCTTACGGTTTTTTTATCAGATATTTAGTTGCAGGTACATACTGTTATATCGGTAGTGGTGGAAAAGGTTCTGGTTCCAATGGTGGTGGATCTACTACTGTAAAGGTTAATTCTGAAGTTTTTGATATGCCTGGTGCTGGCTGGATTGGTGGTGGTGGTTCTGCTGGTGGTGGTGGTTACTATAGCTCCAATGGTGGTGGTGGTGGTTACGGTGGTTCTGGTGGTACATCAAGTAGTGTTGGTGGCAAACCTGGTACGATAGGTTTTCCATTCGGATCAGGTGGTGCTGGTGCTTGGAGTACTAATGTTGGTGGTGGTGCTGGTGGTGGGCAAGCTGGTAGTAGCAGTGGTGGTGGTTTATATGGAGGAGATAAACATACTAGTGCTACTGGTAACATTGCTGGTGGTGGGCTGGGTGCTAGAAACAATGTTGGTGGTATATCAGGTGGTGGGCTTGCTCATCACCCAGCTGGTATATCTATGAACATTGACTTCTTAGGTTATACTGCAGGTGACACAGATGGCTACTGTCGTCTTTACAAAATCAATTGGTAAAAAATAAAAAGGAGAATATTAATTATGATAAAAGTAGAAAATATAAATTTAAATTTTGATATAACTGTTAAGCATAAAGAAGAGGTATATATATCAGATAGTAAAGTAGTTATAGGTTGGATGCATGATAATAAGATGTGTTATCATCTATACGATTTTACTAAGGCACAAGAGCGTTTAGATACAATTAAGTTAGATAAAGAAAGCCTTGTAATCAATAATATTATTGATACCGATTGCACCGATTGTGAAGTTGGCGATGGAGATATAATATCTAATATAAGAGTTGATGAAGATAGAAACATCTATATAACCTTAGGCGTATTTACAGATAATTTAGATGAAGAGTTTATCGTTAAACCTATTCCTCATGATATGAAATTTAGTGAAACTATTGATATTGAATATGAAGTTCATACAATAACTGCAAAAGAGAAAAAAGAGTTAGCGAAAATGTTAAAGTTGGCTAAAGTATAAAATAACATTTATACGTTACAGATATCTGCAATACAGATATAATTTGAACCTCTTTTTTTACTCCCTTATTATGCTTTTACTAGCTAACTTTTTAGTATAGCTAGTAAAACAATTTAAACAATTAAAACATTATGGAGCAAAGTTTATTAACTTAAAATTAACAA
>CAMQYS010000052.1 GCA_947039395.1 uncultured Deferribacteraceae bacterium | reverse complement strand
ACCTAATAAACTATACCTATTGTCATAGAGTAGTAAATTAATCTCCTAGATTAAACAGAAACTACTCTTGTAGTAAACAACCTATATCTATACCTAATAAACTATACCTATTGTCATAGAGTAGTAAATTAATCTCCTAGATTAAATAGAAACAACCATTCATTTTAAAAATATCAATTACATGTTTTTTGATTTAAAGAGAGATCTATATGGTAGAAAAAAATCTAATAAAGTAGGTTGATGCATAAAAAGACCTTTTTAGTCTTAATTATATTACATAGTTATAAAATTATTGTATATTTTTAGAAGTTATTTACATATTTTTATATTATTGGTATTTTTTATTTTCTAAATATGTGTTAAATATAGGTAATTTAATATAACGATGTTTTGTAATATATCTTATTGCTTGTTTTGAAAATATATGATATCATTTTTTTAATTAAATAGATGAATATATTATTAAGTAACAACAATCTTATTATTCTGGGGGTTATCAATGAAATTGACACGGAGAAATTTTGTAAAAGCATCTCTGTCAACAGTTGCAGCAACTGCTACGATTGGAATGGGAGATAACGGTGCTCTTGTTTCAGAAGCAGTAGCAGCCGTCTCAAAAGCAGATTTTGGTATTGAAAAACAAGTTTATTTATGTTGTAGAATGTGTGCTCAGTTCTGTCCGATGGTTGGTTATGTACGAGATGATAGATTAATTCGTCTTGAAGCAAACCCAAATTCACCATATCCAGCTATCTGTGGACGAGGTAAAGCAGCGATCGGTGCTCTTTATAATCCAGATAGGATTAAAACTCCACTTATTAGAGTGGGTGAGCGTGGTGAAGGTAATTTTAGAGAAGCATCATGGGATGAGGCGTTAGATATGGTTGCTACTAAGCTAAAAGAGTTACGAGGTAATAACGAAGCTCATACTGTAGCTTATATGCAAAGGTTTAACGCAGCTAGAGGTTTAGATGATTACTTTATAAAATGTTACGGTTCTCCGAACACATTTAGTTACGCTGATGGTTGTTTTGCTTCTGCAAACGAGTTAGGTTTAGGGTCAATCTTTACAGGTGGGAAAGAAACACGTGTTGGTAATGCTGCAGTTATGGGTGATTACGAAAATGCAAAATTAGCAGTATTAATAAGTAGAAACCCAGCTGGAGGTTTAGTAGCATTTCCATGGGGAGCAGCCTACGGTAGAGGGCGTAAAAATGGCTTAAAAACTGTGTTAATAGATCCACGTAAAGCAGCGGGTACAGGTGAAACTGATACAGAATGGTTACCGGTAATACCAGGTGGTGATGTATATCTATTAATGGGTTTAACTAAAGAAATATTTGATAATAAATATTACGATGAAGGGTATCTTATTAAATATACAAATTCAGATATGTTAGTTAATTTAGATACATTTCAACCGTACCGTATATCAGGTAGTGATAGCGAAGATTATAGTCCGAAAGATTATATGGTATATGATGAAGTCGCTCAAGATTTTGTAATGAAATCGCTTTCAACTCAACCAGCAATATTAGGTGAATACAATATTAATGGGGTAGCTGTTAAGACAGGCTTACAGATGCTTATCGACTCTACAAAAGATTACACAGTAGAAGAGATGGCAGAGAAATCTGGTATCTCTGTTGAACAGATAAAAAAATTAGCAAAAGATCTTAATGATACTAAACCAGCATGTTTCTTAGAAAGAGGATACCGTGCAACAAGATATTATAATTCTACTCAAGAGAAACATCTTATTGCAGTAGTTAATGGATTACTTGGTGTTTATGGCAGAAAAGGTGGATTAATATATGGGCGAACAGTTAAAATGAAATCGCCATTTTCTGCACCTAAGATTGAAGGTGTTGAACAGGTAGATAAATATTATAAAGAGAATGTTCCAGGGTTTGAGTTAATAAAGCTAACACAGATGAGACGTTTATTTCCTAAAGCTGTTTTAGAGGAAAAGCCGTATAAAATGAAGTTTGCATTTATTAATGGCTTAAACTGTATAGGTGGCGGTGGCGGTGCAGATATGGCTACTGCATTAACTAAGATGGAGATGATTTTATGTATCTCTCCTTATTGGAATGAAACAACGATGTATGCAGATGTGATCCTTCCAGATACAACATTTATGGAGAGAAGTGAACCACCTATTACATCATATAAAGCAACTTTTCCAGTAATAGCACTTCATCAACAAGCGGTAGAGCCTATGTATCAGTCTAAAAACGGATACTGGATTATAGAACAACTAGGACAACGTATCTTTACACCAACTGAGTATGAAAAATATTTTGGAGAGTTTAGTAAAGGTGGGGTAGATTATATTACTCAATTTGGATTAGATAACATTACAGGTATGAACGCTAATGAGAAAGCGAATTTCAATGTTAGTACATTATACTCTAATGGTATTTGGTGTGGTGATTCTGCAAAAGTTATACCTAAGGCTAAAAATACGGCTACAGGAAAGCTTGAGATATACTCTCTATTTATGTCGAAGTGGCACGATAAATTATTGAAAGAGAAAAGATACGATGATGCAAAATATTTTACTCCATTAATAACTTGGGCATCACCTTATTGGATGACAAAAAAGGAAACTTTAGATTACGATGAGTTTATTCCAATTACAGGATTTCATCCATTATCTTCATTTACGGGTGCTCAAACACGAAATAATATTTTATTATCAATGATAGGTTCTATGTTAGATTACGATGCAGTATTTATGAATAGAGAGAAGGGTGAGAGATTAGGTTTAACATCTAACGATATTGTAGAGATTTACAATATTGATCGTCCTTCAATGGTAACGAAGGCAAGAGTAGTATTAACAGATACTGTTAATCCAGCATCATTATTTTCATTCTACGGAGTAGGGACTGGATACTTTGATAAAATGAGTAGTAAGCTCTCTGTAGCATCAAAAATCGGATTTAATCCTAACCATGTGGCAACACATATTTTTGCTCCTGTTGAGGGGTCAGCTTCATCACAGGATTTTATCGTTAAGGTAAGGAGGGCTAATTAATGCAAAATCAGAGCAAAAAAAAGATGGTATGTTTCGACTCTCAAGCATGCCTTAAATGTTTTAGTTGTGCGATTGGATGTTCTACCGAGAATCGTGTTAGGCTTCAACGTGATAAGAACTATAATATAGAGAAATCAGTATCAGAAAAGTTAGATTACTACAACTATATTACACCTGTT
The DNA here is from genome assembly GCA_947039395.1 of uncultured Deferribacteraceae bacterium. Lineage (GTDB taxonomy): Bacteria > Chrysiogenota > Deferribacteres > Deferribacterales > Mucispirillaceae > CAMQYB01. Next base: position 6,486 of record CAMQYS010000052.1, on the reverse strand, counting down.
TATTCAGAGACAGGAACTTTTCCGAATGTTTTAGCTGTGACTGCATTAAAGCATTGCAAGCATTGTAGTATTCCGCAGTGTCTTGAAATTTGTCCTACTAAGGCTATAACAAAAAAAGATAGTGGTGCTGTTGTAATAGATGAAGATCTTTGTGTTGGATGTCAAGCATGTAGAGATGCTTGTCCTTACGATATCCCTCAATACTCTCCAGAAACAGGTAGATCTTATAAATGTATTTTATGTTACGATAGATTAGATGCAGGACTTAGAACTGCTTGTGATGTAGCTTGTCCTTCAGTTGCAATCTTTTCTGGTGATGAAGATTATGTAAAAGCAGAGGCACAAAAACGTGTTGAAAACTACACTAAGATATTTGATAAACCATTTATAGCTTACGGGATAGATGAAATAAATTCACAGGTTGGAACGTTACAATATATCACTATTGCACCTGTTGAAAATCAAGATGAGTATCTAATACCTAAGTCGCCTAGAAGCTTTACTGCAACTGCGCGTGATGTTATTAAAGTTGGTGGAGTTATAGCTGGTGCTGCGACATTAGCTGTTGTTGGGTTACATGCAAGGCATTGGAAGAAAAATCGTGAAAACTCACCATTTAACAACAAGGAGGAGAAATAATGAGTAGTGATAATACAAATGAAATAAGATTATTCTCAAATATGCAAATATGGTATCATAAACATATTATACATGTGATAATGTTTTTAATTATAACAGGAACGCCACTTGTTTCTCCAACGTTTTCATGGTTAGCATATCTGTTTGGAATACCGTTTTCGGTTTTTTCTGGGATAAGTGCAACAGATCAGATTATTCATACAGGTATACAGGTATGTAGAATAGTTCATAGAGGTATCGGTGTTGTGTGGATTATTATTTCTATTCCTTTTATAATGTCTATGTTACCTAAGATTTTTAAGTGGGACGCTACACCTCATAAGGATGCTGATGAAACTTGGATGCAATATATTAAAGATGGGGTTATAGATAGTAAAACAGTATACATTGATTTAAAGTATCCTAAAAAGATGGGTAAATATAATATTTTTCAGATGCTTGTTGTATGGGGTGTTGCTGGTTTATGTATATTAATGTTAGTTTCAGGAGTTCTATTAAGTGTTAGAACAAGTTTAAATCCTGATTTTGCAGCAATATTAAGAACGTTACACCTTGCTGGATATGTTGCTATGTTAATATTTCTTATCATACATATCTATCTTGCTGTACATCCGATTAACAGTGCTGGTTATAAGGCTATATTTAAAACTGGTACAGATACAATCGAGCATGCGAAGAAGAAACATCCAGGACTTTTCAAAAATAAGTCTTAGAGTATGAAGTTAGAGTATATAGAGTAAAAATTGATTTAGAAAGCCATCTTAAATAATTATATTTAGGGTGGCTTTTTTATTAAGAGAATTTATATGAACAAGATTTATAATTTATAAAAGAATATCGTGCAAGATAATATAATTAACTTTTCAACATAGGTTATTATATAAAAACAACTTATAAGGTTATAGATATAATTGATTTTTATTTATCACTATTTTTATATAGTATATAAGTTAAATAATATTATTTAACTACTTGATAAACTAGCATAATATTGTTTATATTAATTTATAGATTTAGCTATGAATTACGGCAAAAAAGTTACAACCTTTTATATTTACTTATTGTGTTACTGATTATTAGATACGAATAATGTTACTATCTTATCTATTTTAATTGTATCTATTTTTGATTTATTATTAGTTGTAATTAACGTTACGAGGTTTTGAACTCCTTGATGTTGTGTTGAAAAGATAGGCACATTACTTTCACCAGTAACCTCAACTGAGACCATTCCGCTAGAGAAGAAAACAGATGCTTCTATCCAACAACTTATACTGTTATTGTTGAGATAGCTTATCATACAACGCAACTGTCTTTTAACTTGTTTTACAGGGTTATGCAATGTGCTATGATACGCTTTAGGATAACGATATCCACGTCGTTTTATCTGTGTCCAGTTCTGATCGTAAAGATCGCCTTTAATCTCTCCTATCCAGTTTTTTATCTCAATAATAAACACTCCTGTTTCGCCTACAACAATGATATCTATTTCAGCTTTAGAGCTAGGAGATGAGATAACAATATTTCTTAATACGTAATAATTTTTAGGAAGATATTTCACGAGCATGTCAGTCAGAAATCTTTCACCTTGTACTCCATGCTTAATCATCGCTGCTTCTTTTTTATCTAAATTGAATGGGTTCCAATGTATGATATATCCAAACATAACTACTATAACGACAAAGAATAGAGCATGAAAAAAGAAGTTTTCAACTGTCCCTGCAACCAGTTTCATGTATAATATTGTGATTGAAGGAAGCACAGGCATTATCAATATTTTGATAAGTACTGTCTTCAAGTATGATCGTTTATATTGTGATAATTTGATCTCTAAATCGTTTTTAGTCTTGCATAGTTTTGCCATCTCTATTATACCTCTAGATTTTCATTGTTATGTATAAATGCATTTAATTATTAATATTTAACTATACAGCAGTTGATATTTAATTATCAAATTATCATAAGTTTATCCTTAGTATATATTAATTTATACATAAATAAAGATATTTATAATTATTTTTTATAGATAGCTAGGTTTGTTCAATCAATTTAATATATCGCAGTACTATTATTTCATGTGCATTATTTGATTGACAAAATAACGTTTATTTAGTGTTGCAGAGGTGTCAATTATATGAAGAGGGGTAGTGTGTTAAATAGTTTTGATAACTATACTTAACTGTATTGATTTAGTTTCTGTTTAAGGTTTTAATTATGTGAACAAACAGATATTAAACGATTTTTATAAGCTGTATGGAATTATTTTAAATCGTATGCTTTTAACTGATGATGAATATGAAGTAATATTGATAGCGATCTAAAAGATGGTAGTATGTCGTACGGCGAGATTTTGATTAAAGGCGATACGCTTGCAGATAAGATAGCTTTAAAAATATTATCAGAAGTTGAAGATAGTGATGAGGCAAAAATCTCTTACTACTCATATTTAGATAGAGGAAGCGATGAGAGACAGTATAATTCACCGAATGTAGCACTTCCAGTTTGCAGTGTTACAAGATCAAAATACGGTAGTTATCCAGAGTATCATACATCGGACGATAATCTTGATGTAATATCAGCAGATGGATTATTTACATCGTATCAACTATATCAAAATATAATTAATGCACTTGAAAATAATTACTACTATAAAGCGACTCAATGTTGTGAACCACATATGAGTAAGCATGGGTTATATCCAGATATCAGCTATAAAAACTCAGCTCTTTTCACTGTTGATATGATGAATTTTTTAGCGTACACAGATGGTAGTATGGATTTGATTGATATCAATAATATTATAAATTCAAAACTTCCGATTTCAAAGTTGATCGGTATAGCAAAACAGCTAGAAAGTAAAGGATTGATTGTAAAGATATAAGTATCTAAAAACCTAATAAATCATAATTGATCTCACATAAAATCATATATATAGTAAATATTATCATTAGAATATAGTGATAATATTGACAACAAGTAACGAATATGATAATTTGATACCATACTGTTAATACTAATTTAACGTAAATTTAACTGTAGGGGGTATTATTATGTTTTTTGGTGGAAGAATAGGTATGTTTTTGATAGGAGTGGCTATAGGTGGAGCTACAGTTTATACACTTAGATCACAAAATGGTAGAAAAGCATTAGCAAAAGTAATAGGCAAGGGATTACAGTTAAAAGAAGATGCTGCAACATTAGTTGAGTCAATCAAAGAAGATGCATCAGATATAGTTGAAGAAGCAAAACATGCTAATAAAGCTAAGAAGGCATAAAATCAATATTAATGTTAATAAGTTTAAAGTAGTTAAAAATTTTATAAAATATAATAGTTATTTATGAATATAGCAATATCTCATCGACTTCCTAATCGCATTCGGTTAATGTATAATAAATCTGAGTACTCTATTAAACAGATGATATTAGCACAAGAATTACTCTCTTTTCAAGAGGGGGTAGTTTCTGTTGATATAAATCATAGAACTGGTAGCATTCTTATGTATTATGAAGGTGTATCAGAGAAGCAGATATTATCATATGTTGTTGCTATGGATGATGAGTATCTAAATGATCAAGAGTTATTAGATCATATTAGTGAAGAGAGAGAGGATATTAGTTTATTTAAATCTATATCAACTCTTATTATCGCTCATTTTTCAAGACGATTACTTCCATTTCCTATTCGCACAGCGTTGTTACTGTTCAACTCTATTCCAAGAATATTTAAAGGTCTTAAAACTGTTTTAGGTAGTAGCGAAATGAATGCAGAAACGCTTGATGCAGCTGCGATATCAATGGCGTTGTATACTAGAGATTATAATTCAGCAGGAAATATCGGACTACTATTAAATATTAGTGATACATTAGAGCGTCATACACGTAAAAAATCATATGAAAATCTTTCAGCAGCACTTATGGCACATACAGATTCTGTTCAGTTGGTTATAGATAATGAAGAGATTACAGTGCCATCAGATTCTGTAAAGATAGGTGATATTGCTATTTTGCGTGCAGGCTATACTATTCCTGTTGATGGTGTTGTTATCTCTGGTAATGCATCTGTTAATCAATCTGCGATGACAGGCGAGTTTCTTTCTGTTCATATTTATGAAGGGATTAATGTATATGCAGGTAGTTTTGTTGATGATGGTGAAGTATTAGTTAAGGTTGTTGCAAAAGGTAACGATACTCAAACTGGTAAGATATCTAAAATGATAGAGAACTCTCAACTATTAAAATCGCAGATAGAGAAGCGATCAGAGAGAGTTGCAGGTAAACTGGTAAAATATAGCTTTATGCTTGCATTTTTAACATATTTCTTTACTAGAGATATAAGAAAAGTATCAGCTACCTTGATGGTAGATTATTCATGTGCTATGAAGTTAGTTGCACCAGTTGCGGTTTTATCTGCTATACGAGAAGCTGCAACACGTGGGATAATTATTAAGGGTGGTAAGTTTTTAGAGAATGCAGCCCATACGGAAACGATAATCTTCGATAAAACAGGTACATTGACATTAGCATCACCAAAAGTTAAAGATATTATCGGGTTTAATGACTACACACCAGAAGAGGTTCTAAAGACTGCTGCGTGCTTAGAGGAACATTTTCCTCATCCGTTAGCAGAAGCTGTAGTTGTACGATGTCAAGAAGATGGAATAGAGCATGTTGAAGAGCATGCAAAAGTAGAGCTTGTAGTAGCGCATGGTTTGAAATCATCAATCAACGGTGATAGATTACTTATCGGATCTGCACATTTTGTACTTGATGATAATAAAATAGAGATATCTGTTAATGAGATATCAAAGATAAATGAGTTTATAGATTTAGGATATTCGATCTTATATTTAGCTAAAAACTTATCATTAATGGGTATTATAGCGATAGAGGATACAGTTCGTCCAGAGGCTAGACAGGTTATTGAAAGGTTGAAAGCTGACGGTATAGAGCGTGTAGCTATTCTTACAGGTGATAATCGTAGATCAGCAGAGAATATTGCAACAAAGGTTGGAGCAGATATCTGTAAATCAGAGGTGTTACCTAGCGAGAAGGTAGTATATCTTGAGAGTATGCGTAAGTTTGGTAAAATTCTTATGGTAGGCGATGGGATTAATGATGCTCCTGCGTTATCATCAGCAGATACGGGAATTGCGATGTATAACTCTTCAGGAATGGCAACAGATTCTGCTGATATTATATTATCTGATGAAGGGTTAAATGATCTTATTCATACAAGACGACTTGGTAGTAGATTATTAAAACGTATAAGTACAGCAAATAAGATGATTATCGGAGTTAATTCATTTCTTATATTTGCAGGTTTAACAGCTATATTGACGCCAGCAAAAGCTGCGGTATTACATAATTTATCAACAGTTGGAATTAGTGCATGGTCATCAAGAAAATTGTTAGATAAAGGAGAGTAAATAATATGATCTCTTCATTTTTTGATGGACGAGTAAGATTAAAGTCTAAAATGTTTAAAGATAAAGTCATAACGGATGAGATTATATTTACTCTTTCATCTATTAAGGCTATAACCTATATGGAAAGAAACGAAGTTACTGGTAGTTTGCTTATAGAGTATGATCCGATTAAGATACCATTTATGAAATTGAAATCATTACTCCCATTATTGGAAGATATGAAAAGCGTCTATGATAATTATACGCCAGAAGATTTTGATACAATGCGTAAACTTATTGCACAGCTAAAGGAGAAACTTTAGATCAAGAGAGTTCAGCTAAAGAGATATTTTTTATCAATTCCTATCTATTATATTCAAATAACAAATTAAGATACCATTTATGAAATTGAAATCATTACTCCCATTATTGGAAGATATGA
>CAMQYS010000051.1 GCA_947039395.1 uncultured Deferribacteraceae bacterium | reverse complement strand
ACTTTTAACAACTTTATCACTTTTAGTCACTTTATCACTTTTAACAACTTTATCATTTTTAGCAACTTTATCACTTTTAACAACTTTATCACTTTTAGTCACTTTATCACTTTTAGTCACTTTATCACTTTTAACAACTTTATCACTTTTAGTCACTTTATCACTTTTAACAACTTTATCACTTTTAGTAATTTTATCACTTTTAGCAACTTTATCACTTTTAGCAACTTTATCATTTTTAGCAACTTTATCACTTTTAGTAATTTTATTACTTTTAGTCACTTTATCACTTTTATTGTTTTTATTATTCATTTTTTTCACTCTGTCCAATTATTACTTTCTTATCTATATACAGATGAGTTATCTTCAACTTTAACACCATCAATTACTTGATTATCTACTGTAGAAAAGTTATCTTCAACTTGCGTATCCTTAAACGTCTCTACTGTAAAACCATTATTGTTATTGATAATATTTATATTATTACCACTATCAATCCTTACAACAAACCTATCCTTTTTCCCAACATTCTGTCTACCGATTGAACGTACTGCACCTGTGGTAAATCTACGTTGATAAGATAAGTTACCTATTGATGATGTGTTCTCATTTATCTCTATCAAAAACTCTCTATCTGATTTCTTTATAATCGCTGTAACCTCTCCTGATGATAAACCGATATTTAAAACTGTTCTATTATCAAAAATTTCCTGTGAAATCTTCGTAACATATAACGTGTTACTCTCTATTAACTGTGAAAAGGTAAGCAGGTTAGATTCTAATAAATATGCTATGTTATTAAGATAATTTAAATTAGATATAAGAAATCGTACACTTAAAGGATATGATAGATATGAGTATGTCATATCATCTTTACAACTACCTATTATCTCTGTTTTATCTGATATATATGCATCACCTATATCTACATACTGTAAATTATCTTTAATCACCCCATAATCAAAAGAAATTGGTGCAGTTGTTGAAATATCAATAATACCGATTGAACGTTTACAATCTATCTTCTCTATCATGTTAATCGGATTATTGTCAATAATTATTAAGCTCTTAGGCGGAAGAAAAGAAATATAAGTAAGTCCATCTACAATTTTAGAAGTTATCTTTGGATCAAAATTTAACCTAAAATAAATCGCTCTCTCCCTAGGTATAATAGCAGATATCTTCGATCTTGAGTAAGCATCAATATCTATATCACTTAAATTGGCTGTCATATCATCAGCAGTTAAACTATACAACTCATCTCCTGTTTTGATAAACTTATAATTGAAACAGTTAGAGTTATCTTTGATACTTATCATTATAGCATTTTTATCAGTTTTTTCTATATCTAGTCCGTTGACTATACATCCGTTATTTGCATAAACTAAACTGTTTAACATTAAAGAAAATATTAATGTATATGTTGATCTCATTATAGTAATCATATTAATAAACTAATCCATATAGCGCTAAACCTATAGAAACATTAAACGTATATCGTGCATCAGACTCTACTATAGATTTATATTTTTCTGAATAACTTATCAACTTCCATGGATCAAGGAAATCAACACTCACTAAAAAACCTGACATGATAGCTTCTTTCAAACCGTAGCTTGTAGCGCCACCACCTGATAGGTAAATTGCATTAATATTTCTACCACTACGTATCTCATATAGTTTACATGCTTCTTCAACATGAGAGATAAAATGATCATTATAAATCTCCTCAAGAGCATTAACTATCTCTGTAGCGTTACTTTCACCAAGTGGTCTATGACGATATCGTTCTGCATCATCTTGAGAAATATTAAACATATCACTTAACTCATCAGCTATAATCGCTCCACCAACAGATATCTCTTTTGAAAAATCAAAATCACCATCACGAAGAAAAATCATCAATGATCCGATATGTCCTATATGGATAATCGCTGATGATACTTTAGGTAAATTTAATGCACGATATAATCTAATTAAAGATAACGACTCTGGTTCTACCATTCTTAGATCAACCTTTGATGATTCTAAAAGTGATACAAAATCTGCAATAGTCTCTTTCTTTGCACCAGTTACTAAAACTGAAACATGATTATATCTATCAATTTTTGGCAATATAGTATAATCTAAACTATACTCCTCTGGATCTATAGGAAGATATTGATCTGCAATCCATCTAAATATTTCTTCAAGTTCATCTGGTTTTTCCGTATAGGCATAAACACGTCGCAAAATAGTCGATGGACCTTTTAATGCTACTGCTATAGAAAAATTATCTATTAAAACAGTTTCCCTTATCTTTGTTATCGCATCAACAATCTCACCGAAATCAATTATAGTACCGTTCTCTACCGATATATCGTCCAACTTACCATCATATAAATTAGTCAGATTAAACCCTATTTTAGATGACGAAAGTTCACAAACTTTTATAGCTCTTGCACCGATATCAAGACCTACTAAAAGATTATCCTTTGATGACATGAATACGCTCCACTTAAGTTTGCTATTTAATTATAGAGTAACACTAAATTGATAAATAAAATATAATAATCATCATTTATTAACAATTATTACAAATCACTACTTTTAATTTCTGTGTAATAACAGCTATACTCACCAGTATGACATGCATTTCCTTTTTGATCAACTATATACAGTAATGAATCGCAATCACAATCAACAATAACCTTAATAATCTTTTGAGTGTTACCAGATCTAGCACCTTTACGCCAAATCTCATTTCTACTACGAGAAAAATAGTGAGCATCACCTGTTTCTAAAGTTAATCGTAACGCCTCTTCACTTATATATGCTTGCATAAGAACTGTTTTAGATACTCTATCTTGAACGATAACAGGTATTAATCTATCAGTATATTTATCCCACGCTAATTTTATCATTTATTCTTTTATCACCAAATAATTTATTAATATCTTTTATCGGTATTAATTTCAATCATCACCTTGATATACCTATATTATATTAGTTGTTACAGAAAACCTCAATACATTTTACAGTTTAGGACAAATAACTCTAAAATAATATTAACTATTAATCTATTAGAGCATTTGTCCTAAAATAACTTTATCATTCATTTTTATTGAAAAAACTAACAATACATTTGTATTACTTATAATTTTCAGCTAAATAGTTTGCTAATGTACTCTTATCTTCGATAGATATAGTAGCACCCATACTCTGCATATTTACAATAATAGTATTCCATGCTTTAACAGTAAGTCCTTTTTTAGCGGTAATTCTTCCTGTACTATGACATTGTGTACAACTATCAGCCATAACCATATCACCAGTCTTAGCTGCTGACTTACTCTTTTTTCCACCTGCATTAGCAGTAGTCGTTAATGAAAACGAAATAAACCCTGCCATAACTGCAACAAATAATAATTTAACAGATACGCGGTAGAATTTCTCCATGCGGGACTTCAACATACCTTCTTCCTCCAATAAAAGTATTTAATACAACACCATTACAGGTAGATACTTCACCTATAACCGATGCTCTTCTACCATACTCGTTACTATGTAAAACATCAATAACTTTTTTTGTATCTCTTACTGATACAATCAGAACTATAACCCCCTCATTAGCGAGCGATAAAGGATCAAAACCTAATGTTTTACATAAAGACTCAACATCTTTACGGATTGGAATTTTATCTTCATGTATATTTATACCAAAATCAATCTTCGAAGTTATCTCATTTAATACAGTCGATAATCCGCCCCTAGTCGCATCTCTTGCAAACTTAATATCATAACCGTATATCAATTCCATCATCTTATTCAACGATGCTGAATCTGTTTCAATATCGCCTACAAATCCAAACTCATCTCTTGCCAACATAATAGACATAGAGTGACGTGCTATATCTGATGTTACAATAACATTATCCCCTAATGATATATTACTAAATTGAGTTAGATCTTTAACAACCTCACCTACTCCAGAGGTATTTATCAGTATAGAATCAAGAGTACCAATAGGCATTACTTTCGTATCACCTGTTACAATCTTAACACCTGATTTAGCAACCTCTTCTTGTATAGAGTTTAATATCCTCTCAAGATTATTGTACTTATACCCCTCTGGAATTATAAGCGATAAAGATATATATTTAGGTATAGCACCTGATACTGCTAAATCATTAACAGTTCCACAAATTGAAAGTTTACCTATATCACCACCATTAAAAAATTCTGGCTGAACGATAAATGAATCTGTAGTAAATGCCAATTTACCACTTTCTATACCGTGTGAAATATCTAATATTGCAGAGTCAGATGATTGCAATAATATATCATTAGAAAACTTAGTATGGATAATCTCTTCAATAAAATCCTGCATTTGCTTGCCACCTGAACCAACCGATAATGAAACTACTTTCTCTCTACTCATAACGATAACCTTTCATATTGATAGTACGCAAAACATGTCCCCTCTGATGATACCATACAAGGACCTATAGGATTATCAACAGTACAAATATTGCCAAAAAGTGGACACTTTAACGGAGATATCTTACCTGTAAGCACTGCACCACATTTACAACCTTTAATCTCCTCTTTCTCATTATAAGATAAGCTATACTTCTCTAAAGCGTTATAGTTACCATAAATATCTCGTATCTTTAATCCACTACTCTCTAAACTGCCGATACCTCGCCATACCGATACAGATTGTTCAAAAACATCATCTATCATCTTAATAGCTATATCATTACGTTTACCTGATACAACATGCTTATATTTATTGTCAATCACATACTCTTTACTATTAATTTGGTCTATAATAGAGTCGATAGCTCTCAATATCTCAATCGGTTCAAATCCTGCTACAACAACAGCTCGATCACTCTCAATTATATCATTATATAAAGATGTGCCTGTTACAAGTGTTACATGTCCAGGTGCTAGAAAACCATCAATTAATAAATCTTCATCTGATAATATAAACTTAATCGCCTCTGGCATAGTTTTACATAATGAGAGTACTGATAGATTATCTATATCACTAACTGCGATCTCTTTAATTAACGCTGCGATTATCGGAGCTGTAGTTTCAAAACCGACTGCTACAAATACATACTCTTTATTGATATTGTTTTTAGCGATCTTGATCGCATCAAGAGGAGAGTAAATAATATTTATATCCGCTCCCTCTGATCTTGCGTTTAATAGATTTTCTCTCTTTGATGAAGGAATTCTTAATAGATCTCCAAATGTGATAATAGATAAACCTTTAGATATAAGATCAAAAATTAAATCTATCTCACCTTGTGATGTGACACAAACAGGACAACCAGGACCTGATATCAACTCTATATTTTTAGGTAATATAGATCTTAAACCCGTTCTAGATATAGAGACTGTATGAGTACCACATATCTCCATGATACGATATCTGTTACTACCACTCTTAACTATAATCTGCTTCAACAACTTATCAATATGCTCTTTTTTAGAGGCACTATTTATTAATTCATTCATTTTATACCAATGACAGTATCTAACTGTACTTGAAATTATTTTTTAGTACTACAACAACCACTGTTGCCACAACAACTTCCTTTATTAATACTACTATCATGACTGCTATCTTTACCACTACTGCTATCTTTATTACAACCACACTCATGATTGCTACTATCTTTATCTCTATTACTCTCTAACTTTTTATAATACTCTTCTTCACAGCTTTCTTCTTCACTTGCTACTGATATAAGAAAATCAAGAGTTTCTTTAGCTTCAGTTTCATCCATTTTAGACATAGCAAAACCTGCATGAACCATAACCCAATCACCTATATTCAACTCTTCAGCTATAAATATCCTAGATACATTACGTTTTGTACCTGCGATATCTACATCTACTGTCAACTCATCTATTCTCTCAACCTTTCCTGGAAATCCTAAACACATAATCTACTCCGATTGTAACGACTCTGTAATATCTCTTTCTGTATCAGAGAAAAAGTCTAAAACTCTGATGAAAATTGCAACTATAATACCGATAGCAAACCCTCCAAGATGAGCGTATACTGCGATATTTAATCCACCTCTATCAAAAAATAGTATCACTAACTGAATTGTAAGCCATCCAAATATAAATACCATAGCTGGAATATCTCTTATAAAAACAAATATCACAACGATAAATAATGTTTTAATTTTTTCTCTAGGATACAAAATTAAATATAAACCAAGAACACCAGCTACCGCTCCTGATGCACCTATTATAGGGAAACCTGAACCTATATCTGACATAACTTGTGCAACTCCTGCAACTATTCCAAAAAATATATATAGTAACATAAATCTACAATGTCCGATTCTACTCTCTACTGCTCCACCAAAAATATATATAAAATATATGTTAAAGAAAAGATGAAAATAACCACTATGTAAAAATTGATAGGTAAAAAATGGGTATATCATCTCCCATATAGGGATCACATCAAATGGGACACCTAATTTATTCGGAATAAGTCCAAAATCTAAGAGATATAAGTTAGATGATATATTTATTCGTATATAAAAAAATATTATTACATTCATAGCTACAAGCATATATGTAAAAAAAGGCAAGCCTTCTGTTTTTGCAAGGTTTTTTAAAGGAAACACTACTATCTTCCTCCCTTAGTATAATTATCTAGGTATATATCAATAGTAACACTTCAATAAAAAAAATACAATAACCATTTAAAAAATAATACTCTTTAATAAATCGATATCTTATGTTATAATACTTATAACATAAATATAATAATTACTTTATATTAAGGAAGGGTATGTGAATATTTTAAACTACTTTATTTATGGTTTTTTAATAGAATTAACTTTAATCGTTACAATAGGAATGCAAAATGCATTTATCTTACGTCAAAGCATAAAAAGAGAACATGTTATAATAGCAATCTTAACATTAACATTAGTTGAATCATCTCTTTTATTTGCAGGTACTGCTGGAATGGGAGCACTACTTAATATTTTTCCTAAAGCATCAAAAATTATAACTATAGCAGGCGCACTGTTTCTGATTGTTTACGCTATCAAATCAATTGTTTCAGCTATTCGTAATACCGATATGCTGGAGATTGAAGAAACAAATAATAAGTTAAAACCACTATCAATCGTTGTGCTAGCTTTAGGTTTTGGATATCTTAATCCTCATGTTGTCGTTGATATGACATTAATGGGAAGTTTAGCTATAAGTAACTATCCTCATCAGTGGGAGTTCTTCGCAGGAGCAGCAGTAGGAGCGTTTACTTGGTATGTGTTCTTAGGGTTACTCGGAAGGTTCTTCGCTAAAAAACTTAGTGAACCTAAGGTATGGAAAATAGTTAATATCATTATCGCTATACTATGCCTATTTATGGCTTATAGATTTGTCGGTGGACTAAACGGTGATCCGCATGATCACGAACACCCATTTGAACATATAAAAACAATGATTTATGAGTAAACTTTAATTCAGTTTAACTTAGTTACTTTTATTTAAAAAATCTAGAGTGGATAAGTTGAAAAATCTAAAATATTTTGATATAGATTACTTATGTCTAATAGCTAAACAAAAACTAGTAAAATACCGTTTAACTTACCTCCTTGAAAGTGTAAACAAAAACCATTTCATAGCTTACTATTTTGAGCATCTCTCTAACATATATTGTTCAGCTTCTTCTAAATTCAGTTTCCTGATTTGAGTAAATGGAAATTCTTTATATTCATCAACCGAAAACAGAGTATCCACCTTACTACCATTTTTACAATCATTCTTTTTTATAAAATATTGTAGCTTTTCAATATCAGGAAAAATCTTATAAAACACTCTCCCCTTGTTGTTTATCACCTCATAAATATTGCAAGATCTTTTCATGCTATAGTTTGCTGTTCGTAAGTATAATTTCGAATTTTGTACTGATTTAAACGGAAAACTCCATCTCCATAGATTACGTTTTATATCACGCTCAATACATATACAACGTCCACAAGTTCCACAAATATATTGTGTGTGATTTAGTAAGCAATATAATGGGTTGGTTAGAGGAGTTATTCTAGAATCATCGCTATAACACTCTTCACACATCAGCCTTTTACTCTCCTTTGCAATTAATAATATAGCATATCGTCTAAGTTATAATTTGTAAATAAAAGGTTCCATTAAAAGTTTAAAAAAATATTTGAAACGACTTTAAAAAATCGGATAGTATAGGTTTTTATAATATGGAATGGTACGATAAAAAATATCTACTCAATATCCCATATAATTTTGTTGTAAATAATTACTACTATAATCTATCAAGTTGATACAATGCTCTATAAAAAAGTTATTACCATATATAATAACATGTATATGTATGGTAACTATTAAATCTCTCCAGCTCTAAATCCCATAGTAATTCTAACTCCACCGTAATTACCTTCGTCTAAAGAACTTCCACCGTACATATAGTTAGAACTTACTCCACCAACTTCTGCATAAAATCCCATTACTTTACCAAGTGTTAAAGCTATTCCACCACCACTTCCAAACTCAACATTAACAAGAGTTCCTTTAGAACCTAGTTCAGGAAACTGTCCTTCACCACCGTATAAACCAGCGATAGAAATATATGCATAGCCACTTACAGCAAATGTTTGAGTTATATAAAAACGTCTACCAATAGTGATCTTATCCTGTAAACCAACAAAACTTGATGTTGGATCAACAGATATATAATTTCCTAAGTTTACAGAACGACTACCCATGATTTCTAAATAATTAATTACCTCAAACCCAGTATCTTCGTTCACATAACCTAATAATAATCCTCCACCTCCTCCTCCATCTGAAACTCCAACCATTCCAGATGTAGTACCACCTATCAACATACGGGCATACGACGGCGATGATAACAGTACGATAAAGAAAAACACTTTAAATAACTTCATAAAAAATATCCTCCAATACAATATTAAAAAATCAAACCTTAATAAGAGTATCACAGGAATTAATAATGATACATATTTTCATCCTCATCTTTGGTAAAGATCATACAGTTAAATAATATCGTTATATATCATATATCTATAGGATATATTTAGATCTATGATGAAATTTGTAGTAGTAACCAAGTTTTGTGTTTTCTTGACAACTGTATTTTAATAATTTATAATATAAGTTATAAAGGTACTTTTACTGATTAGTTGTAACCTTAGAGCAATTACAAAATCAATATATAGTTGGAGAATAAAATGGAGATACATCAGGCTAATTTAAATATTCATTACTCACTGCCAGATGATATATGGGATAAAATAGTTGCTATATATCCTGATATGCCTTATTGGGGGAAGTTTGTTGATGGTTGTCCTTTATGGGATAACACGGGAGATACAGCTAAATTTATTGAAGCATCAGTTGAACCAAGTGGATTACAATTTCATGCTCAAATGTCAAAAGAAGAATGGGATAAATGGTTTGATTTATTTAAAGAGAAAGCTACAAAATTGTTAGGTTATACTGTCGGCGAACCTGAAGATGGTTTCGATTTTGTCTATGAACTCGATAGATAAAGTAAGCTCGTAACACTCTGCAATCTTTATAAATTCCAGAAAATGGTTTCAGTTTTATCTATATGCTCGATAGGTAAAATAAGCTCGCAACACTCTACAATCTTTATAAATTCCAGAAAATGGTTTCAGTTTTATCTATATGCTCGATAGGT
>CAMQYS010000050.1 GCA_947039395.1 uncultured Deferribacteraceae bacterium | reverse complement strand
GCGACTTTATATATTTTTGTAAACTGTTTGCTCTACTTAAGTTTGAGATCAATTCTATTCTTTGCAACTTTATATATTTTTGTAAACTGTTTGCTCTACTTAAGTTTGAGATCAATTCCGTTCTTTTGCGACTTTATATATTTTTGTAAATTACTTTGCTCTGCTTAAATTTGAGATCAATTCTATTCTTTGCGACTTTATATATTTTTGTAAACTGTTTGCTCTACTTAAGTTTGAGATCAATTCCATTTTTTATGACTTTATATAGTTTTGTAAACTGTTTGCTCTACTTAAGTTTGAGATCAATTCCGTTCTACTCTCAATTGTAATGTACAATATCTTGCTCTACTACTATTTTAATTTACAAACCATTAAAAATCTTCTTCTAACTCTTTAGCAACTTTAAAACCGATCGACGTATAAACTCTAACAGCGTAATTATATTTTTGAACTGCTAAAGATACTTTTTCATATCCTTTCTCATTTAATAGTAATATCATCACTTTCATCAAAACTGTATCTATACCTTTTTTACGATATTGTCTATATATAGAAATTGCAAACTTAGGAGTCTTATTATCAATATTGCTGAAACCTTTTAAATCATTACACAGTATCCTTCTCCATACTGCACCAACTACCATTTTACCTATTTCAGCAACAAGACAGTGATCATCAACTTTTCCAAACCTTCAATATATTATTTTAATTCTGGTTTCTCTATAACACTTCTAAGAAGTAGATTTTTTTCATCTTTCTGAAAAATCGCTTCATAAAGAAAATAGGCAAGTAGAGAGTATTCCGATCGTTACATACCTCTTATAATATAATTCATATATCCTTACTCTACTTTGCATATTTATTTCTACACTAGGATATTATCAGTACCACTTCTATGTTGCTAAATTTTGAATTCTCTCAATCAGTTTGAATATATCTACTATAAATATATTGTCAACCAAATTACTTTTTACTGTGTTGTAAATTAACTCCCATTTCAGATAATTCTTTTAATAACGACTCTTCGTTATGGTATTGAACGATATAAATTGCACCAAGAGAGATTAGTCGATTAATTAACTCTTTATGATCTGAAGCAATAGCACGATTAAGACAGGTATACCCAACATTATCTACTGCATTAATATCGCAACCCAGTTTTAAGAAATACTCAAACAATTCAACATCTCCACTACCTGCTATATAAGGCATAGTTTCAGGAGAGATTTTTGCTCCATGCTCAACAAATTTCTGTGCTAAACTCACAGTGTTTTTATACCACAATATCTCCTCTAAATAGGTGTTTCCTACAACATCTCCCCAACTACTTTCTGGATCATAAACCCCACGATTAACATTTATACCTTTATCTATAATATCTGACACCTTATCCCATTTTTTACTACGCATAGTATTGTTCATTTTTTCAACAAGCAATATATCTGAAAAAATAGGGAGTGTAAACTCGTTCCAATCTGCACTTCTGCGTGAATTGAACCAATCAGCATTCAATGATTTTTTAGGTTCAAAAACAGGTGCGATCGTGAAAAGTGAAACTGTATCTGTATCACACGACTTCATACCTGTATCACATGAGTTGCTATCCTTACAGATCTTATCAGGTGGTGTGTTCCAGTAATAATCGATCATAACCATACCTGTGAGTTCATCACTCCAATTCATCTTACACCATGGTTTCTTACTCTTATCTAAAAACAACCCCTCTTCAATAATAAATTTACTATTTTTCCTTGTGCTTGATTTTACTATTTCTTTTAAAATATCCATCGGTAAAGTTTCTGGTAACCAAGGAGCGTCGGTAAGAGCTTTATGTAGAAACTCATATTGAAAATTGTAATCTCGTAATGTCCAATTAGCAGGTAGAACGATAAAACATTCTTTCATATTATATGCGAATAAACCGATAGTAAATAGCACTTTATAATTCTGATCTTTCCTTACTTCAGCGACATACGCTTTTACACCTGCCTTATGATCAATATTAAACGGTTTATCAATATTCTTAATACTCCCTATCGTGTCTTCCACAAAAGATAAAATAGCTCCGCCATATATTTGCTTAAATTTTGATAACATATAATCCGCCTCCTAAGATATAAATAGTTTAATATTGATTGTTACTATTATCAACTTCTTCATAAACTTTCCAGCAACCATTTATTATACATCATTACACGTCATACATAATCTTTTAATTTACTCCGTTCGCCATTACAACTTCATCTAAATATTTTTATAATTATAAAAATTATAAAACGATATAAATAAAGTAAAAACATATTTATAAAAAATAAGTTGTTTTACTATATATATTCATTTAAACTTAGATATAAATTAAAACTATAAATAAATATAAAACTAATCTATCAGTTTTTTAGATAAGAAAACCTGTGATGAATTTTTATAGTTGATATAAAAAGGTGGCAAAATGTTAAATCAAGAGTTAGAAAAAATTAAAGAACGATTACTAAAAATGACAGAAGAAAATTCAACATCAGCAGAAGAGCATGATAAATTCGTTGTAAGATATGATATGATTCTTGAGCAATTAAGAGGATTAATCCAAACTGCTGCAACAGAGAAAAACGAAGCTGTATTGCATGCTGCAATTATTCTTTTAGGACAAAATACGACCTGTGCAGATGATTTAGTTATATCTGATGAGTTCTTAGAGAAGTTATTGGAGAAACAGTTGATTACAGAAACAGATTACAAACTATTCAATGACAACACTAATCTTGGAGAGTGGCAGTAAAGTTTAAGGAGCGTTAAAAGAGTTATTATAAAACTATATAGTGAACTAATTTATCATGCAGATATATAATTTACTATTATCTAAAAATAGAATATAATTACCATTAATCAACATAAACAAAATATAAATTATTCGCATTAATATACTTATACAAACAAATCTCAACTATTTTGTGGTGAAAAATATTTAATTTGTTGGTATAAATTATCATAATAATTAAATATATTAAGTAATAGTTGTTGTTGGCTAAATTCTTATTGACAAAAAAGATAATCTCCTATATTATCATCTCTCTTGTTATTTTATAGCAATTGATATTGCGGGTGTAGCTCATTTGGTAGAGCGTGACCTTGCCAAGGTTGAGGTAGCGGGTTCGACTCCCGTCACCCGCTTATAAGGTATCTGTAGTTCGTTTGAACTGTAGAGTAAAAGATTAGTATGGCGACGTGGCCGAGTGGTTAGGCAGAGGCCTGCAAAGCCTTGTACTCCGGTTCAAATCCGGACGTCGCCTTAAGATTTCATAATGTCGAAACTTGTTTGATTGCCCAAGTAGCTCAGTCGGCAGAGCAGTGGACTGAAAATCCACGTGTCGGTGGTTCGATTCCGCCCTTGGGCATCTTTTCTCCCTTTTGTAAAAGATGCACTAAAACTTCATCCCACTACTCTCTTTAAAAAATTAAAGTTAAATATTAATGCTTACCGTTTTTTACAAATGGTTGAAGTATTAGTATCCTCTGCTGTACATCCGTACTACTTCACTATTCGTTTTTGCTGGCGTCCGTTATGATACACGGACACACTAACACCAATTCATCATCAATTAATATCCCTATCTATCATGAGCTTTTAGATAAGTTTAATAGTTATTCCGATACGATAGTAATTAATCAGTTTCTGTATATAGATAGAGAGCTATCTGTTTACGATATAAAAAATCTATCGCTTTATGATAAAAGTTATAAGACTTTAAAACAGAAATTAAATACTCTGACGAGTATAAGCAATAAGCTAGTAAATGAAAAGACTGAATTATTTAATCATGATATACTAATAAATCTAACATCAAAATTAATATTTATAGGGTATTGAAAGAAAGATGAGGTTATAAAATAAAAGCATCTAAATAATTATTCTCCAGATTGTTTGATAGTTTATATGATACTTATTTTTGACAACTTATCCTCCTTCCACTATTTTTAAGATATACATTCTAAGTATGCTAAAACTTTTGGTTTGGCTACCTGTTATAATGATTTTGTTTAAACAGTAATTATGCTTTATGCAACTCTAATCCCCCCATCAATCACTGTAACAATTTTATTGTCTTCAGTTTTAATTCTGATATACTATCTAAATGCAAAATATTGCTATCAATGGACACATCATGAAATTATTCACAACTGTTTTTGTTACTCTAACATTCATCACCGCATCATTACTTTTTGCTACAAATAAGAAGACCGATCAATCTATAATTAACAGTTATACAAATAAGTGTAACAAAGGAGATCTAAGCTCTTGTGGTAATCTTGGCAATCTATACTCTAGTGGATTGTTGGGTGTCGATATCGATTATGTTAAAGCTTTTGAACTCTACTCTTTTGCTTGCGATAGAAATAGTTTTAATGGCTGTGTTGGTCTCGCAGGCATGTATGCTGAAGGAAAAGGAGTTAAACAAAATTATAATAAAGCTATTAGGATTTATTATAACGCTTGTGAAAGTAGTATAGGTACTGTAGGTTGTCTTGAACTTGGACACATGTATCTTAACGGTCAAGGTGTTGAGATTGATTACGAAAAAGCACTGAACTTATTTAAAAAAAATTGCGATAGTGGCGATTCTGATTGCCTAGATTATAGCGATCTATATAATCAATTATGCACAACAAACCCTAAACCGTTTTGTCCAAAATCAAAATATTGATAACTCAAACATTAACTAAATTTTAGATAAAAAATATTAGCTTAAATTACATATCAATAATTCGATAATCGTTATATATTAATAAAAATATTATTTATAATTCATCCCCATTACCATTTTTATATATAGTATATCATATATTTATTTTGTAATTAAAAAATGACTATCTATTTTTTATTATATATAATTAATGAATAAAAAATAAAAATAAAAAATAATGTAAAAAAAATATAATAATCAGTTTACTGTCTAATCTAATAAAATAGCATAATATTTTCTAATTAATTCATAATAAATTATCCATATCCCTAAATTATTCTAATTTTTATACAATAACGTTTAAATGCAAATAAAATACAACGATTTCTAAACAAAATATCTTGACAATTAGTATGTATTGATAGAAAATTATAATTGAAAATATATTTTCACTAAGTACGTGGTTGAATAGTTATATTCATACCGAAACAGTAATAGTATTGGTTTAAGTTATGGAGATATCTAATGCGTAAAAAATATAGTTTTTTAGAAAAACAATTATCTAACAACTTATATTATAACGTACAAACGAAAAGAGCATTACAATTATATAAACTATCTAACAAGAAGCTCTATTTATACTTAATATTGATCCATATCATAATAGAAATAAAATCATAGCAGTAGCACAACCAATACAGATTATTAAGTGTTAACTAATAAGATATCTAATAAAATTATATAGACTATAGCAAATCTCATAACTCACTTCCTATTGACATGATTGCTGATAATAACACAATTTTAAAAGGTATCTAAAAGTAGCAAACTTGAACTAATTACATAGAAAAAGGATCTTTCTAATAAATTATCTCTAAATCATTTATAGTATTAATGTAATCAATACCTCTATTTACTAATAAGTGTATAAAAGTATTGGAAATAAATAAATGTGTATTTAAAAACATGTAAAAATAGCTTTTACCATTATATTATCTAATATATTTGAATATATGATAAGAGATAAAGTTATAAAGTTATAAAGTATACATATAAAACAATATACCCATTAAGTATATAAAACTTATAGTTAATATGATGTATGAAAAGTAGGAAATAATTTTACATTGATCAATATTTTTTTAAAAGTGTATTATTATTAAAAAATATTTATACAAAAATAAGTCATAAGCAGCAACATATAATAGATGTATATGTTTGGAAATTTATACTACCTATATGCGTTTTATAAGTGAAACTATGTTAGTAGTTACTTGTCTTGCTTAATTATTGAAGTAGACAGGGTTATGGCAGGTAGAGAACTATACCCTTTCTCTATCTGCCTGTTTATCAACTAAACTTGAACAATATTCTAATCTAATACCAAACTTAATATTTAACTTAACACCTAATCTAATACTAATTCTAATGTGTACCTGTATAACAACTTTATCGTATATTTACGATACTTCATATAGAAATACTACTATATTCCACTTTAAACAATAACTTGTATAATATGATAAAAATGATTATTATAACATATGAAAGATATTTAATTGTAAACCAAATTAGGTTAGGAAAATTATTATGTCAACAGTAATCGAAAGAATTAAACGATACAAAGACAAACTATCTCATCACCATATTCAGATAGCTTCTTATATTATTAATAATTATAAGGAAGCTGCTTTTATGAATTCTGTACAACTATCAAAGAAGATTGATATCAGTAATCCAACTATTATTCGTTTTGCGACAGCATTAGGATATGATGGGTATAATGATATGCAAAAAAATCTTCAACAACAAATTCGAAATGAATTATCTTTACTTGAACGTTTTCATATTGAGGTAGAGTCTAATCTTAATATTGAAAAACATAGAGCAACTAATAATACGACTCCATTGATTTCTAAAATCATTAACACTGAAATAGAAAATACGTGTAATATGATTAGTTGCTTAGAAACTGATAACTTAAATAATGTTGTTAAATTAATATCTAGTAAAAAGTATATATATGTTGCTGGATCACAAATATCGTATTCATTAGCATCTTATACTCATTACTCTCTTTCTAAAATAAAAAACAATATTATTCAAGTAGATAAATGGAATAGAGATATTTTTAATAATGTTAGTAAAAATAACGATGATACATCAGGTATTATTTTTGCACTTCCAAGATATCCAAAAGCAACATTGAAAATAATAGAGGAGTTTCAACGTAGAAATATTAAGATGATAATTATAACTGATAGTTTACTATTTCCTTATTTATCTATGGGTGAATACGTATTTTTACTACCACTAAAATACTTATCATTTTTAGTTCCTCTATCATCATCTATATGCTTAATCAACGTGATCTTAGCACACTTAGTAGAATTAACACCCGATGTTTCACAGAAAAATCTTGCACAGTTTGAGGAATTTGTAACTATAAATGACATTTATCATAAAAAATAAGTTATTTGTTATTAATTTACTAATAATTTTAGATACGAAATTTTAATTATTTACAGAAACTAATATCGTGCTATACTTACCGTTCTATACTTCAGATCACTTAACAAATACCTTGTGTATAGGAAATAAAAGGAGATTTAATTATGAAAGTTATTATTGCAATGTTTATTGCTGTTCTTTTTTCATCTGCTGTGTACGCCAATGATGGGTACCCAATTCCTGGAAGAGTAGAAGGCACTACACCAGTTTTTAAAGAGAAAGATGCACAAAAAAAATCTAATGCATCATACCCATCGTGGTATAGAGGAAATGGTAAAAATGGTTTAGCAGATAAAGATTCACTATATTTTTATCGAGAATTTATAGGACCTAAAGCGTTTGTTAAAAACGGTTTTAATAATGAATACTTTTATATGGGAACATTAGAATTAAAACCTGGAGAGACATATCCTGCTCATAACCACCCATCGTATGAAATATATTATATAATTGAAGGCGAAGCTGAATGGTATGTTGATGATGAAAAACAAACCGTTGGTCCTGGAAGTGTAATTTTCCATCGTCCATACGCTGTACATGGCTGGACAAACCTATCTAAAGATAAACCTTTAAAAGCAGCTTATATATGGTGGTCTAATGGAGATCCATCAGTATTATCAAAAGGTGCTAGATTTACCGATCCTGACCTGTTTAAATCAAAAGATAGAATAAGTGCTGAAGCTATCCCTACTCCAAAAGTTAGGATGAATGAAAAAGATAAAGTTAATCCTAAGTATGGAGAGTACCCTGTACCTGGAAGATTAATGAAAGACACTGCATTTGTTCATTTCTCAGCGTTACCAAAAATAAGTACTAAATCTCACCCTGAATGGATAAGAGGTAAAGGTAAAAATGGTTTAGCTGATAAAAATGCTATTTATCATTATAAAGCAGCTGTTGGTCCATCTGCTGTATCGCCTGCATTTGAAAATGATAATATATTCTTCGGCTTTATGGAGTGGTCTGCTGGATCAGTTTATCCTGCACATAACCACCCTGCTCCTGAATTTTACTATATTTTATCTGGTGAAGCTGAATTTTCTTCAAACGATCTTGATATGAAAATCGGTGCTGGTGATTTTATATACACAACCCCGTATGATGTTCATGGTTGGAAAGTTCTTGGTAAAGAACCTTTAACAATGATATGGGCTTGGTGGGTTGAAGATGATGCAACAGTTATGGACGTTAGTGCTAAAATGATCAACCTAGATCTAGCTAAAGATCCGAAAAAAGCTGTACCATATGCTGTACCAAGACCTGAAGTTCAAAAGAAAACTAACGATAAGAAGTAACCTATAACTACAACACTTGTTGTAATTATTAAGTAATATATCTTGAGAGGCTCTCTATATCTATAGGGAGCCTTTTTATATTAATTTTACTGTTTAAGAAATTGTTTACTATACATACTTATTATATATATAATAAACTCACTAGATACTAAAATAGTTAATGCTTATATTATACTGTAATAATCTGATGAAGATTTTTTTACTCAAAATAATCTATCTGCTTTTTCTATCCTTCTTCAAAACTATATTGTACCCTAAAGATAGATCAGTAGTTAAATCATAAAAACTATCTTTTTATGATTATTATTTTTTATACATAAATAAAATTCTCTGTAAATACATAGACACCTTATTATTAATTAAAGTGTTTAATTAAATAATGAATAGATGTATAATGATTATGTATATATATTTAATAAGTATTTTATAAACCAAAAGATTCAAGTAGAATATAAAAATTACCTCTAGCATTTTTAAAATCTTTAAAGTAGAATTTAAAAATATTTCTCACTGTTATAATTTGTACTGTATTATATCATGGTTTATATATTAAGGAGGATTTAGAGTGGAAAGTTTTATAACGGAAAAAATCAAGCAGTTAAAAGATAATATCATCTCAACTCGTAGAGATTTTCATAGGTATCCAGAGTTCGGTTGGACAGAGTTTCGTACAACTGCTATAGCTATATCTAAGATGAAAAAACTTGGCTATAAAATTACTATGGGTAAAGATGCTGTATCAAAATCAGATATGATGGGAGTACCTACTGAATCTGAATTAAAAGCACATCAAGAACGTGCTATATCTCAAGGAGCTGATAAAGAGTTAGTTGAAAGTATGGATGGAATAACTGGATTTTGGGCAGATATGGTATTTTCAGAACATGGACCATTTGTTGCATTAAGATTTGATCTAGACTCTAATGATGGAAATGAATGTCAAGATGCAGATATTCATAGACCTGCAAAGGAAGGGTTTCAATCTATTAATAAAGGTGCGATGCACGCTTGTGGGCATGATGGACACATTTCTATAGGGCTTGCAGTTGCAGAAGTAATAGCAGGACTTAAAACTAAACTTAATGGTAGAATTAGATTTATATTTCAACCAGCAGAAGAAGGGCTTAGAGGTGCAGCACCTATGATCGTAGCAGGTGCATGTGATGGTGTCGATTACATATTAGGTATGCATATAGGATTTCAAGCAGGAAAAAGTGGTGACTTAATATGTGGTGCAAAAGGTTTTCTAGCATCAACTAAATGGGATGTTAATTTTTTTGGAAAATCTGCTCATGCTGGTGCTAACCCTGAAGAGGGAGAGAACGCTCTTTTAGCTGCTGCTGTTGCAACAGTTAATCTTCATGCAATAAGTAGACATGGAAATGGCACAACAAGAATAAATGTAGGTAAAATTATCGCTGGTGAAGGACGTAATGTTATTGCTCCAAATGCGTTATTACAGATGGAAACAAGAGGATTAACTTCTGAACTAGATGCCTATATGGTTGAGCAATCAAGAAGAGTTATAAAAGCATCTGCAGAGATGTACGGTTGTACATACACGATTGATGTTGTTGGGGGAACTAAAAGTGGTGAAAGTTCTCAAGAGATAATAGATATCGTTTACGATGTTGCTAAAGATATGCCATTTTATAAAAATATTGAAAAATTAAAAGATTTTGGAGCTGGTGAAGATTTTGCACATATGATGAGTTACGTACAATTAAATGGTGGACTTGGTACATACCTGCAATCTGGAATTGATAAAACGGCTGGGCATCACAATAATAAATTTGACTTTAATGAGGAAGATCTTCTTCCGCCAGTGGAACTTTTAAGTAAGGCTGTTGTACATTTATTAAAAAAATAAATAAGTAATAATTTTTATATTTATACTTACAATTAAATCATCTATGCAATATAGCTATATTAATTTGCTAGATACTT
>CAMQYS010000049.1 GCA_947039395.1 uncultured Deferribacteraceae bacterium | reverse complement strand
ATCAAGGCTGTGATATTATCTATATTTCCAACATTGACATCTGCACCTTTATCTATTAACAATTTCACAATTTCTAGATGTCCCTTTAATGAAGTCCATATCAATGCTGTTGTACCTATTTTATTTTTAGCACTTACATCAGCACCTTTCTCTATTAAGTGTTTAACTATTTCAAAATGTCCATCATACGAAGCATTCATCAAGGCTGTGACATTATCTTTATTTCTAGCGTTAACATCAGCACCACTTGCAATTAAAGCTTTTACAACTTTTAAATTTCCTTTTTCAGAATACTCTATTAAATCCCCGTTTTTTCTAGCAAGCGATAGGTTTTTATAAGGTGTTGTATCTATGACTTCTGTTGCGACAACTTCAACTTGCTCAACAGTACCTTTCGTTTTACAACTAACAACGCTTAGTGAGATTAATACAATTAATAATATTCCAACCTGTTTCTTCATCATAACTCCCCTGTATGTTATCTATATGTTATATGCGACTATTTAATACTCTCTAAATAGTTTACAACTGCTGTATGTCCTCTATCTGATGCCAATATCAATACTGTTTTGTCCATATTATTTTTATGATTAATATCCGCCCCTTGCTCTACTAAATACTTCACAATTTCAAAATGTCCACTATATGAAGCCAATATCAATGCTGTATTACCTTGATTATCTGCAACATTAATATCAGCACCCTGTTTAATTAAATATTTTACTATATCTGGTTGATTACCACAACTTGCACTCATTAAAGCTGTCCACCCAAAATCACTTTTATGATCTATATTAGAACCTTGTTCCACTAGATATTTAATTATATTCACATCTCTTTTCTTTGATGTGCGGTACTCTTCAATTTCATCTTTTTCTGAAGCGTTTATGAGAACCGTTTTTCCATTATCATCTTGAGCATTAACATCTGCTCCCTCTGATATTAAATATTTAATTATATCTAAATTACTATTTGACACTATTAATGCCGTTCTGCCAAATCTATCCCTAACATTAATATCTGCACCTTCTTTTATCAGATATTTTATTATATCTAAAGACTTCACAATCGAAGCACTTATTAAAGCCTTTTTAATAGGAGTATTAATATTTGCCCTATTTTCTACTAAATATTTAACAACCTTAAAATGTTTCTCAAATGACGCTATCGTTAAAGCTGTGCTACCCTCTTTATTGCTAGCGTTTATATCTACCCCTACACTAAGTAGTTGCTTAATAATCTCTATACTACCTTTATGGGAAGCCCACATCAATGCTGTGAAATCATGCTTATCTGATAAAGTTAAATCTGCTTTACAATCTAATAATAATTTAACAATCTTAAATGTGTTTGCTCGCTCCTTGTCATACATATTATCTGTGAATATATGTCCTAGTGCTGTACTACCATGCTTATCCTGAAGATTAATGTTAGCACCACTATCAATGAGATATTTTACAACATCTAAATGATCTGATGCCGAAGCCAACATCAACGCCGTTTCTCCTTTCCTTGAAGTAGTATCAACGTCAATACCATTTTTTATACACTCTTTGATACCTGTTAAATTTCCGTTTATTGCATAATTAATTAATTCTTTTCTCATCTTGTTTTCCTGCCATTTACAGTTTTTTATCTGTTTGACACTTTCCAGCTATAAATCCACTCGCAAATGCAAACCATATATTATATCCACCTAGATTACCTGCTACATCTACAGCTTCTCCTATAAAATATAAACCTGATACTTTGATTGTTTCAAAAGTTTTTGATGATAACTCTTTAGTGTCTACTCCACCTTTACATATTTCTGCCATATCATACCCCATGTTTCCCACTGGCTTTACTGTAAAAAAATGTATGAAATTATTAAGCAGATCAACTTGATGATTTGATAACTCTTGAATATTTTTATTATCTATATCTGTTTCATATAAAATCCAATTAGCAACTTTTGATGTAAAATAATTTTTCATAAGTGCGTGAATTCGTTGTTTTAACTTTGAAGTTTTCTCTTGATCTATAATCTGCTTTATATTTTCATTCGGTAATAAATCTATAGTAACTGTATCTCCTTTACTCCAATACGATGAAATCTTTAATGTTGCAGGACCACTTAATCCTTTATGAGTAAACAACAGATCATCGTAAAAAAATCTCTTACCGATACTTACTCTACAAGGTAAAGCTGTTCCTGCTAGTTCTGTATACGGATTTTCTAATCTAAGTGGTACTAGTGCAGGAGTAAAATCTATAACATTTAAACCAAACTTTTTTGCCGTCTCTACTGCAAAATTACTCACCCCTAAGTTAGGAAATGATATTCCACCTGTTGATATTATTACTGATGTAGAATTAAAATATCCCTTACTTGTTTCAACTTCAAATATATTACTGTTTTTTTGTAAAGATCTTATATCTGTGTTAAATAAAAAATCTGCACCATTTGATTGATCTAGTAAATAATTGATTATATCTGTGGCGCTGTGTTTACAAAATATTTGTCCTAATTTTCTTTCATGATATTGAACGTTGTTTCTATCCATCTCCTCAAGAAAATCTGAAACTCTAAACTGCTTAAGAGCTGACTTAATAAAATGAGGGTTTTCAGATATATAATGATCTGCCGACATATCAAGATTTGTAAAATTACATCTACCTCCACCAGATATCTTAACCTTCCTAAGCGGTGCTTCTTGATTATCAATTACAAGCACTCTTTTACTATCCTTTAAAGCAGATAACGCTGCCATAATACCGCTTGCACCTGCACCTATAATTATTAAATCATATCTCTTATCAATCATTGTTTCTCTTTTACTCTCTCTACTTCATTTTTATATTTATTTTTAAAACTCTTAAACATTATACTATCTATATCTATCTTCTCTTGTTATATCTAAGCTGTTGATATTACACCTAAAAAGAATATCGCTTCACTACTAAAAACTTTATACTGATATTTTGATTTTATTCTAAAACCTAAATAATATAATCCTACTGATAGTATAGCTAAAAGTATAAACTTACCTATTTCAGATATTTCAAATATCCTTGATAATATATCTATGATCCAGTAAGATGCAAAAACAGATGATAAAGATATAACTATACAACAGATAGCTAATATAAATAAGTATTTTGCTACCCTTTTCCAATCAAATGGAGCTACTGTATAAGAGTTATTAAATTTTTTCAAACTAAGCATCTGAAATCATATCCGTATCACGCCATTCTGTTATAGCCTTACTTAAAATACGTCCCTTTCTTTTTGATACTTGTATACATCTGTCCCTATTATTGCTACTACTAATACTCTCTATACTACTATACATTATTACAGTATTGAATTATATAATTTTTTACAAAAAAAATGTACCATATCGCTATAGTACATTTTAATTATTTTATATTATAAAGTTATATATAATTTAGAAGTAGTATCTTCCACCAAATGAGATAAACCCATTACCACTGGTATCTAAAACATCGCCACCTATAGAAAATTTCGGACCACCACCTGCTTCTACAAATATTGAACCACCACTTGATGACTCCATGTTAAGTAAAAACTCTACTCCACCAACCCCTCTAAACTCTAATAGATATGGAGCTGCGAAGAAATCTTTATTTTCATTGCCACTTATCAATATGCCAAAATCCATACCACCGTAACCTCTTATACCGAACTGATCTGTTATAGCATGAGTTGCTCCAAAAAAAAGACGCTCACGAAAACCGAATATTCCACTACTAAGCATGCCTCCACCCATTATTTCTAAATAGTTTCTTATATAAAATTCGCCACCCTTATCTATATTTTTAGAGTAAAAGTTGAAACCAAAATCGAAAAAACCACCACTTATTGTAGGGCTAACTGTTGCTCCACCACCTAATGATATACCGTTAAATGTTGCGTAATCAAAATTCTCCTTAGCATACAGTGATGATGTAGATAAAACAAATAGAACTAATAACACAAATAAACTTTTTTTCATACTAAAATCCTCTTTTTTATATCTGATATAATTATCTTTTTTTGCATTCATGTCAATAAATTATTAAATAGTCCATATTTATATGCATATAAACATAATGTAAAAATGATAATTTATATGTTAAAAGCATTAATATTGTAGAGTATATAAATTGACTAATAGTAATAAATCAAATAAAATATGGTATTGCAAATATTTTGACTTTATGGAGAGTGAGGTTTTATGGAAAATAACTTATATAATAAGCTTGATTTATTTATCTTAGGTAAAGGTGTATTTTACAAACTTATTTCACAGTTTATAATTATTGTATTGGTTATACTAATAAGTAACTCTAACGCCTTAGCTCTTAATTTTACATATGATGGTACTCACAATCTTGAACATGGCTGGAATATAAGTACCACCGTTCCGGGTTTTGCTACTAGTGGTAGTCTCTTGCATGCAGACAATGGTGTTGCAGATGGTAATAACTTAACAATTACAAATGGAAACGGTATAGATGGAGCTATCGGTGGCTGGACAGATAGTAATATAAATGTTGAAAACAATAGTGTCACTCTTAGTGGTGGGTTTCTCTTTGGTGGCGTTACCGAGTCTACACCTGGTTCTTTCTATGGTGGCTACTCGACTGGTTCTGGTAATGTAACAAGTAATCGTGTAACTATCAGTAATAATGTTGTATTTAATAAGACTGTTCATATCTATGGTGGCTACATGACTGGTTCTGGTATTGTTGAAAATAATATTATAAATATTACAAGTGCTACTTTTAGTGGTTTTCTTAATCTGATATATGCTGGATACTCAAGTAACACAGGAAATGTTTTAAACAATAAGACAATTATTGAAGGTATTGTGAATTTTGCGGATAGTGATACTGATCTAACCTCTATTTATGGTGGCTACTCAACTTCTTCAGGAAATGTATCAGGTAACAGCGTAACTATTGGTGATGGTGTCAATTTTAATAATGAAACCTCTATCTATGGTGGTAGGTCAGATTTTGGGCTTGCTATAAACAACAGTGTAAGTATTACAGGCGGAAAGTTTACTCGTCTAACCTCTATTTATGGTGGTGTATCACTGTCTAGAGATGCTACACACAATAGTGTAAGTATTACAGGCGGAGAGTTTTCTGGTACTACCTCTATCTATGGTGGCAGAGTAACAAGTGGTTTTGTCACAAACAACAGTGTAGATATCTCTGGGGGTACTTTTGATGGTACTACCTTTATCTATGGTGGTTATTCAGCTCATAGTGGTGCTTTAAACAATAGTATCACTATCAATGGTGGAACATTTACACCAAACACAACTATCGTTGGTGGACAGTCAGATGTAGTATCAGGAACTCTCCCCGCATTACATAATAACACTGTTACCCTTGATGGTTCTACTCTAACTGGATTAGATTTAAGTGGAGCTACTATAACTGGCGGACAACATGGGACAAATAGCAATAGTGCTGCTATACGTCGTACTGGTAATAGACTTATTGTAAAAAATAAAGTTAAAGTTGGTGATGTTCGTAATTTTGAATATTTTGATTTCTATCTAAATAAAGCTACTGATGATGCTCCTTTAACATCAAATGGTGCTGTTAATATAGGTAGTGATGCGATTATAAATATTAATATAGTTGAGAGTAATCAGAAGCTTCAGATCGGGGATTTTATTAAATTAATAGATGTAAGCAACGGTTCTTTTACAGGTTCATCAAGCTCTTCGTATGCTATTGATAGTGTATCTTTCATGTATGCATTAACAGAGCATTTAGATACGGTTAATAAAATTTACGGTATGGCTGTAAACTCTGTGGAGGTTAATCCGCTATCAACTGGATTTGTGGAATCACGACTCGCCTCATTCTCATTCATGAATCAAGCAAACAATTTAATTCTTGGACAAGGGATAAATAGTGCAATGGAATCAATCATGACAGATCCGTCGCACTGGGCATTATTTACAGTACTATCTGGAACGATGTATAAGTACGATACATCATTAACAGGTCTTACTGGTGACTCATGGGTTGCAGGTTCATCATTTATATTAGGTATTGCAAAAGCGTTACCTATACCTACTGGAGATATGTTCACTGGGATATATTTTGAAACAGGAGTTGGCTCTATACGATCTTCTATACATAAAAATCAATATGTATCTGGAGGTTCTATAAGTACAGATGGCAACACACAATATTACGGTGGTGGAGCATTACTTAGATACTCTATGGATAACGGATTTTATACAGAAGGATTTTTGCGTATCGGCGCATTAACTGATGAACTTCAATCACAACATATTGATACATTCTTTAATCATGGTTCAACGTCAATGTATGTTGGAGCTGGTGTAAATTTAGGGTATGAACTTAAACTCTTTAGAGCTCGTGATATGTTAGATATATACACAAACTATACATGGGGACATTTGAACGGATATAGTCATCTGATTGATGATTATAATTATGAGTTCAACTCAATCAACTCTCATCAAGTGGCAGTTGGCGTGCAGTACAATTTTATTCAACAACGTATGTTCTCGCCTTTTGTAGGAGTTTCAGCAGAGTATGAACTTGATACCGAAGCTACGGCTACTATTGAACACAGTTATCAGACGTTATCCCCTAATTTAAAAGGGCTAACAGGAGTTGCAGAAGTCGGTGTACGTATTGTTCCTAATCGTAAAATCCCTCTTACGAT
The DNA here is from genome assembly GCA_947039395.1 of uncultured Deferribacteraceae bacterium. Classification (GTDB taxonomy): domain Bacteria; phylum Chrysiogenota; class Deferribacteres; order Deferribacterales; family Mucispirillaceae; genus CAMQYB01. Next base: position 3,750 of record CAMQYS010000049.1, on the reverse strand, counting down.
GGCATTAAATTTCGGTGGACATTTTGGACGTAGAAACGGTTTAGATACATCGTTCGATCTTGAGTGGCGTTTCGGCGGTAAAAGCAAAGAAGAGGTAGACAGAGATAATATTAATAAAGCAGAAAAACTACAAAAAACAATTAATAGTTCTAACATTTATGTAGAAGCCATTGAAGATGGTGTTAGTATCAATATCGGTGAACTATTATTTAAAATAGATTCTTATAAATTAACTGCTAAAGGAAAGAAAGAATTAAAAAGAGTTATGAAGGAAATTCAAAATAATTACCCTAATCGTAAAATCATCGTAATAGGACATACAGATAGTATAGGTAGCTTCGAACATAACCAACGTCTATCAGAAAATAGAGCAAAAACGGTTGTTGATATTCTAAAAGATGGTATCGATGAAGAGAATATCTCTTATGACGGTCAAGCGTTCACCGATCCTATCGCACCAAATAATACTAAAAAAGGACGTGCAAAAAATAGACGGGTTGAAATCATTATTCAACTTGATGATGATACAGAATTAAAAAGATAAAAAAATCGTTAAGAGTTGGTTTGAAAATTGGTTAGCTAGTTCAACTTAGTAGAGTAAGTTTGAAAGCAAGTTAGATTATCAAGTTGCATGTTATAAATTATTATAGCGTGCAACTTTTTTTTGTATTATTAATTAAACGTAATTTTACAAGTAAATTGATTGACTAGATTTACTAACCTAATATATAATGAAATATTGAAAGTCAAAATGTTATGTTTAAATATACGGATTTTAGAGGGGATTTTATGGGAAGTAATTTAGGTAATAAGTTTTGTTCGTTTATTTTTGATTTTAATTTGTTTAATAAACTTGTTTTACAATGTTTCATTATTACAGCGATTATACTCATGAGTAACTCAAACGCTTTAGCTGTAGATGGCACTTATAATGGTACAGGTACACCTTCTGGGTGGGAGATCGGGAGTGTTCTTGAGCTTGGTGGCTTGCTATTGCATGCAGGAGATGGTGTTGCAGATGGCAATAACTTAACTATTACAAATACAACTGAGAGTGAATTAGGAAGCGGTAACATCAGTGGTGCGATCGGTGGTTGGTCTTTAAATGGTGAAGTTAAAAATAATAAAGTAACTATCACTGGGGGTGAGTTTACTGGAGGTTGGGGGGTTAATAGCTCTATCTACGGTGGTTATTCAGATAGTGGCACTGTTACAGGCAATAGTGTAGATATCGGTTCGGGTGCTACTTTTACTAATGCTGATATCTACGGTGGTTATTCAGATAGTGGCACTGTTACAGACAATAAGGTAAATATCACTGGGGGTACTTTTACTGGTGGTAGTATCTTCGGTGGTAGTTCTTCAACTGGTGAAGTTAAAAACAATAGTGTAAATATCACTGGGGGTAATTTTACTGGTACTGGTAGTACTACCTCTATCTACGGTGGTTATTCAGATAGGGGCGCGAATACCGTTACTCATAATACAGTTACCTTATCTGGCACAGTTACATTTAATGAAACAACAACGCTTGCTGGTGGTGGTGGTCCTGGTGGTGGTGATTTTCGTACTGGTAACACTTTGATATTAGATAAGGCAACTATAGTTGGCACAGTATCAACTGTAGAAAATTTTGAAAATTATCAATTTAATCTTACATACGATCAAATCATGAATAGTACTTCTCTGCTTAAAGCTGGAACTATAAAGCTTGGTGATAGTGCTAACCTTACGATAAGAATTTCTGATAGTAAAGAGATATTACCTTTAAATCATGAATTTATTTTAATGCAGGCAACAACTTCTTTAACTGGTGATTTCACAAATAAAAATAGTACACATTATATATTGCAAGGTATATCTTTAGATTACTCTTTCGGTGCTCATATAGCTGATAATAAATTAATTGGGGCAGTTAACTCTGGTCCTAATGCAAGCCAATTATCAACTGCATTTGTGAAATCACGACTCGCCTCTTTCTCATTCATGAATCAAGCGAACAATTTAATTCTTGGACAAGGGATAAATAGTGCAATGGAATCAATCATGACAAACCCGTCGCACTGGGCATTATTTACTGTACTATCTGGAGTGTATTCAAGTTACGATACAGATGTTCAAGATATGAAAAGTATCACAGGCAACTCTTTTTACGGTGGATCATCGTTCATGTTAGGTGTTGCAAAAGCGTTACCTATACCTACTGGAGATATGTTGACTGGAATATATTTTGAAACAGGTTACGGAGTTATCGGGTCTGACATAAGCACAGATCTTGGAGATATGAACACAGACGGTAACGCACAATATTACGGTGGAGGAGCGTTGCTTCGTTACTCTATTGATAACGGATTTTATACAGAAGGATTTTTACGCATAGGAGCATTAACTGATGAACTTCAATCTAAATATAATGATACACTCTTTAATAATGGTTCAACGTCAATGTATGTTGGAGTTGGTGTAAATTTAGGGTACGAACTTAAACTCTTTAAAGATCGTGATATGTTAGATATATACACAAACTATACATGGGGACATTTGATCGGATATAGTCACCTGATTGATGATTATAATTATGAGTTCAACTCAATCAACTCTCATCAAGTGGCAGTTGGAGTACAGTATGATTTTATTAAACAACGTATGTTCTCGCCGTTTATAGGCGTTTCTGCTGAGTATGAATTTGATACTGAATCTACGGCTACTATTGAACATAATTTTGACATTTCTCCATCAAGTTTATCTGGTATAACTGGTGTTGCAGAAATCGGTGTTCGTGTTGTTCATAATCAAAAAATCCCTCTTACGATGGCGTTAAATCTCGGTGGACATTTTGGACGCAGAAACGGTGTTGATGCATCATTCGATCTTGAGTGGAAGTTCCTCGGTAAAAATGATGAAACAATAGAAAAAGAAAGACAACAACAAATTAAAGAAAAAAAAGAAAGAGAAGAAAAAATAGAGAAAGCAAATATTGATAAAGCAAGAGAAGTACAAAGAGCTATCAATAACAAACATATCGAAGCTGCAAAAGAGTTACAAAAACTTATTAACGATGATAATATTCAAGTTGTAAGCATGAAAGAAGGTGTTGCTGTAAACGTTGGCGAACTGTTATTTAAAACCGAATCATTTGAATTAACTGATGAAGGTGAAAAAGGATTGATACTTATTATGAATGAGATTAAAAATAATTATCCTAATAAAAAAATCATCGTGCGTGGACACACGGATAACACTGGAAATCTTAAATATAATCAAAAACTATCTGAACAGAGAGCTAAAAATATAGCCGATAAAATGAAAGGTAATATAGATAAAGATAAACTTCTCTATGAAGGTAAAGCGTTCACCGATCCTATCGCACCGAACGAAACTAAAGAAGGACGTGCTAAAAATAGACGGGTTGAAATCATTATTCAACTTGATGATGATACAGAATTAAAAAGATAATTATAATTGATAGTATTCATGCACAGGTTTATCGAAATAACTGTAAATTATAAAATAATATTTTATGACTTATAACCTACATTACTGTGCAGATTACTATCTCTAACAAAATTTACTGTTTTATCGTCGTTGGCTGATATTTTGATAGTTCTTAGAATTACATATCTTAGATCTATCTTTCTCTAAATTAATTAATAGTGCGTTCGTTTTCTTTCCCATCAATATCCATATCTGCACCATTCTCTACTAAATACTTTATAACCTCTGTATACTTTTTTTCTATAGCTCTCTTTA
>CAMQYS010000048.1 GCA_947039395.1 uncultured Deferribacteraceae bacterium | reverse complement strand
AAGTAATATAGCTAATAACAAAAAAAACACTGACTTAATCAGCGTTCTTTTTATTGATTATAATTGTAGATAGATATTGCTTTTAAACTATAATAATTGAATCGTTACTAATAATACTTATAGCTATTGTTATCTATTATATTACAAAAGGAAATTATGATTGTTTGATCGTTGAACTTATAACCTTATTTAACACATATTAAAAACCCCTAGAGCGTTAAACTATAGGGGCTTATTATATTATACTTTTATCGTTAATATTAAATTATATTTAAACTAAATCGTTACTATAAATTATCTTCACTTGCAACTCTACCTTCAACAAAAATCAACTCATCACCTTTATTGGTAACAAGAACTAATGCTTGTTTATCTGTAAGGTATGCACTATTTACTAAATTTAATAGTTCAAAATATTCTATTTCGTTTTGCATATCTTTTTCAGAACCTGCCATCATCGTTGCGCCACTTCTATTAATCGTAAAGTTATCACTACCTATTACATATCCACCAAAATATTTATTCACTGGTGCTTTGCCGTAAAACTTGTCTCCATCAAAACCTAACATAACTTCTGAATCATTAAACATATTAGTAAGTAGGTACTCTTTACCAGCTAAATATTCAGGTGTTAATTTAATATCTGTGATTATTGATGAAGAGTCAAATACAGAATTATTATTCATCTCTCTAACCTCTACCTTAGCAACCTCTTCAATTTGTGTCGACCTACTCATATCTAAATCAGCTTTATCTGTTCTTATCTTACCTAATATAATTCCTCCAATAATAATAACTGCCAATATAACAATAATTGCGATCTTCCTATTCATACTCTACCTCAACATTATATATTTAATTCTAAAATAAAATTTAACCTATTGATCGAACAACGTATCTTTATTACCATTTAACTCTATCGCTAATTTTAAGAAAAAACTGTTTGGATAGATCATTGTTGCCATTCCTAAATATTCAGTGTAACTACTCTTATCATTCATTTCAAAAAAAACTTGAGATAACCATACATATATCATAAACTTTTCATAATCTAAAGTAGCATGTTCTACTGCTCTAAGAAATAGAGGCATTGCAACCTTACCCCCTCCTCCTACAAACCTCGGTTTGAACGCTATAGATATAGCAGAACTAAATAAAGTCATAAAACTATCTGGAGCTAAGAGAAGTGAATTGTTATATAACTTCTCTGCCTTGTTCGCAAGACCTGGAACACCAAATACAGATGAATAGTTTATCGCTGAAATCATTAAGTTTGCTCGTGATGTCATATATTCAGCTGCCATAATCGGATCTTGATTTCTATTTTCAAACGCTTTAAGTACCTCAGTTTTTGTAAGTACTGCTTCTACTGTGTTAAGTTTTTTCTTTCTATCTTTTTTCTTATTAGCATCTATCCTAACTTCAAACTCTTCTGCTATATTAATGTATGTTGCCCTTTCTATATCTGAACCTTTCATATCTCTTACTAAGTTTATCATATTTGAAAGATTATCATTTTCATAAGGCTCTACACTTGATGAATATAACTCTATATATAAATCATCAACCTGTTGTGGATAAGCAAAAACAACTATTGGGATTATTAGAAATAAGTAAATCAAATGTAATTTTAACATTAAATGATTCTCCGATATTATTAGTTACAATCATAAAGAACTAGATCAACTATAACTCATGATAAAACTTTTTTCAAGCATAGAACAACGTCTATGCTTTACAGTTTACTATATAAAAATATATCATTTTAGTTCAACAATAGTTATAAATAAATTTAAGAAGCAAATAAAAGTAATTCTTTTAAATAGATAAAATTAGTTATAAATGGCTTATCAGAATTCACTAAACAATTGAAAATATAATCTGTTAAAATTATACTGCTTATTGATATTTATAATTGCATAGATATCGCAACTATATTAAATATCTGTTTGTAAATATCCCAAACAAATATCACGACCACAAAACTATTCAAGCAATCTAGAATACAATAATATTGAAAAAATATAGCTCAATAAAGGTTGAAGCAAAACAATATTAATATAATAAATCTAAAACTTTAGTTGATAATATTATATTAAGAAAGAAAAAGCTTAACTAAACCTTAACTAAACCTTTTTTCTCAAGTTCTGTTTTACAATCTGTACAATATCTTGCAAATGGAACATACTCTAATCTTTTATCAGTTATAGGTTCTTCACACTCAATACAAACACCGTATGAACCATTTGAAACTCTTACTAAGGCTTGTTCAACTAAACGCAATTTAAGCGCTCCTGTTTCAACATTACCAAGCATTAGGCTACGATTATATATGTTATATGCTTCATCAGCAGAATCTTGAATACCATCATTGCCTAAATTTATAGCTTCATCATATTTCTTACTTAACGTTGCTATTAACTCTTCTTTCATTTTTAATAATCTTGATGTGTAAAGCTCTTTATTTTTCTCTGTCATTGTAAGACCTCCAAAAATTATGACATAATACTAAGTAAAAAAGTGTTACTTATGATAAGGATGTCCATCAATTATCATCATAGCTCTGTATATCTGCTCTGTTAGAACAACAACAGCTACTCTATATGATAATGTCATATCGGATAAAGATAGATAACTATCAGCTCTTTCTCTAGCTATGTCCGATAAACCGTCTGCCGCCCCTACTACAAAATTAATTGAACGCACTGACTTATCCCTTAATGCTAATATGTAGCCAGCAAATGATCTGCTGTCATACTTTTTTCCACAACCGTCTAAGCCCACTAAAATATCATTACTCTTGAATGATGTTATATACTTTGAGTAGCTTTTATTTAAACTCTCAAATTCCTTTATCTCAAAAATAATATGCCCAGTTAATCTTTTTACATATTCTTCTGTAAATGCAATTATCAAACGATCTCTTATTTTCGACTCAGTTATTATACGAATAATCATACTAACAACCAAACAACAGAAGTATTAACATATCTATGGAAAAAAAGAGTTATAAGGGTTCTTTTATTATTTGTCAACACAATTCTACTATTTACTAAATAAATGATAACATAAAATAGCTGAACTCATTGATGCATTTAAGGAATCAATTTTTGAGTCCATATTAATATTAACCCTAAAATCTGCTCTTTCAAGAATTGATTGACGTATACCTTTACCCTCTGAACCGATAATAATCGCTTTACTCTGTTTATCATCAATTTGAAAACTTTTAAGTGGTACAGCTTCTTCACTTATATCAGCTGCAATAACTACAAACCCTATTTTTTTTAGATCATCTATAGCCATACCTAAATTAACTATCTCAAACACTCTACTATAAAACAACGCTCCAGCTGATGCTTTATAAACTGCTGGAGTAACTCCTGCTTGATCATGTCTTGGAACAAAAATATCCCTAATACCGAAACAATGTGTTGCACGGATTATCGCTCCAAAATTATGTGGATCTTGAATTTTATCAAGAATAGCTATATTACCTTTCTTTTCTCCATCATTAAGATATGCTTTAAAATCAGAGTATTCAAAATCGTCTATCTCTGCTACAACACCTTGAGTCTCTAAGCCGTACTCATACTCAAAATCTCGTCTACCTAAAACTTCGAACGGTACTTTAATATCATCAAAATGAATTGATGCTCCATGACGAACAATAATCTTTCTAGCATTTCCACTATGTACAGATTCTAAAACCGCATTTCTACCTGAAATAAGTAACAATTTTCTACTCCTTTAAATGAATCGTAGTAACATCTTATGATTTAATGATGTTGCTCAATTAATATAAAACCTAAAATTCAACCACGAACATTAACAATAAATCTAAATAATGAACTAACTAAAATCTGATCCAACTATTATTAAGTATAAATTGTTTACCCTATTTTATACCTAATTAATGTATAAAATTGCTTTGTTGTTAATTCTTAATATCTACGCTTTTTAACAGTCTCTCTCTTAAAACTCTTCATAATAATTAATATAACAACAGAAAAACATATAAGAAGTGAAGTATTTACAACTCCTGCCATATTATCATCTACAAAATTCTTTACTAAAACTACAATGAGAAATGAGAAAATAAGTAAAAGAGCTATCTTATTGTATATTAGTCCTAGCATTTATAATATATCTTCTTAATTTAAGTAATCACATTAGATTAGCAGTAAACATAACCTATAGTGCTATAAAATATAATGTTTTATTTCAATAATTTCAACTACTTATTTCAAAATTATATGATATTCTTTGTTACTCGGTTTGACATATACTGTTTTAATTGATATCATAGCTAACCGGTACAATAAAGATTAGGATGTGATAATGTTAAAGGAAACTCTGAAAATCGTAGTTGACAGATATGATTTTTTTATACCATTAATCATTGAACACATCTATATATCTGCAATAGCTGTTACAATCGCAACAGTAATCGGACTATCGTTAGGTATTTTCATAAGTGAATATAAAATAACAAGAGGCCCAGTACTTGGTATAACGAATATCATATATACTATACCCTCAATAGCACTCTTAGGATTTATGCTCCCTTTAACAGGGGTTGGAAACCTAACAGCTATTATAACTCTTATACTCTATGCACTTCTTCCAATAATCAGAAACACTTTCACTGGAATAACAAATATAAGCAACACAGTTATTGAAGCAGCAGATGGTATGGGTAGTACTAAACTACAACTCTTAACAAGAATTAAACTACCTCTTGCATTTCCAATTATATTATCAGGCTTTCGTAACATGGTTGTAATGACTATAGCACTTGCTGGTATCGCATCGTTTATAGGTGCTGGTGGATTAGGGGTTGCTATCTATAGAGGGATATCCACAAACAATACTCCTATGATTTTAGCAGGGAGTATATTAATTGCGTTAATGGCTTTTATATCTGATCTTGTATTAGGATTTTGTATAAAATTGATTGAACGTAAAAAATATTTTGAATTGAAACTTATCACAGTCGTTATATGCTTAATCATAATTGTATCTTTAGCATATGGAACATTATCTAACAGAGCAGAAATATCTATCGCATCTAAACCTGCAACTGAACAATTTATACTTACTGAAATATTGAAAATAATTATCGAAGATAGAACCGATATTGATGTTAAAATTTATAAAGGAATCGGTGCAACTGGTAGTATGCATGATGGACTTGTTAAAGGAGACTTCGATATCTATCCTGAATATACAGGTACTGCATGGGCGTATATATTAAAAAGAGATTTAAACTCATGCCTTGATGCAAGTGGTAACATAACAATATGTGATCGTGAACAGATGAAAACTGAACTACAAAAAACATACGAAGATGATTTCAAGCTTACATGGGTATCTTATTATGGGTTTGCTAACTCGTATGGTATAGCTGTAAAAAATGAAATAGCTAAAAAATATAATCTAAAAACTTACTCTGATCTTGCAAGAGTATCAAAAAACCTTGTCTTTGGGGCTGAATATGATTTCTATGAAAGAGAAGATGGATATTATCCTTTAGTAAAAAAATATGACTTCTCGTTTAAAGATATTATGGATATGGATTTAGGGTTAAAATATAAAGCTATTGAAAGTGGCGAAGTTGATGCTGTATTAATATATACAACTGACGGAGAGATATCTGATCTAGATGTAACTGTACTAATTGATGATAGAAAATTCTTTCATGATTATTTTGTAGGTAATATCGCAAGAAAAGATCTTATTAAAAAATATCCAGATCTACTTGACATACTTATGCTTTTAAATAATCTGTTGACAGAAAAAGAGATGTCTGAACTTAATTATCAAGTAGACATTCTTAAAATAGAAGATAAAGAGGTAGCTAGAAATTTTCTTATCAGTAAAGGAGTGTTAAAAAAATAAACATGAATCAATGTATAAGATTTGAAGAAGTTACAAAATATTATAGTGAAAAGAAAATAGTAGATAATGTATCATTATCTATAGAGAAAGGTGAATTTGTGACGGTATTAGGGCCATCAGGTTCTGGTAAAACAACAATGCTTAAAATGATAAACGGTATTGTGCAACCTGATAGTGGTTCTATATATGTCTATAATCAAGATGTATCTAAATGTGATATAGTTAATCTAAGAAGACGGATAGGATATGTTGTTCAAGAGACTGTGCTATTTCCTCATCTTGATATATATCATAATATATCTTATGTGCCTAGTCTAATTGGAATAAGTAAATCTAAAACTAAAAGAAGAGTAAGAGATTTAGTCGATATGTTACAGTTAGATAAATCAATGCTTAAACGCTACTGTGATGAGTTAAGTGGTGGGGAAAAACAGAGAATTGGAATTGCTAGAGCTTTAGCTGCATCTCCTGATATAATGCTTATGGACGAACCGTTTGGTGCATTAGATCCTGAAACAAGAGCGATATTACAAGATGAACTGCTTAGAATATGGAAAGAACTACACATGACTATCTTTTTCATCACTCATGATGTGAACGAAGCTGAAAAACTGGGAAGCAGAATTCTTGTAATGAATGAAGGAGTTTTAGAGGATAAAGTCCCTAGTGCGTGTTGTGAATTAAGTTAATTTATATCTTGACATAATTTTCTATGACGATTATAACATTAATCAAATATTTAATAACTAAAAATATTTGGCTTTAATTCGCTAAAACCTTACTGTATTAATATAACTACTTACTATATGGAACAGATAAAATTAATCTATAAAAATATATCTGTTGTACTTTCTTTTAAAGGAAATTAATGTTAGGAAAAAAAACTTTTGAAGTTCTAATAGATGAACGTGACTTTTTTATTCCATTAATAATGGAACACATATATATATCTTCTATAGCAGTAATGATATCAACAATCTTAGGATTAGGGCTTGGTGTATTTATTAGTCAATATAAATACTTTAAATTACCCGTTCTAAGTATGACTAATCTCATATACACTATACCTGCAATCGCTATGCTTGGCTTTCTAACACCTGTTACAGGTGTTGGTAATACAACTGCAATCTTTGTACTTGTTATCTATGCTCTTCTTCCTATGGTTAGAAACACTTATATCGGTATAACAGATATAAATAATGCCATTATTGAGGCTGCTGATGCAATGGGTAGTACACAATTTCAGCTATTAACAAAAATAAAATTACCTTTAGCACTGCCAGTGATATTAACAGGCTTTCGTAATATGGTAGTTATGACTATATCTTTAGCTGGTATCGCCTCTTTTATAGGTGCTGGTGGGCTTGGTACTGCGATATATAGAGGTATCTCTACAAATAATATTCAAATTGTTTTAGTGGGTAGTATATTAATAGCATTACTCGCATTTATATCTGATCAAATATTAATCAACTTTCTTAAATTGGTTAAATTAAAAAAATATCTAAACTTAAAAATAAAGTCTGCTATTATTACTATCTTTATCATCTTCATATTTATCTTTAATCTTATGGGGAAACAGTATGATATCTCTATCGCATCAAAACTTGGATCAGAACAGTTTATTTTATCAGAAATATTAAAAATATTAATAGAAGAAAACTCCGATCTAAAAGTTAAATTATATAAAGGTGTTGGAGGTTCAACTGCAGGTATCCACGAAGGCATGCTTAAAGGATATTTTGATCTATATCCAGAATATACTGGAACAGCATGGCTATACCTTTTAAAACAAAAACATGAACCCGATCACGATAAACTACAAACACAGTTAGAAAAAATATATAATGAAAAATATAACATAGAATGGATATCGTACTACGGATTTAATAATAGCTACGCATTAACTGTGAGAACAGAAACTGCTGATAAATATAATCTACAAAAATCATCTGATGTAACAGCTATCGCTCATGAATTAGTTTTTGGTGCTAACTACGATTATTATGAGAGAGATGATGGGTTCAATGCTATGGCTGATAGATATAACTTGAAATTCAAAAACACTATCGATATGGAGATAGGTTTACGATATATCGCTCTAGAATCTAAAGAGATAGATATACTACCCATATTTACTACCGATGGAGAAGTTTTAGATCTTGATGTAAAAATATTAGATGATGATAAAAACTTCTTTAAAAAATATATGGCTGGAAATGTAATACGTAAAGAAACATTAGAGAAATATCCAGAACTTAGAGAAATACTTGGAAAACTTAATAACACTATGAATAATAGAGATATATCAGAACTTAATTACGAAGTTAATATTAAAAAAAGAATTGATAGTGATGTAGCAAGAGAGTGGCTTATCAAAAAAGGACTCATTGAAGATAAGGAAAATAGTCGTAAGTAATAACGTTGGTGTGATAGGTATAATAGCTGTAAGTAATAACATCGTATGATAAAGTAATAATTGTAAGTAGTGCTAATAAGTAACGGTAGTAAGTAATAATAAATATAAGTAAGTAACAATCTATAAAAATTTCAATGCTTTACAAAATCATAAAAACTTCTAACTGAAAAAGGTATATAAATAATCGTAATAGTGATATAGTTGCTAACTGTAGTAATTATTAATTCAACATACCCTACAAGTTAAATAAAATTAAGTTTTTGGAGATATAAATGATTACCTTATCGAAACTAAAACCACTTATCAGAAATAGAGTTTTTATCATCATCTTTTCAATAGCTACAGCTGTACTTTCAATGTTCTGTTTTGCTCCATTATTTCTTAATATATACGATAGTAGTTCAAGCGTTGTAAATGAACATCTAAATACACAGCTTGTCCGTTCAGGTGTACTTTTTGGTATCGCAAGATTTATAAATGGTACTATATCACTTGCTCAATCTTTAGAGTTCTCTGTTGCTGTTGCATCAATTAATCCATTAGAGATATTAGCACCAGTAAATGATTTTATAGCACGCATATCTAACGTATCTATGATCGCTGTATCATCTGTTTTATTACAAAAATTTCTGTTAAAAATTTTTATATGGATATCATTTTTTATACTCATTCCAGTAAGCTCACTACTGCTACTTTTTTCAGCGATATTTAAAGATAATCTATCTAAACTTTTACGTTCATTAAGTTTACGGTTTTTCGTATTTTCACTTCTTGTTGCGTTCACAATCCCTATATCTGTATACCTATCAATAGGTATTGAGAAAAGTATATTATCATCAACAATAGATGAAAGTATGAACGCTTTAAATGAAGATAATAAAAGTATGATAGATATCAATAAGAACTTATTATCTATTACTAACAGCGATTTAACTAGCTCTAATGATAGTGATTTAGATAGTGAGAAATTATCAGACAATGCAGGGTTACTAGATAAAACTAAAAATTTATTTTCATCTGGTTACGATAGTGTGGGTGAATTTTTCTCATCTATAAACTTATATGCTAAGGTTAAGGATACTTTAACAGCCTTGCAACTTAAAGTTGAAAGCACATCTAATTATTTTATCAAAATGTTGCTTATAATATTTATCACAACACTGTTAATTCCTGTTGGCACATTCTTTATTTTAAAGGCTGCATTTACAACAATTTTTAGAAGCTTATCAGATTTTAAAAGAGATAATATTTAGAGGCGAATAGTAAAATAGGTATGCTATAAAATTATAACATACCTACTAATTTATTTTCTAACTTATATTATAGTAACTTTTTTGTACAGAGCTTATCTATCTGTTCATAGTAGCAACATCTTACCGATCTATGTCGCATATTTATACTCTCGCAATTTCAAACGGTTTTATGCACACATATCTATACGCTCGCAACTTCTTATTAATCTATGCACGCATATTTGTATATTGTAACGGCGTGTCGATATCTAACTTTTTCATCAGTTCCATAGCTGTTTGAAGATCATCAATCTTTTTACCCTCAACACGAACTTTGCTATCCATGATAGATGCAGTAACTTTTAATTTACTCTCTTTTATAGCTGAAATAAGTTTTTTAGCGATATCTTTCTCTATCCCCTCTTTCACTTTCACAGTTCGTGATAACATAGCACCGCCTGCTTTTTCAATATCTTTAAACTCTAAAAATCTTGAATCTACACCTCGTTTTGTAACAACAGATATAAGCATTTCACGCAACATAGTCATCTTCATTTCATCTGATGTTTTAAATGTTATTACCTTATCTTTTTTATTAAGATCAACCTCTGTATTTGATCCTTTAAAATCAAACCTAGTATTTAACTCTTTTTTAAGATTATTCACCGCATTATCAAGCTCTTGTAAATCAATCTCTGAAACTGTATCAAAAGATGGCATATATATTACTCCTTTTACTTAAAATCTATTATATTGTAACCGCTCACCTACCTAATCATTTAGATAAATAAGCTAATTAATCAACTTAAAAACAATGACACGCTCGGTGCACTGGTGTGTGAGTGTGCTCATTGCACTGGTGCGCGTGAACTTGCTCATTGCACTGGTGCGTGAATGTGCTCATTGCACTGGTGCGCGTGAACTTGCTTATTGCACTGGTATGTGAGTGTACTCATTGCACTGGCGCGCGTGAACATACTTATTCTACTGGTGCGTGAATGTGCTCATTGCACTGGTGCGTGAATGTGCTCATTGCACTGGTGCGTGAGTGTGCTCATTGTACTGGTGCGTGAGTGTGCTCGGTGTACTGATGCGTGAACATACTCATTGTACTTGTGCGTGAGTGTGCTCGGTGTACTGATGTGTGAACGCACTCATTACACTGGTGCGTGAGTGTACTCATTGCACTGGTGCGTGAGTGTACTCATTGCACTGGCGCGCGTGAACTTGCTCATTGCACTGGTGCGTGAGTGTGCTCGGTGTACTGATGCGTGAGTGTGCTCGGTGTACTGATGCGTGAACATACTCATTGTACTGGTGCGT
>CAMQYS010000047.1 GCA_947039395.1 uncultured Deferribacteraceae bacterium | reverse complement strand
TTACGATCTTGTGTTGAACGGATCGGAGATAGGTGGTGGATCTATAAGAATACATAGAAGCGATATACAGAAAAGTATGTTTGAATTAATGGGATTTACTGATGCTGATCTTGAGAGTAGATTTGGATTTTTCATTGATGCTATAGAGGGATATGATAACTCAACTATGAATGGTACGATAGTATTATCAATAAGTACAAATTTTTTAGTTACGGTTGATTAAATATAGATTTTATTAAAATGATTTTAATAGATTAAATCTAGGAAACTTTATTGTTAAAATATCTATTGATTGTAAAAATTATAGATAAAATTAGATTCTAAGTTTACGGTTATAGTTGGAGTTGATGAAGTTAATTCATTAGAGGTAACTATTAAAGATATGTTAAGTGGCTATCAGAAAAGGGTTAGTATTTCTGATTTGTGTGCTATAAATAGAGATTAGTTTATTCTGTTTAAAATATAAATAAGTTATGAAAGTTTTAATTTAGAGTATAATATTTTGCTATAATATATAAATATGTGTTAGGAGCGTTTAGTTAATGTTAAGCAATTTAGGGGATTTTAAAAGAACTCATACATGTGGCGATCTTAGAAAAGAAGATTTAAATAAAGAAGTCATTTTAAACGGTTGGGTACAGAAACGTCGTGATCATGGTGGAGTTATATTTATAGATCTTCGTGATAGATACGGCGTAACTCAGATAGTTATGAACGAAGAGAATGAAGAAGCAAGAGTTATAGGTGATAGTTGCAGACCTGAATATGTAGTGGCTGTTCAAGGTAAAGTTATGCTTCGTCCTGATGGAATGAAAAACGATGGATTAAAAACAGGTGATATTGAAGTTCATATATCAGAGATAAGAATTTTAAATACAGCTTTAACGCCTCCATTTATGATAGATGATAGTATTGAAGTTGCTGAAGATATAAGATTAAAATATCGCTATCTTGATCTTAGACGTCCTGAACTACAAAGAAATATTATGCTTCGTAGTAGCTTAACAAGAGCTATAAGAGAGTATATGTGGAGTCAAGATTTTGTTGATATAGAGACTCCGTTTCTAACTAAATCTACACCTGAAGGTGCGAGAGATTATCTAGTTCCATCAAGGGTTAACGCAGGTAAGTTTTATGCACTTCCACAATCGCCACAGATGTTTAAACAGCTGTTAATGGTGGGTGGATTTGATAAATATTATCAGATCGTACGTTGTTTTAGAGATGAAGATTTAAGATCAGATCGTCAACCAGAATTCACTCAATTAGATATAGAGATGAGTTTTATCGATAAAGAAGATCTCATCAAAATGATTGAAGGTATGATTAAGTACGTTTTCGAGAAAACGGTTAATAGAACTTTAACAGCGCCTTTTCCAACTATGGATTACGCTGATGCTATTGAACAGTATGGAACGGACGCTCCTGATACTCGTTTTGATCTTCATTTAAAAACGCTTAATGAGTTAGTTAAAGATTGTGATTTTAAAGTATTTGCTGAAGCTACTAAAGGTGGCGTTGTAAAAGCTATAAACGCTAAAGGTGCTGGTAAATCTTTTAGCAGAAAAGATATTGATGAGTTAACAGATTTTGTAGGTACTCTTGGTGCTAAAGGTTTAGCTTATATAAGAATTAATGAAGATGGATTGCAATCACCATTAATTAAATTTCTAGGTGATGATCTAACAGCATCACTTATTAAAGAGATGAAAGGTGAGGTTGGAGATATTATATTCTTCGGTGCTGGAGATGAGTACACTGTAAATCTATACATGTCTAAACTAAGATTGAAATTAGGTAAGATGCTAAATGTTATAGATGATAAAAAACTTTCATTTGTATGGGTATTGAATTTCCCATTACTTGAATACTCTAAAGAGGATAAACGTTTTGTAGCTATTCATCATCCATTTACAGCACCGTTAGATGAAGATATTGAACTATTAAAAACCGCTCCTGAAAAGGCTCGTGCAAAAGCTTACGATCTTGTGTTGAACGGATCGGAGATAGGTGGTGGATCTATAAGAATACATCGAAGCGATATACAGAAAAGTATGTTTGAATTAATGGGATTTACCGATGCTGATCTTGAAAGTAGATTTGGATTTTTCATTGATGCACTTAAATACGGCACACCTCCTCATGGCGGGATAGCTTTCGGTGTAGATAGAATTGCAGCGATAATTACAAATTCTACATCTATAAGAGATGTGATCGCTTTTCCTAAAACTCAGAAGGCTATTGATCTTATGTGTGAAGCACCTAGTGTTGTTGATAAAAAACAGTTAATGGAATTAAGTATTTCAACCGATATTAAAGAGTAGATGAATGTACTAAGTTTGTTTTATTGTCTGTATTTTTTTATTGACAGTAGTATAGGGGTTAGTGTAGGGTATTTCTAATGAATTAAATTGTTTTAAAATTTATATATATACTAGTTATATAATATTACAGGAGGATTATTTATGCTTAAGAAGATTGTTTTAATAGTTTCACTCTTAATGTTTGTTTATGCTTGTGGAGGGAAATCTGGTGGTGTAGCTGAAGAGGGCTATTCATTAGAGGCTATTCGTGCACTAGTTAAAGGTTATTCAAAGGATTTTTGTGGTAACAAAGCTTTTGTAGGTACAAAGAAAGCTATTGAGAATGTTGACCGTTTAGAAGCATCTGGAGATGTTAACGGTACTGACGATGCATCTAATGAAGTTATTAAAGTATTTAGTAAAGAAGAGCCACCTTACAAAGCTTTATTAGCTGAACGTAAGCGTACTAAAGATCTAAAAACTAAGTTAAAAAACATGGATAGAAATTCATCTTCAAATAATATGGATTGGAGAGAAACAAAAACTAAGGCGAATACACATCTACAAAATGCTAAAAAAGCATCTGATGCTTGTAATCTTAAAACTGCTCAAATGGAAAATAATAGAGCACAAGATTTAATCGGTGCTCCTGATACTGTGGATAGTAAAGGAAGCATGGTACAATACACAGTTGTTCGTGGTGATAATTTATGGAATATCTCTAAAAGAGAACTTCGTAATGCTTATTTATGGCCAGTTATTTATTGGGGAAATAAAGACAAGATAAGAGATCCTGATTTAATATTCCCAGGTCAAGTTTTTGGAGTATCTAAAAGTGCAACTCAAGAAGAGAAGAGAAAAGCAACTAGATTTTCAAGAACAAGAGGCACATGGTCTTTATACGATAAGAAGTAAACTTTAAGATATTTAAAATTGATTTAGATATTTATATAATTACTAAAGGCGATCTTTAATATAGAGATCGCCTTTAATTTCATTAAAACTCTATAAGGTTATCTATAACAAAATAGATATGAAGTCGAGAGTATGAATAAAATAGCAATAAAGGTTGATAATGGATAAAAAAACGATATATAATATAGATGCTAGTGATAAAGATATTGTAGAAAATATATCTGAAGAACTCTATAGTGGACTAACTTTTTTAAATGAACTACCAGCGAACAGTAATATAATTACTGTTTTTGGATCAGCAAGAACAAATGAAAATAGCACAACATATAAATCTGTTGTGGAGCTTACTAAATATATTAGTATTAACGGATACTCAATTTTAACGGGTGGTGGTCCTGGATTAATGGAGGCTGCTAATAAAGGTGCTTTCGAAGCTAATGGAGGCAGTATAGGTATAAATGTTGTTTTACCTAATGAACAAGAAAGTAATCCTTATGTTAAAACATCATTAATATGTGATTACTTGTTTACACGTAAAGTGTTTTTAATTAAAGATTCAGAAGTATTTATATTTGTTGAAGGCGGGTTTGGAACATTAGATGAATTATTTGAAATATTAACCCTAATATCCGTTGACTATCTTAATAAAGTCCCTATTATATTATATGGTAAAGGGTTTTGGACTGGTTTAATGAAATGGGTAGAAGAGTTTCTTCTTGATAGAAAATATATTGATAAAGATTTATTTGATAATATATTTATACTTGATAAAAAAGAAGAAGTTTTAGATAAATTAAAAGAAATAAAAAATAAATAAACTGATAAAAGCATAATATAGATATATCCGTATTGGATATATCTTGTTACATTATAGGTACGTCAATATTAAATCTATGCAATTAAATGGAAACATATAAGCTAATAAATCTATCTGATTATCTTGATAAATACAGAAATATACAAGATGTTAAACATTAGATCGGTTTACTATATAAAATTTAATTACAAGAGAATGTGGAAATAAATATATAAAATGAATAAAGAAAATATAGATACTCAAAGTAGTCAAAAAAAAGCGATCATACTGCTGTCAGGAGGGTTAGATAGCTGTGTAACCTTAGCTATAGCAAAAGATATAGGATATGAAGTATATCCTGTACATATCAACTATAATCATTTAACAATGAGAAGAGAGTTAGGTGCGTATAATGATATCTGTAATTTTTATGATATCAAAGAAGATAAAAGATTAGTTGTAGATATTTCATATCTTTCAGATATTGGTGGATCTGCATTAACTGATAGAAATATTAAGTTGGAAACAAACACGATACCACAGTCTATAGATAAAGTTCCAAGTAGCTATGTTCCTTTTCGTAATGCAAATATGATTGCAATAGCAGTAAGTTATGCAGAAGTTATTAAAGCATCTAAAATATTCATTGGTGCAGTAGATGAGGATTCAAGTGGATATCCTGATTGTAGAAAAATCTTTTTTGAACGGTTTAACTCTCTATTAGAGATAGCGTTAGGAGATAATTATCAAGTTGAAATATTAACACCGATAATTGATAAAAATAAGTCAGAAATTGTTAAATTAGGTATGGAACTTTCAGCGCCTATCAATCTTACATGGTCTTGTTATCAAGAAGAAGAAGAAGCATGTGGAGTTTGTGAGAGTTGTTTTCTTAGATTACAAGGTTTTAGTAAGGCAGGAGAGACAGATCCCATAAAATACAAGTAGGTTTGTTATATTTCATAAATACTGTAATAGTTCTAACTATGGCTATCTATAAACGTACTGTACTAGTTCTAACTATGGCTATCTATAAACGTACTGTACTAGTTCTAACTATGAACTATCTATAAAGATACTACACTCGTTCCAACATGACTATCTCTAAACATACTATGTTAGTTCTAACTATGGCTATCTATAAACGTACTGTACTAGTTCTAACTATGAACTATCTATAAAGATACTGTACTCGTTACAATTATGGCTATCTATAAACGTACTGTAATAGTTCCAACTATTACTATCTAAAGAACGTACTGTAATAGTTCTAACTATGGCTATCTAAGAACAATACTGTACTAGTTCCAACATGACTATCTCTAACCATACTATGCTAGTTCTAACTATGGCTATCTAAGAACATACTGTACTAGTTCCAACATGGCTATCTCTAAACGTACTGTACTCGTTATAATTATGGCTATCTATAAACGTACTATGCTAGTTCTAACTATGAACTATCTATAAAGATACTGTACTAGTTCCAACATGACTATCTCTAAACATACTATACTAGTTCTAACTATGGCTATCTAAGAACATACTGTACTAGTTCCAACATGACTATCTCTAAACATACTATGCTAGTTCCAACTATGAACTATCTATAAAGATACTGTACTAGTTCTAACTATGAACTATCTATAAAGATACTGTACTCGTTACAATTATGGCTATCTATAAACGTACTATGCTAGTTCTAACTATGGCTATCTAATAACATACTGTACTAGTTCCAACATGACTATCTCTAAACATACTATGCTAGTTCTAACTATGGCTATCTATAAACGTACTGTAATAGTTCTAACGATACAACAAACGAATATTATACTAACTATCTATAAACATCGTATTAACTTATTTACTTCTTTGATATCAAGATTTTATCCAACCAAAAACAATTATAAATATTACCTCTTGTTTATATTATCTATCTATATCAAGTACATATATGATATTTAGAACAATTAATAGTTCGGTAATAATCATAAATAACAATCTATAATCAACAATAAATAATAGAAAATAAATATACAAAATCTATGTGGATATCTATATATAAAAATATTAGACTTATATAGATAATATTGACTATGTTTTTATTTCACAATACAATAAAGTTATGTTGCTAAACAATATGTTTATTATTGTGGTGATAATTTACTAGGAGTTATTTTAGATGATTAAATATACAGTTATATTTTTGCTTTTATTTACTATTGCAGGGTATCCTCATTCTGGTAGAACAGATAAATATGGTGGACATACAAATAGGAAAACAGGGGAGTATCATTACCATAATAAAAAAACACCATCTGATAACTCTGATATAGATTGTGATAAATCTCCTCAAAACAATTATAAAAAAAATAATAAAAGTAATAATCAAGGAATTATTAAGAGTAACTCTCAAGATAAATAAGTTTTTTAAATACAGGTTAATATTGAAGGTTATTAGAGATAATTTAATGAATAGATATTTTTAACTTGATATCGTTATTAGAGTTAGTAAGTTAATATAGGTTTTATGATTTAGTAATAGAAATAGTTAAACTATAGATATTTTGAACTCATTACGATTATCAGAAGTGGTTAAATATATATAAGTTTTCCTATTTTAAATAGTGCTTACATATATTCAACTACACTCGATATTTTATACTTTTATATCAGAACCTTTACTTAACTCTTTCTTATATTTTGCTAAAATAGGATTAATTTCATTTACAAGAAACTCATCAACTTGTTCAGGAGCTCTACCTATAAAATCTTTATGATTAAGCAGTTGAGATATCTCTTTATTATTAAGAGGAATTCTATCATCATTGATAATCCTTTCTATTAGATCGTTAGGTTTAGCCTCTATTTTAACTTGTTTCCCAGCCTCTATTGAATGTTGACGAATTAATTCATGCATCTCTTGTCTATCAGCACCTAGTTTTACAGCTTGCATAATTATATTCTCTGTTGCCATAAAAGGAAGTTCGCTATCAACTCTATGTTCAATCATCTTTTTGTATACAACAAGGTTAGATGTTACATTTATTAATAGATCTAACACTGAATCTGCAGCAAGAAATGATTCAGCTATAGATAACCTTCTGTTAGCAGAATCATCTAAGGTTCTTTCAAACCATTGGGTAGAGTGTGTATAATACGGATTTGATGAAAGCGATATAATATATCTTGATAAAGAACAGATCCTTTCACAACGCATAGGATTACGCTTATATGCCATTGCAGATGATCCGATCTGATCTTTTTCAAACGGTTCTTCAACCTCTTTAAGGTTCGATAACAATCTTATATCTGTAGCAAACTTATGTGATGACTCTGCAATACCTGCTAAAACTTGTAATACTCTTGAATCTTGTTTACGTGAATATGTTTGTCCAGTTACAGGAAAAATCTTATTAAATCCCATAGAGTTAGATACCATTTTATCAAGTTTATTAACTTTGTTATGATCACCGTTAAATAGATTTAAAAATGATGCTTGAGTTCCAGTTGTTCCTTTTACGCCTCTAAAACGCATATTCTCATAAACACTCATTAAGTTCTCAAAATCTAAAAGAAAATCCATCAACCATAATGTGGCTCTTTTACCAACTGTCGTTAATTGTGCAGGCTGGTAATGAGTAAACCCTAGAGTAGGTTGATTTTTATATTTTTTTGCAAATAGTTTTAAATTATTCATAACCGTTAATACTTTAGATCTAACAAGTGCTAAAGCTTCTTTCATAACGATTATATCTGTATTATCGCCTACAAATGCAGATGTTGCACCTAAATGAATTATAGGCATTGCAAGAGGAGCAACTTTACCGTATGTATGTACATGAGCCATAACGTCGTGACGAAACTTTTTCTCCATTGTTGTTGCATATTCAAAATCAATATTATCTTCATGTTTTTTCATCTGATCTACTTGATCTTTATTAACAGACTTTAAACCTAACTTCATCTCTGATTCTGCTAAAGCTATCCATAATTTACGCCACGTTCTAAATTTTTTATCAGGAGAAAAAAGATATAACATCTCTTTTGACGCATAACGTTCTTCAAACGGGGTTTTAAATTTTTTGTTCTCATCCATATTAATTACTACCATCACTTTTTTTAAATTTATACATTTTATACGATTTCTATATTTTAATTGTTTTTGCAATCTTTCTAGCTTCTGATTTAATAAACTCTTCATCAATTGTTAATATCACTCTATCTTTCATAATAACCTCTCCACCTATAACCATATCTGTAATATCATTATTGTTCGCAGAGTAGAGCAGGTGAGAGATAGGATTGTAAACAGGGGTCATATGTGCAGAGTCAAATGATAAAACAAAAAAATCAGCTTGCTTACCTTTAGCTAAAATACCAGTATCTGTAAACCCTAAAGCGTTCGCAGCGTTTGTTGTAGAAAAGTTTAAAACTTTTTCAGCAGGTAACACTGATGCATTATTAGATATCACTTTATGTATTTTAACAACTGTTCCCATCTCACTAAGCATAGATTGATCGTTATTTGATGCAGCGCCATCTGTACCTATAGTAATATTAGCTCCAGAACTATCTAATGCGTTGATAGGTGCTATACCTGATGCTAATTTAAGGTTGCTATCTATACAGTGTGATACATTTACATTTTTTGCACCCATAATAGAGATTTCTTCATCTGTTAAATGAACAGCATGAGCAAAAATACTTTTACAATCAAACCCACCGATCTCATCTATAATTAAAGCAGGAGTTGATCCGTATTTCTCTTTAACAATCTCAACTTCAGCTACTGTTTCTGCTAGATGTGTATGTATTAGGATATCTCTAGGTTTTGCATAATCTATAAGTTGTTTTACACCTTCTTTTCCAACTGTGTATAGAGCGTGTGGACAGAGAGCTGATCTAATTTTATTAGTAGTTTTAAAAGACTCAATACTTTCTATTGCATTATCAACCGACTTTAAAGCACCAAATCCGATAATAACACGCAGTTTAGCCTCTGTAAATGCTTTAGATGTTGCATTCGGATAAAAATACATTTCATTTGCAGTTGATGTTCCACTTCTTATCATCTCTATTATTGAAAGAAGTGTTGCAAGATGTACAAACTCTTCAGAGATATACTTCTTTTCAACCTTCCAGATATAATCTTTAAGCCAAGTCATTAACTCTAAATCATCTGCAAAACCACGAAATAAACTCATACCTAAATGGGTATGAGTATTTATTAAGGTTGGGAAAATAGCAGAGTTTTCATATCTAGTAACTTCATACTCATTAGAGCTATCATCAATATTATCAGCGATACCGATAATAATATCTCTATCAGTTAAAAGGTATGAGTTTTTATGAATTTTATTATTGTAGTAAATGTAATCAGCGTAGTATACTTTCTTCTTCACTATCATTTATTATATATCGAGTTATAAATTTCATCTGCTGATGAGACTAAATAATCAGCAGGCGTTTTAAGGTTTTCACCGTATCCAAATGTACAAAAAATTGTTACAGCTCCTGCAACATTTGCAGAGATAACATCATTGTCAGAATCGCCTACCATATAAACATTTTTCATATTACCTTTAAACCCTAATATTTCTGCAACTTTTAGAATAGGTAAGGGTGATGGTTTACACTCCTCAAATGTATTTCCACCTGCTAAAAACGAGAACATATTATCAATCTCAAAATGTTTATAAATCGCTTTAACAAGATGTTCAGATTTATTTGATATAACAGCAAGTTTATCGCCATTAGCTTCTATCTTCTTTATAAGCTCAAACATTCCATGATAAGGTTTTGTAGCACCGACAACATTCTTTGCATAGTTATCGATATACTCAGTTAAGATATTATCAGGCACATCATTCGGGTTATTAATTTTTATAGATTTCGCTAAAAAAACTCTTAACCCATCTCCGATAAAAGATTTTGCTTCATCTTTCGTAGGCATAGGATAGTTATATCTTTCAATCACTCCAGAAAGCGCATTATAAATATCCTCAAATGTATCAAAAAAAGTTCCATCAAGATCAAATATAATTAATTTATTCATACTCTATATTTTATTGATATCTATAAAAAGGTCAAGAATTTTATTAATTTAAGTAATTAAAATGGTTATACAGATGTTCTTCTTATATTTTTAAATTGTATTAAAAATATTATCGCATTGGTTTTTGTACTCTGTATACTCATTTCCAAAAACAGATGTTAAAGATTCTTCATCTTCTAAAATTTGAAGATGAATGATTAGGAAAGCAATACTTACTATTATAGTGAGGTCTGTTAGGAGATGTAAAAGTTACACCGATATAAAATAAAGCAAACCCTTAGTAAAGTTGTTGCGATTATGTTTGTATTAGGAGTAGGTGTGAAAGGTTGTAAGATGGTTTTAAGAATTATTGCATGCTCTGATTATTAATAGCTCATATTGAGACGATGGACGATTGAATAGGGTGAAAAAACACTATCGTTGGTGGTAATTTTTATGTTAGTCATTTTTGCGATATTTTTTTACGGTGGAGATTATTAGGTATAGTGATCGTGTTATATGTCACAATTTTTGAGGTATCGAGATTGTAATAGTTTTGATGAATAGTATAGTAAGTTGTGATAGTTGTGTTTTGTAGATCTAGTTAAATGATACAGATGGTTGGCAAGGGTGGGGGTAGAGATTGTTGATTATAGTTCGCTGACAAGTTCGTGATGTTTGGTTAGTTGTAAGTTGTAAAACATTGTGGGTTACGTTTGCTATGTTGTAAGAACAGTAGTAGATATGTTTTATAGATTAATCGTAGTCAAACTTTAGTTACTAAATTGTACTGAAGATTTGCGATTTAAACTTGGTAGTTATTTTGCATAAATTGAGTGCCTAATGTTGATAACTAGGATATCTAATTTTGAGCAAAATTCAATTGTTAATAACTATAACAACTTGTAGATAAGTGAGTTAAAGTATTGATAAATAAAGACAATTTATACATAATTCAGTTTATATTGCTTTACATAATATATCTTATCGGACGTTGATTTTAAGGCGATTAGTTGTTTTTTATGATTGATAAATACCTTATAATGATGTCTGGTATATTACAATTAATCATGGTTTGCAAATGTGTTTGAAACTAAGTGTAATTGGAAAATGTATTACAATTATATGTGACTTGTAAATGGCTATAATTAAGCGTGGTTTATAAATAACTATAATTAACTATAATTAACTATGATTAGAAATGATCACCCTTTCTCTAAAGTATAGATATCTCCACAGCTATGAGTTTGCCTCTATGTTATGAGTTTGTACAATATCAATTTCTTGTATAATATTTAGAATAGCTAGAATGTATATCATTTGAAAATTAATATAGTTGTACAATCGTAAAACATGTACAGTAAAATTATTTATAAACACTAGGTACAACTAAGCGTGATGTATAATTAACTATAATTAACTATGATTAGAAATGATCACCCTTTCTCTAAAGTAT
>CAMQYS010000046.1 GCA_947039395.1 uncultured Deferribacteraceae bacterium | reverse complement strand
TAGTTAGTTAGTTAGTTAGTTAGTTAGTTAGTTAGTTAGTTAGTTAGTTAGTTAGATTTTAATATCTCACCGTTTTGTTTAATTTCTCAAATATGTAAATATCTAAAACATATACCTATATAAAATTCATAAGTAGTACAATCTAAAACATAAAACACTTATACTATATTCACACTAGATGTTGATAACTTAAATAATTATATCTATGCTCATCAATAAGTAAAATAATCCAATAGATATAAATCTTCATCTCTATTATATAACAGAAGATTTATATATTTATATTCATAAATAAAAGTAATATTAAACAACATAAATACAAAAAATAACGTTCGCCTAAACAGTATAATCGAAAATATAGAATCTATCTTCTCTTATAACTATCCAGTCGAACGCTAAATTATATACTATCAATAACTAATATTTTAAATAAATTAATTAATCCAAAGCATCTCTTGATAAGTAGGTAGTGTCCATAAATTATCATCAACTAATAACTCTAAAGCATCACCATTTGCTCTACACTCATTCATAAGTGGAACAATCTTATCTCTTAAGATCTTAGCCGTTTCAAAATCATACTCCGCTATAGATTGAAGCTTATCCATAGACTCATCAAGAGTATCTAAAGCCTTACATAACTGATTAATATATTTGCCAACTTTTTCTGCAATATTTTTCTGCCCTATAGGTTCAGTTGATATCCCTGATTGTATAGCAGATATTATATTAGCAGATAATCTTGTATGATAATCTATAGCTACTGGAAGAATATTGTTTCGTCCGATGCGTGATGTTGATCTAGCTTCAATACTAATCGTTTTTATATATTTCTCATATAAAATTTCTTGTCTTGCAGGTAGCTCACTTGCTGTTAAAATATTATATCTTGAAAACAACTCTATTATATGTTTATCCTGCATAGTTCTAATAGAATCAACAACGTTTGGATAGTTAGGCAAACCTCGTTTTGTAGCCTCGTTATACCACTCTGTAGAGTAGTTATCTCCGTTATATATCACAGCATAATGTTCTGTAAGATATTTTTTCAATATCTTTTTAGATGCAGTTGTAACATCATTACCTTTAGCAATATAGCTCTCTATATCTGTTGCGATATCATCTATAGATGCAACAATAGCTGCATTCATAACAAATATAGCCTGTGCAATACTCTGTGATGCACCTTGTGCTCTAAATTCAAATTTATTACCTGTGAAAGCCATAGGAGATGTACGATTTCTATCCGTTGCATCTTTAGGAAGTTTAGGTATTGTAATTACTCCAAGATCAAGGTCTGAACTTTTATCTATACTACTATTACTATCGTTCACTATATTATCAACAACTTGCATTAACTGTGAACCTAAAAATACAGACATAATCGCAGGAGGTGCTTCATTTGCTCCAAGTCTATGATCGTTCCCAGGACAAACCGTTCCAAGTCTGAAAGCTTCAGGATACTTATGTAACGCTCGTATAATTGAAGTTAAGAATACTAAAAATTGTATATTTTTTTCAGGTGTATTACCCGGTTCTAAAAGGTTATTGCCCTCATCATCAGCCATAGACCAGTTATTATGTTTACCACTACCATTTACATAAGCGAATGGTTTCTCATGTAGTAAACACTCAAAATTATGATCTTTAGCTGTATCTTTTAATACATTCATTATTATTAAATTGTGATCAGATGCGATATTAGCTTGCTCATAAATACTTGCTAATTCAAACTGCATCGGCGCAACTTCATTATGTCTTGTTTTAGCAGGTACACCTAACTTGATTAATCTCTCTTCTGCATCTTCCATAAATGCTAATACACGTGATGGAATAGCTCCGAAGTAATGATCATCTAACTCTTGCCCTTTAGGAGGTTTAGCACCATACAACGTTCTGCCTGTTGCATATAGATCTGGACGCAATAGATAAAACTCTCTATCTATAAGAAAATATTCTTGCTCTGCACCTATAGTATTAATAACCTCTTTAGATTTTGATCCAAAAAGTTTTAATATTCTTAATGCTTGTTCAGATAATACTGCTACTGATTTTAAAAGAGGTATTTTTCTATCTAAACACTCACCAGTGTATGATATAAAAACTGTTGGAATATAGAGAATATTTCCATTCTTATTTTCAGTTATAAATACAGGAGATGTTGGATCCCATGCAGTATATCCTCTTGCTTCAAATGTTGATCTTATTCCGCCTGATGGAAATGATGAAGCATCTGGTTCGCCCTTAATCAACATCTTGCCTGAAAACTCTGATATAACTTGTCCATCAGGAAGGAGTGATGTAAATGAATCATGTTTCTCAGCAGTAGCACCTGTCATTGATTGAAACCAATGAGTGTAATGTGTTGCTCCATGAGATACTGCCCAATCTTTTATAGTGTTTGCAACAATATCTGCTAATGATAGATCAAGTGGCTCGCCGTTCTTTAACATTTTTTGTAATTTGTTAAAAGCATATTTAGGTAAACGTTCTCTCATCACTTTTTCATTAAAAACATTTATTCCATACTTGTCTACGATATTTTTATCTTTACAATCCTTTACAACGTCAAGTGCCTCACGTTTAGATATAGTCATAAAAGCACGTTTTCTAAAATTCATACTCTCTCATCCTCATTCTTATTATTACTTAATGAATGAAATCTTTTAACTTTTTAATTAAAAAATCTTCTTTCTAAAATCATTTTACCTATTTCTATCGAAATAAACAACACTCACAAACTAGGTGTATATGTTACTTGTATTTTACTTAAAAATCAACAACAGTATATACGAAAACAACTATTAAATTATTTACTATTATTTTAGTCTTAATATCTTCTATACTATATCATTATGCAAAGATATAATAACCAAGTTTATCATAGGTTATTTCTATATATTAGTTCATATTTTATATCTCAAAGTGATAAGAGTATCTATAATTTTAGATATAAATATCATAATATTACAACATATTGACAGATATATCTGTTTTAAATTACCAACTAGTAGTAGAATGGTAATAAATATAAGAATATAATAAGTAAATTTTACCGATATTATTATATTAAGTTTAAGTTATTTGATGAAATTTTATAGATATATAAAAGTTTTATTTGCAAAAACAAGATAAAAGGATTAACTTGATAATTCAAAGTAGTTCATACTTTATATTATGTAGTAAAAAATCAGGAGAAGTTTATTATGATGAAGAAGAAAAAATCGATAGGGCTTGTAGCACATGATGCTAGAAAAGCCGACATTATCGAATGGGTTGAGTTTAATGGTAAACGTTTATCAGATCACAATCTAATCTGTACTGGCACTACTGGTTCACTTATTGAGAAAGTTTATATGAAAAAATTTCCTGATATCAATACCAACATCACAAAACTTAAGTCAGGACCGTTAGGTGGAGATCAACAGATAGGAGCATTAATTGCAGAAGGAAAGCTTGATGTATTAATATTCTTCATTGATCCGATGACAACACAACCTCACGATGTTGATATTAAAGCATTAACAAGATTATGTTCTGTTTACAATATAATACTTGCATGTACTAGATCAACTGCCGATTTTGTTATATCATCTCCTCTATTTGATGAAGATTACAAAGCTGTAAAAATAGATTACGATACATACTTATCTAGAAGAGTTTAATAGATACTATAATATAACAATATTAATTATCTATAAGAGAGTATTTTACGTACTCCCTTATAGATGATATTTTAATTCACTTTACACATAAAACTATATCAATCTAAAAACCAAAAAAATTAAATATAAAAATCTAATAAAATTACTCTACTAGACTAATTTAAAAAACCGATTAATTTAGTTTTTATTCATTCTTTATAAAATTACAATAGATAGTCTAATGTATCAAACTAAATACATTCAATAAATTTACAAACTAAATCAGCCAAGTTTATCAGCAAGCACTTTATTAATAGATGCTGGATTAACTTTTCCACCTGTTGCTTTCATAACTTGCCCTACAAAAAAGCCTTGTAGTTTTTTATCCCCTGCTTTAAATCTTTCAACCTCAGATGGGTTATCTTGTAAAATTTTATCAACTACTAATTCAATAGCTGAATTATCTGTTACCTGTTTTAACCCTAATTCATCAATTAAGATATCAACATCTTTATCTGTCTCTTCTATCTTTATAATTAGATCCTTAACCGTTCTTAAAGATATTGTATCATCTTCTAATCTTGCAACTAATGTTCCCATTCTTTTTGCAGTAACTTTTGTATCTTGAATTTCTAGCTTTCTATCTGTTAACATCGCTGTAAGTTCTCCAGAAATTAGATTAACTAACTTCTTAAGATTAACACCTTTAATTGATAACGCCTCTTCAAAATATTTAGCGATATCTTTATCTGATGCAACTCTTTCTGCTTCATCATCAGTCAACTTATACTCTTTAATAAATCTTTCAGCCTTAGCATCTGGAAGTTCTGGCATACTATCTTTAATAAGCTTTATCTCTTCATTACTTACAAGAAGTGGAAAAGCTAAATCTGGACACGGAAAGTAACGGTAATCATTAGCGTTCTCTTTTCCTCTCATCGATCTTGTGATCTTCTTTGCAGAGTTGAATAATCTAGTCTCTTGATCTATCGTGCCACCGTTGTCGTATACATCAATATGACGCTTAGCTTCATACTCAATAGCCTGCATAAGGTATCTTATTGAGTTGATATTTTTAATCTCACAACGTGTTCTAAGTTCACTCTCTCCAACATGTCTAACAGACACATTAGCATCACAACGCATAGAACCTTCATCCATATTACCATCACAAGTATCAAGAGCTCTAACTATTTTTCTTAGCTTAGTTAAATACTCTCCTGCCTCATAAGGCGATCGCATATCTGGTTTTGATACGATCTCCATAAGTGCAACACCTGATCTATTAAGATCGATACACGATTTACTTGGTAATAAGTCATGAATAGATTTTCCTGCATCTTGTTCTAAATGCAATCTTTCAATGCCTATTCTTTTAATTGATCCATCTTCTAACTTAATATCAAGATACCCCTCGCCTACGATCGGTTTATCGAACTGGCTTATCTGATATCCTTGTGGTAGATCTGCATAGAAATAATTTTTTCTAGCAAACTCTGATCTATTATTGATCTTAGCATTTATTCCTAAACCAGTTCTTACAGCTTGTTCTACACAAAACTTATTTACAACAGGAAGCATACCCGGAAAACCTGCATCAATAAACGATACCGTTTCATTAGGATTAGATCCAGATGATGCTGATGCTGATGAAAATAGTTTAGACTCTGATCTAACTTGACAATGAACCTCAAGCCCTATTACAACTTCATAATCAGCATTTTTACCTTTTAATATATATTCATTACTCATAACTATTTAGCCCCTTCTATCACTTTTGCAGCTTTAAGTATTGTAGCTTCATCAAAATCTCTACCTATAAGCTGTATACCGATAGGTAATTTATCAGTTGATGATAAAGCAATAGGTACTGATATAGCTGGAAGTTTTGCAAGGTTTATAGGAACGGTAAAAATATCTTGTAAGTACATAGTTATAGGATCAAAACTTTTACTCTCTTCAACTGTGAACGCTGGCATCGGAGTTGTCGGAGTCATAATTAAATCAACATCTTTAAAAACATTTAGATAATCTTGACGTATCAACTTCTGTACTTTTAACGCTTTTAGATAGTAAGCATCGTAATATCCAGCAGATAAAACATATGTACCAACCATTATCCTTCTCTTAACCTCTTCACCAAACCCAGCTGATCTTGTGTTTAGATACATATCATCAAGTGAGTCGCCATCAACCCTTAAACCGAACCTAACACCATCGTATCTAGCAAGGTTAGATGATGCCTCAGCTGGTGCTAAAATATAATATGTTGCAAGTGCGTATTTTAAGTTAGGTAATGATATCTCAACTATCTCTGCTCCAGCATCTTTAAGTATTCTAACTGCTTTATCTTTCCACGACTCTTCTATATCTTTATCTATACTTTCATTTAATAACTCTTTAGGTATCCCTATCTTCATACCTTTTACGCCATCACAAATACCGTTCGTAAAATCAGGCATAGCGATATCGACCGATGTTGAGTCTTTCTCATCAAAACCTGCCATATGATTTAACATAATAGCTGTATCTTCAACCGTTTTACACATAGGTCCTGCTTGATCAAGTGATGATGCATACGCTATGATACCGTATCTTGAACATCTTCCATAAGTTGGTTTAAGTCCAACTATACCTGTAAATGCTGCTGGTTGTCTAATAGATCCTCCTGTATCTGTTCCAAGCGATCCTGCAGCTAACCCTCCTGCAACTGATGCAGCAGATCCACCCGATGAGCCACCTGTTACAACTTCTTTACCATCTGTTGCTCTTTTTATAGGGTTTATAGCCTCACCAAAATAACTTGTTAGATTAGCTCCACCCATAGCAAACTCATCTAAATTTGTTTTACCTAAAAATATAGATCCAGCACTTAGTAGGTTTGATGTCACTGTTGATTCATACGGAGGTACAAAATCATCTAATATATGTGATGCTGCTGTTGTTCTAATATCTTTTGTACAAAATAGATCTTTCACGCCTATAGGGATTCCATCCATCTGTGACAATCTACTACCATTAGATATTCTATCATCTGCTAATTTAGATTGAGCTAACGCCTCATCAGCAGTTACTGTGATATAAGCGTTAAGATTAGAGTTCGCATCTATATTTTTAAGATATGCTTCAGTTACTTCACTCGCCTTAAACTCTTTTTTATCGTATCCGATATTTAACTCTTTAATAGTTAGATCAGTTAATTTACTCATTATTAATCAACCACCTTAGGAACTGTAAAGAAAGACTCATACGGCTCTTTTGCATTTTTAATCAACTCTTTACTTAGTCCAGATATTTTCACACTATCTTCTCTCATTCTTAATCCTTCTTCACAATCAGAACCGTTCTCGTCTAATGACGATACATCAGCTTGTTGTAAGATATCTATCCAGTCGATAATCTGTCCCATATCTTTCTCTATAGATTCAAGTTCTTTATCTTCAAATTTCAATCTTGCTAATTTCGCAATACCTAAAACCTCGTTCCTATCCATTACAAACTCCAAATATTAAAATATCAGTTCGTGATTATATATCATCAAGATAATAATTAAAAGAGATAATTTTATTAAACTATAATAACTATCTACATACAAAAAACCACTCCCCAATATAATTGAAGAGTGGCTTAATATAAGCGTATATATCGCTTACCTTTTATAACATAAATAATCTAAATATTACTCTAAAGTTTTCTCACTACCCTTAATATCACTCTTCTTTCTAAAGCGTAGAAGTGTATATACTCCACCTAATGACATAACTAAACAACCTACCCATATAAAACCTATGAACGGTTGGAAAATAACCTGTACACGTGCTTCACTCTTCTCTAGATCAAATCCAGAAAGAATAAAGTATAAATCTCCCTTAACCATTGAGTAGTAAGATACCTCTGCAAAATATTGCTCTGGTCTACTATCGTATAAACGCATCTCTGGATAAGCGTATGAAATAAATTTACCGTTTTCTAAAACTTCAATCTCAAGATAGAAAGCGTTAAAATTATCGTATCTCTTCTCTACTATCTTACCTATTTTCAATTCATAGTTATCTAGTTGTAAAGTAGAATCTTGAATTACAACCTGGTCTGTCTCTTTATTATAGAATGCAGACATTGTAATACCAAAAGCCATTAAAAGAACACCGAAATGAACCATTAATGCACTCAATGCTACGTTCTTATACTTCA
This sequence comes from uncultured Deferribacteraceae bacterium, assembly GCA_947039395.1. Taxonomy (GTDB): domain Bacteria; phylum Chrysiogenota; class Deferribacteres; order Deferribacterales; family Mucispirillaceae; genus CAMQYB01. The sequence continues at coordinate 4,108 of CAMQYS010000046.1, read as the reverse complement.
ATGTTGATATAATACTTGAACCTTTAAACAGTTGAAGCTTACGCATTATAATAGCTGTTAAACTAAATGCCATAAAACCTATTAAGATAACACTCGAAAATATAGTGTAGCCTAGTGAAACAAATACTACCATCGCTACGATCATCGAAATAGCAGGAATAATCAGTATTTTCATAAATGAACTTACTGTGTAGCTACCAAATTTAATTAATAACCCTATCCCTGAACCTAATATTATCGCTGCAAAGAACGGTAATGAAACTCGATTGAAATAACTTAACTCAACCGTGCTTTTCGTTCCTGTAAATAACTCCGATAACCACGGAAGAACTGTTCCAAAAAGAACAACAAATGTTGTCGCTAAAAATAACCAGTTAGCTACAAAAAATATACCTTCTCTTGAAAAATATTTGAACTCTTCTTCATCTGCAAGAATTCTTCTATGTCTATACAACATAAATATATAAACTATAGATGTGAAGATCATAAATATAAGAAATAAGTTTCCGATACTGTCTTTAGCAAAGCTGTGAACAGACTCGATAACTCCCGATCTTGTGATAAATGTTCCAAATATTGTTAACTCAAATGTAAGCAGTATAAGTATAAATGCCCACGCTTTTAATCTACCTTTAGTCTTATATACTATAGATGTATGAAGGAAAGCCGTTGCTGTTAACCAAGGAAGTAATGACGCATTCTCAACTGGATCCCATGCCCAGTAACCACCCCAACCTAACTCAACATATGCCCACCAGCCACCAATTACGATACCTAATGTTAAAAATATCCATGTTGTTATAGTCCAAGCTCTTGTTAACTTAATCCATGTGTTTGAAAAATCATTCGTTATAAGTGCTGCGAACGCATGAGCTATAACTATATTAAATCCAACGTATCCGATATAAAGTGTAGGTGGATGGATAACCATTCCTGGATTTTGAAGCATCGGATTTAAACCTTGTCCATTACGTGGAATAAACTCTAACATCTTAAATGGATTTTGCTCAAAAACACATAAAAATGCGAAAAATAACATTGAAAAAGAAAGAACAGCATATACTATTGATCTATACTCTACTGATTGCTTCTTTAATCTTAGAAGCTCAATAAATGTAAATCCTCCAAGAAGAAGTAACCAAAACAGTAATGATCCTGCTTGTCCAGCCCATAGACCTGAAACTTTATAGAACAATGGCAACGATAAATCTGTATATCTTGCAACATACTCTATTGAAAAATCTGATACTACTAACGCTATAACTAATATAACTGATGCAATAACAACACTTATCACGCCTGTAATAAGGATATTTACACCCAATTTCAAGTAATGATCTGATCTTTCCTTATAAGAAAAAACAAACATTCCCATTGATACTGCTGATAAAAGAAGAACAATAACTTGAAAAATATTGCCCGATAACCCCATTTTACACCTCTAACATTAATAAATAAATAAATAAATAATATATTAATTATCTAAGAAAACTCTTAGGAATATCCTATTTACTCACGACTTCATACTTATGTAAGAAACATAGTATAGAGATTAGTTCATTTTTGCAATAAATATATTAATTAACTTAAGTACTAATAAAAATGTTGACATATAATATAAAAAATGAAATAACATATCATCAAGTAATGATATGTTATTCTTTTTTATATATAAATTGAAGCGTTATAACACTAACTATTATTATCAATAAGGAGTGGTTATGGATAAGACAGAGCTTGTTTGTTGTGAAAAAATAGTTGATAAAGAGAAAGTAGAAAAAGCAAGACAAAATCTTTTCTCTGAAACAGTGACATCTAGACTTGCTATCTTCTTTAAAATCTTTGGCGATAGTACTAGGCTAAAAATATTGATGACACTAAGTGTTTCTGAATTATGTGTGTGCGATATTATGGCTACACTCAACATGAAGCAATCAACTGTATCACAACAGTTAAAATTATTAAGAGAAGTTAAAGTTGTCAAATATAGACAAGAGGGGAAGCAAGTTTTCTACTCACTTGATGACGATCATATACATAAAATCCTAAGCATTGGGATAGAGCATATTAAGGAGGACAAATATGAGTAATCACTGCTGTAATTCATCTGATAACTGTGGCACTCAAACTACTGAAACCACTGAAACTGATAATATATTTAAGGTTAAAAAAGAGTTTACTATTTTAATCACATACATAACTACATTTCTTTTAGCAAATCTTTTTTATTATGTTCTTGAGGATAATTTATTTTTATATCATTCAGGCATCGCGTTAATGTTGCTGGTATATATTTTTTCTGGTTATCCTATATTTAAGTTTACCTTTCAAGATTTAAGAAAGAAAATTGTATTTACTGAAAATTTCCTAATGACTTCTGTAACGATCATTGCGATAGCTATCGGACAATATAGCGAGGCTGCTGCAATCATATTATTTTATAGAGTAGGAATGTTTTTAGAAGATTGGGCTATATCTAAATCTAGAAGATCTATTGAGTCTCTATTAAGGTTTAAAATTGATTATGTTATAAAAATTATCAATAATAAACCTATAACTGTTAAAGCTGAAGATGTTGAAGTTGGTGACATTATTGAGATCGCTGTTGGTGAAAAAGTCCCTCTTGATTCTATGGTAATAGACGGTGAAACAACTCTTGATATGAAATCATTAACTGGCGAATCTATACCTAAATATGTAAAAACAGATGATGAAATGCTTGCAGGAAGTATAAACCTAACTACTAGTATTAAAGCAAGAGTATTAAAAATCTACTCTGATTCACATATAGCTAAAATCATCAATCTTGTTGAGTCAGCTAAAGAGAATAAAGCAACTACTGAAAAATTTATTAGGGTTTTTGCAAGGTATTATACTCCAGCAGTATTTATCTTAGCTATATCTATAGTTATTTTCTCTCAACTTTTCTCATTAGGCGACCTTAATACATGGATATATCGTGCATTAGTTGTACTTGTTGTGTCTTGTCCTTGTGCTCTTGTTATATCTATACCTATGGGATATTTTGTATCAATAGGAGCTGCTACTAAAGCTGGAGTACTTATTAAAGGTGCGAACTACCTTGAAGCATTAACTAAAGTATCGTTAATTGCTTTTGATAAAACTGGTACTTTAACTAACGGTACTTTTGATATTATTGATATAAAGACAAACGATCTTGAATTATTAAATAAAGTTGCAAAATACTCTATGGCGAAATCTAATCACCCTATCTCTAAGTCAATTTTTAGATATATTAAAATGGATGTAGATTATAATCTTATAGGAAAATATTCTGAAATTGCAGGAAGTGGTGTTGAGCTTCAACTTGAAAAGAAAAAAGTTGTTGCAGGTACTTTAAAACTTCTACTTAAAAATAATATCAATATATCTGATAGCGATAAACTTGAAGACACAGAAACAGTAGTCTATTTTGCTATTGATAAAGTGTATATCGGTAAAATAGTGTTGAGAGATAATCTTCGTGATGATTCTGAACAAGCTATAGAGAATATACGAAGCATGGGAATTGATAATCTATTAATCTTATCTGGTGATAAAAAATCTATCGTTGAATCTATTGCAGATAAACTTGGTATAAAAAAATTCTTTGCAGAACTACTTCCTAATGATAAAGCTATAATATTTAAAGAAGAGATGGCTAAAACTAAAGGTAAAAGTATATATATTGGAGATGGGATAAATGATGCGCCTGTTATTGCATTATCTGATATAGGAATGTCGATAGCTGATGTTTCATCTGATATGGCTCTTGAGAGTGCTGATGTGATATTTATGAATCCTTCAATTAACTCTATATCAACAACATTAAAACTAGCTAAAAAGAGTAGAAAGATAATAATAGAGAATATTGTATTTGCACTTGGAGTAAAATTGTTAATTATAGTTTTAGGCTTACTTGGGTACGCATCTATATATATGGCAGTCTTCGGAGATGTTGGAGTTACGCTTCTTGCACTTCTTAATGCTTTAAGATTGATGAAAATCTAAATTGGTTTGAGCTTAGTTGACTAGAACGATTTATATTGTTATAGTTGACCAGTTGACCAGTTGACCAGTTGACCAGTTGACCAGTTGACCAGTTGAC
>CAMQYS010000045.1 GCA_947039395.1 uncultured Deferribacteraceae bacterium | reverse complement strand
TGGTGTAGTTTCAATAGATAATGTTACAGATAATAAAACATCAACTGGTGTAGTTTCAATAGATAATGTTACAGATAATAAAACATCAACTGGTGTAGTTATAATAGATAATGTTACAGATAATAAAACATCAACTGGTATAGTTATAATAGATAATGTTACAGATAATACAACATCAACTGGTATAGTTATAATAGATAATGTTACAGATAATACAACATCGGTAACTATAATAGATGATGATGAATATGAGGGGTTCAAACTTGATAGGCGTGGCAATACATATCTATATCTTATGCTAGCTTCAGGTGCTGATGCTGATAATTATATAACACGACATTTCAATGGTTTTTTTATTGGAACATCTGTTGGGTTACAACTATACAATCTGTTTGCAGCTGAGCTAGGATTTACATTTAGACAGGCATTGCTTAATCAGTTAGAGATTAGGACCGCTGTATTTTTTCAACCAGTTATATCTATCGGTTCACGCTTCGAACTTGTTCCACGTATCGGTATTGGAATGATTAATACTTTTTCTATTAATTATGCTGATTCAGCTTACAACGATCTAAATGCGAACATGAGCCCTTCTACCAATATGTTGTTTGTTGCAGGGCTTAGATTTAATATTGATGATAGATATATTGTAGGCATTATCGGAGAGAATGATATTTTTGGAGTATCACAACGATATAGATACGGAGTAGAGTTTGGTATAAAATTTTAATATGAATTATAAAATATAAAATATTGAATAAAGAGTAATCTAAATAAGTAGATCACTCTTTTTTTTATCTGTTAAAATATGTGATAGAAATTTTATAAACCTTGAGTAGATATCTTTATTATACTCTGTTGTCAACAATTATTGGATAGATTGTCTGAGATAATTTCATTGATATATCAAGATAAAGATAAGAAGACTAAGACTAATGTTGATAATAAGTTTACAGGTATCTCTAAAATATTTATACAAGATGCTGAACAAAATATTATAGAGTTAGATGAGTTGGATATAGATAAGTTTAATAGTATGGTTGATCTATTAATTTCTAAAAAGAGAGTATTTATTATTGGTTCTCAAATATTAGAAGTCACGACGGTATTTGCAACTTATTCACTTGGCAAAGTATCACCGTAAGTTACACGTATTGAGAGAGGTAAGAGTGACACATCAAATTTTATCAACTCTGCAACGTGAAATAATATTGCTATTATTTTTTGTTTACCTATTAAAAACCACATTTACGAATCTCTTTCCAGATTTGTTCAATAGAATTCATCTCAAGAGTGTACGAATGAAGTGAGAAAATTTCAATATTTAGAGAAAATAGAATATCTTTATATTATTATAATTCAATCATATATTCATTTATTTATAAGTAATAAATGTGATTGGTGTATGATAAATACTTATTGGATAATATTATTCAGTATCAAAAATCATTGACATAAATTATTCATTAGAGTATATATGCATTATAATACATTGTTATATTTATGGTTATATTCTGTTGTTATATTGAGGGGCAAGATGGATACAGTTTTAGATAGAATTAGTCGTAAGATGAATGAATTAACACCTCAAGAGAGAAAAGCTGCTAAATTTATAGCTGAAAATTATAAAGATGTTGCTTTTCTAAACTCATCTGATCTTGCAAAACGAGCGGGTGTTGGTGGATCTACGATAATAAGAATGGCAACATCGCTTGGTTACGCTGGTTTCCCTGAGCTTCACAAGGCGTTGTTTGATTATATTCAAAACAAGATAACAACGATAGATAGATTGTCTGAGATAACTTCATCGATATATCAAGACAAAGATAAGAAGACTAATACTAAGAATAATGTTGATAATAAGTTTACAGGTATCTCTAAAATATTTATGCAAGATGCTGAACAACATATTAGAGTGTTAGATGAGTTGGATATAGATAAGTTTAATAGTATGATTGATCTATTAATTTCTAAAAAGAGAGTTTTTATTGTTGGTTCACAAATATCAGAAGTCACGGCGGTATTTGCAACTTATTCACTTGGCAAAGTATTGCCAGAGGTTATACGTATTGAGAGTGGTAAGAGTAACACGTTTAATACTATTAACTCTGCAACGCGAAATGATATTGCTATTATTTTTTGTTTACCTAGATATCCGAAATCGACTATTAATATTATGAAGTCTTTACATAAGGCTGGAACCACAATTATTGTAGTAACTCATAGCACTATATTTTCATATATTGATATGGTTGATATCCTTTTTGCAGTTCCGTTTGTGCATTATAAGTTTATGGATAGCATATCGCCGATGATGAGTTTTATCACAGCGTTAGTGTTAGAAGTTTATGAAAGAGATACAAAGAGAGCTGTTAAGCATCTTGAAAAATTTGAACAGTTTGTAAAATGTCATGAAGTATTTGTAGAGGATAAAGAGAAGTAGTTGATGTTAAAAAGTAGTGATGATGTTAAAAAGTAGTGATGATTTTTTTTACCCTATGATGAATAAAATTATTCATAACTATATAATTTATGAATAAATAAATTCATAAATGTTTAGAAGTAAGAACATGTTACAAGGAGTGGTAGTGAGTTAAATAATTTAAATATCTTAAAACAGGAGGAGATGGTAATGAGTAAAATAGAGGAACACAAGAGTAAGGAAAAGTTAGACAATCATCCCTTTACGGCGTTATTTATTATATTAGTTATAGCGTATGCATCTTCCTTTTTTATTCCAAGTGGTGAGTACAGCAGAGCAGTGATCGAGGGCAGGACGGTTGTTGATCCAGATAGTTTTAAGTATATTGAGAAAATTCAACCAACATTTCAAGACTTTTTCTTATCGTTTTATAACGGTTTTGGTAAGTCGTGGGGATTGATTGCTATGGTATTCTTCATCGGTGGAGCGTTTGGAGTTGTAAAGAGGATAGGATTGCTAGAGGTATCTGTTAAGGTTCTTGCGAGGAAGTTAAAGAATGCTCCGTTTCTTCTTGTTGCGGTAATAATTATGACACTTGTAATGCTTGTAGTTAGTTTCACAGGCGTATGGGAGTTATCAATGGTTATAGTTCCGTTTATTATTCCATTGTGTTTAGGATTAGGATACGATCATATGGTTGGAGCAGGGTTGGTAATTGTTGCAACTTGTGCTGCATACGGTGCGGCATTAACTAATCCCTTTTTTACAGCGGTTGCACATCAGATAGCGGAGTTACCGTTATATTCAGGTATGGGCTATCGAGCATTTACGACACTTATATTTTTTATTATAGGTTTTATATATATAATGCTTTATGCAAGAAAGGTCAAAGCTGATCCGACTAAATCGGTTATGTATGGTATAGAGACAGGTTATGAAGAGATAGTTGATGATGGTGCAAAATTTACATCTGGATTAAAAAGAGCAGGTGTTGCATTTATATTAATGTTTATGTTTTTGGTATATGGAACAGTATTTAAAGGTTTTGCATTTGCAGAGATGTCTGCAACGTTTGTTGCGATGGGTTTACTTGTAGGGTTAATTAGTGGAGCGTCGTTAAATAGAGTATGGCATATGTTTTCAGATGGTATAAAAGATATGATGCTTGCAGGCTTAGTTATATTTTTTGCTAGATCTATTTTATATATATTAGAAGAGGCTGTAGTGATTGATACGATCATTCATTTTCTTGCTCAGTTTTTGATTGGATCAAACTCTGTAATAATAGCAGGTTTAATGTTTATTATACAGTCATTTATAAACTTTATTATACCATCAGGAAGTGGACAGGCGGCAATAACGATGCCTATTCTTATTCCGCTTGCAGATATGGGAGGCGTTAATCGTCAGGTAGCTTGTTATGCTTCACAGTTGGGTGATGCACTTTCAAACTTTATTTGGCCAACTAATGGTGGTTTAGTTGCACTTCTTTCCATTGCGAGTATTCCATATTTAAAATGGTTTAAATTTTTTGCACCGTTGTTTTCTATTTTTGTAGTTATTGCAATAATACTTACAATGATTGCACAGGTAATAGATTACGGTCCGTTTTAGAATTAATATATTGAGGTTTTTTATGTTAAGTAATGATAATTTTAATTTTTTTCAATCGTTGAAGGTAAGTGGTATAATTTGTGGATATCTTATAGGTTCAGGTTTTTCATCAGGACAAGAGATATTGCAATATTTTGTTTCATATGGATTATGGGGTGTTGGTACTGCGATTGTTGCAGGAGTAACATTGATGTTTATGGCAGTATGGCTTTTATGTTTAGGTAAGAGAGAGGATATTAAAAATCCACATGAAGTTTTTAAATATTATTGTGGAGCTAGGATAGGTGCAATATTTGAATTTACAGCGTTCACATATCTTATTATTCAAGTTGTAGTTTTCTTCACAGGAGCAGGTGCTACCATATCAGAGGCGTTTAACGTATCGACATTTGTTGGTAGTATTATTTTAGGTGGATTAGTTATATTTACTGTATTGTTAGGATTAAATAAGCTAGCAGTGATTATGGGAAATGTAGGGATATTTTTAATTATAACCGTTATATCTTTAGTAACTATATTTTTATTTAAAAACCCATCTGGAATAGCAGAGGGAAGTAATCTTGTTCAAAACATGGATATCCTTCAACCTTCATCATCATGGGTGTTATCAGGGTTTCTATATGAAACTTTTAATTTATTAGGGATAGCAGCATTTCTTCCACTGCTTGGAGCTAAGGCAACTTCACAGAAGAACAATATTTTTGCAGGTATTTTAGGGCCGCTACTACTTAGTATAACAATTATATTAGTTACATTATCATTTTTAACAGATATATCTAATGTTGGAACAAAATTAATTCCTATGTTATATGTAGCTAAAAGTGTTGCACCGATTTTTGGTACTTTCTTTTCGTTGATTATTTTGATGGCTATATATAGTGGCGCATCTCCTATGTTTTGGAATTTTTGTTCAAGGGTTATTCCTGAATCAAGTAGCAAATTTAAACCGTTTGTTTTCATACTAGGTACAGCAGCGATAGGTTTTGGTGCTATACTACCTTTTGATAAAGCGATCAATGTGGTTTACTTGGCATACGGATATTTAGGAACTATATTTTTAGCTTTTATTATTGTTAAGGAAGTAAGAAGAAAGTTAGGTAAATAATTTATTTATTATAGGAGAGAGTTATGGATAAAATTTATAGAGTTGAAGAAGATAGTATCGGTAGTAAAAATATACCTAAGAATGCATATTATGGTATACAATCAGAGAGAGCTAGAGAAAATTTTGATGTATCAGGATTAGAGTTAGGTAGATATAAAGATTTTATTTTTGCAATAGCTGTAATTAAGAAAGCAGCAGCTATTGCAAATTATAAAGTTGGTGCGATAGATAAAAGTATCTCCGATGCAATTGTTTTAGCAGCCGAAGAGGTAATGAATGGAAAATATGATGATCAATTTCTGATGGATATTTTTCAAGGTGGTGGTGGTACATCTGCAAATATGAACGTAAATGAAGTTATCGCTAATAGATCTAATGAGATTTTATCTAGCGAGAAAGGATATAATATCGTTCATCCTAACACTCATGTAAATATGGGACAGTCGACAAATGATGTGATCCCTTCATCTATGAAAATCGCTTGTTACAGATATCTTGATAGAGTTATTAAATCAGCAGAATATTTAGCAATTGCACTAAGAAAGAAAGAGAAAGAGTTTGCTGATATCGTTAAAATGGGTAGAACATGTCTTCAAGATGCACTACCTGTAACATTAGGTCAAGAGTTTGGTGGTTACGCATCTATGGTTGAAAGAAGGGTTTTAAACCTTAAAGACCTTAGAGATAAATGTTTCTTTTTATCGCTTGGAGCTACAGCTGTTGGAACTAAAGTAACTGTAAGAGTCGGATATATTGAAAATGTTTATAAAGAGCTTAAAAATATTTTAGGAGTTCCAGTAGTTATAGATGATAATCTATTTGATGCTTTACAGAATGCGGATATCTATTCAGATATATCAGCAGGATTAAAAGGTTTAGCTATGGGGTTATCTAAGATGGCTACTGATTTTAGAATTATGTCATCTGGGCCAAATACAGGTTTGAAAGAGATTATTCTTCCAGCTGTTCAGCCAGGATCATCTATTATGCCAGGTAAGATTAATCCTGTTATGCCAGAGTTAATTAATCAGATATGTTATCAAATTGTAGGTAACGATGTTGCGATTTCAATGGGTGTTGAAGGTGGTGAACTTGATTTAAATGTTTGGGAACCTCTTATTATTAAATGTATAACGGAGTCATCAACACTACTTGAAAAATCAATTCCACTTTTTGTTGATAACTGTATAATGGGAATTAAGGCTAATAGAGAGTTATGTAGAGAGGGATCTGAAAAATCAATCGCTTTATCAACAGTTGTTGCAATGCTTATAGATTATGAAGCAGGAAGCAAGGTTGCAAAAGAGGCTTATAAAAAAGGTGTTACGATTAAAGAAGTTGTAATAGCTCAAGGTATTTTGAGCAGAGAGGATGCAGATATTTTACTTGATCCTATGATATTAACTGACGGTGAAACATTTGCACAGAAAGTTGATGAATATAAAAAAAGGAAAGGATAAAATTATGTTAAGATTTATATTAACTGGTGGTACGATTGACTCTTATTACGACACTGATGCTTGCACAACGGTTGTGTATAAAAATAGTGTTATCCCTGAATATTTAGAGAAAACAGTCTTGATGGATATGGATAAAATATCATTTTCTCATTTATGTATGAAAGATAGTAGAGAGATAAATGAAGATGATAGAAAAGAAATATTAAAAATAATTGAGGAAAGTTCTGAAAATAAGTTTATAATTACACACGGCACATATACAATGTTTGAAACAGCTCGGTATATTGATAAACATTTAAAGCGTAGTGATGTAACGGTTACTGTAATCGGTGCATTAATCCCTTTATTAGGTTTTTCTCCAACTGATGCAGGAGTAAGTTTAGGGTGTGCTATAAACAATTCTTTCAATTGTTCTAATAAGGGTGTATATATTTATATTAAAGGTAGACGTTATAAGAGTGATGAGGAAGTTGTTTTGCATACGTGATAATAAGTATAAATTTTGGAGGCAGTGATGTCCATTTCTAGAAAGATAGTTCATTTTGTTTTAAGTACAAGTTATGAAGGTATTCCACATACTGTCTTAGAGTATAGTAGATTTGCATTTGCGGATTATATAGCTGTTGCTTATGCTGGGATGAGAACTCAAGATAATCGGATAATACAAAATTATGCTCAACTAAGTGATAATAGTGGTAAATCAAAAATTTTTGGAAGCGCAAATAGGTATTCTGCACAATATGCTTCTCTAATTAATGGTACGACTGCTCATGCTCTTGATTTTGATGATGTAGGTTTAACAGCTATAAATCACCCAACGGTTTCAGTAGCACCTGTAGTTTTTGCAATAGGTGAGGAGTTAGAAAAATCTGGTAAAGAGGTTATTCGTGCTTTTACTTTAGGTGTAGAAGTTTTACAGAAAGTTGCCTCATTGCTTATGCCTGAATTAACTAATAGAGGGTGGCATACAACTTCTGTTTTTGGAACAATCGGATCAACCGTTGCAGCATCGTTACTATATGGATTGAGTGAGGAACAGTTTATTAATGCACTGGGTATAAGTTGTTCATTAGCAAGTGGATTAAGAGTAAACTTTGGAACATATACAAAACCATTTCATGCAGGTTTATCTGCTCAAAATGGAATAGTTGCAGTAAAGCTTGCTAAGGCGGGAGTAACATCTTCAGAGTTTGCATTTGAAGGTAATGATGGGTTTGCATTAGCTTTTACTGGTTTAACTATTTCAGCATCAGATCTAAAATTAGGTAAAGATTGGGACGCAGTAACATCAGGATTTCAGTTTAAAAAATATCCAGTATGCAGTAGTTCTCACACAGCAATAGATGCTTTGCTAATATTGAAAGAGGAGGAGAAGATTGATTGCGAAGATATTGATAAAATAACTACTGGTGTGTCAGAGTTTGCTTTTAGAAACCTTGTATTTGATAAGCCTCTTACCATTCAAGAGGCTAAATTTTCTATGCCTTATGCTATCGCTATTGCAGCTATTAATGGAGATGTAACACTTGATGATTTTATGCCTGATGCACTAGAAGATGAAAGAGTACAAGGTATGATGCGGAAGGTAGTTATGAAGTTGGATGATGCATTTGTTGGTAAAGGTATTTTAGGTAACGAACCTGCGGTTGTGTATATACAGCTAAAGAATGGCAGAGAGTTAATTAAAAGAGTTGATTATGCAATGGGAACAAATCCTAATCCTTTATCTAAAGAAAGAATGAGAAATAAATTCTTTTCATGTTTTGGTAATCAAAATGATAACGTGAAACAAAAATCATTTGATGAGATTTTCAATATTGATAGCTACGAAAATATAAGTAGCTTAACAAGTCTCATTCCGATGGTTGCTCGTCGCTGATAAGTTAAATATGATTGATTTATGAATATCGTTTAAGTACGTAATAAATTTCTAAAAACGGTTAATCGTTAATATATAGAGTCGTATGATATTTAATAGGTTATTATTAAAAAAATAGAGTAAATCAAATTATTGAAATACGTAATATTGCTAAAAAGTAATGTTACGTATTAATATGCTTGATATTGTATATTGAAAGTAATAATAGATATCGTAAATAATCATACTTGTTCAATCTAATATTCAAGAGTGAGTTATATAGACTCTAAATAATAAAATATCACTCTCAAATAGTTTTATATTTTTAAAACTTAAATGATACTCTTTATTCATTTTAATATATAGACTAATTAGTAAAACAGTAGTACTCTCTAAACAGTGATACAATATATTCATAAATACTTTCAACTAAGTATGTTTATATTTTAGTAGTAACTAAATGCAATATTTTAAATTATGGTGAGTTGTGACAGGTATATTAGCAGTTATATTTGGTTTAGTTGTCATTGCTACTGTGATAATACTTTTGATTAAGGGATATGATACTTGTACCGTTCTATTAGGTGCTGGAATATTAATGGCAGTTGTAGCGTTGAAACCTTTAGAAGCGTTTCAAGGATTTTTAAAATCTATGACGAATGGAGGATTGATTCAAAACATCTGCTCTGTTATGGGTTTTGCGTCGGTTATGAAATTAACGTTATGCGATAAACATCTGATATTTTTATTAGCTAAAGGATTATCAAAAATACGTCCAGTATTAATTCCTTGTGCAACACTTATTACATACGTAGTTAATATCTCTTTAACATCGGCAGCAGGATCATCAGCAGCTGTTGGCTCAATCTTAATTCCTTTACTGATATCAACAGGAGTAGCACCAGCTATAGCTGCATCTGCAGTTGTATTAGGTACGTTCGGTTCGCTTTTAAGTCCAGGATCTGTGCATCAACCGATAATAGCTAACCTTGCAAATATTGAAGTTATAGAGGCGATTAAAGTACATGCGCTAGCAGATTTCATAGCACTGTTCATAGGTATTATCTCCTTAACTGTAGTTGCTAAAATTTTAAAAGAAGATAAAGGATATGTTAATTTGAATAAAGTTACTACAGATATATCTTTTAAGGTAAATCCTATATTTGCAATATTACCGATGATTCCAGTTATACTTCTTATTGTCTTTAGCTTAAGTGAAGTTAGAGAAATATTTTCTTGGACAGAACAATTTAATGTTCCAACGGCTATGTTAATCGGTTCAATTCTATGTTTTACATTTACTAGAACATCTCCAAGTTTAGCAACTAAGTCATTTTTTAAAGGTATGGGTAATGCGTATGGAGAGAGTATGGCTATTATCGTATCAGCAGGAGTATTCGTTGCAGGCATGAAATCATTAGGATTAATTGATGTAGCTATCGTATCATTAAAAGAATCTAAAGATATAATACCTTTAGCTACAGCGTTTTTACCATTTCTTCTTGGTTTATTATCAGGATCAGGAGATGCAGCCGCTATAGCATTTAACGAGTCAGTAACAGTATATGCATCAGAGTTCGGGTTTGATACAGCGAGAATGGCTTCTCTTGCAGCGTTATCAGGTGTATTAGGCAGAACAATGTCTCCTATTGCAGGGGCTACAATAATATGTGCTAGTATAGCTAAAATATCTCCTTTTGAAATACCTAAGCGTAACGGAGCAGGTATGATCATTGCCACAGTAGTTATAATGTTTCTGCTAATGTATACATCTATTGGTTTTGGAAGTTAGTGTGATAGATGTAGACTTTATGTTGATCTTATAAAAACTCGCACCCTATATAAAACTTTCAGTAACTGATAATTTTAGATATTTATTTCCCTTGATACAGTTTAGATAGGTAGACTTAAAAGATAACTGCTAAAGTTATTGTTATTAAAAACTTTCCTACATATAAAAAAATAAAACAATCTTATTAATTTACTCACTTTAATATATAGACTAATTGATTAAATAATAGTATTATGTTATTTAATAATATAATATTTTTGTATTATATTATAATATAAAATATGTAAATTATATTTATTTCTATATTACTTATAGTTAGGTATATTTACTTTTAATGATGGAGGAGTTTATGACGGGTACATTAGCAGTTATTTTTGGTTTAATAGTTATTGTTGTAGCAATAGTACTATTGATTAAGAGGTATGACACATGTACTGTTTTACTAGGTGCAGGTATATTAATGGCACTTGTAGCGTTTAAGCCGTTAGAGGCATTTCAAGGGTTTACCAAGTCTATGACTAATGGAGGACTAATTCAAAATATATGTTCAGTTATGGGATTTGCTTTTGTTATGAGATTAACATCATGCGATAAGCATTTAATATTTCTATTAGCTAAGGGATTATCTAAAATTAGACCTATATTAATTCCAGGTGCAGCGATTATGACTTACGTTATTAATATATCATTAACATCGGCAGCAGGTGCAGCCGCAGCTGTTGGTTCAATATTAATTCCATTACTGATATCTGCAGGAGTAGCACCAGCTATAGCTGCATCTGCAGTTATGTTAGGTACTTTTGGATCACTTTTAAGTCCAGGATCAGCACACCAACCGATTATTGCAAACCTTGCAAATATTGAAGTTATTGAAGCTATTAAAACTCATGCATTAGCAGATTTTATAGCATTAGCCATCGGTGTTATTTCTTTAACAATAGTTGCTAAAATTTTAAAAGAAGATAAAGGATACGTTGATCCAGATAATGTTACAGCAGATTTATCTTTTAAAGTTAATCCTGTGTTTGCAGTACTACCATTACTACCAGTTATACTTCTTATTATCTTTAGCTTAGGAGATGTACGAGCAGTATTTCCTTGGGCGAAACAATTTAATGTCCCAACAGCGATGATAATCGGCTCTATTTTATGTTTTGCATTTACTAGAACCTCTCCAAGTTTAGCTAGTAAATCATTTTTTGAAGGCATGGGTAAAGGTTACGGTGAGATCATGGGGATTATCATATCAGCAGGAGTATTTGTTGCAGGTATGAAATCGTTAGGATTAATAGATACAGGTATTGCAGCGTTAAAAGAATCTACAGGTATAATACCAGTGGCTACGGCATTTGGTCCATTTCTTCTTGGATTGCTATCAGGATCAGGAGATGCAGCCGCTATAGCATTTAATGAGTCTGTAACAGTATTTGCACCAGAGTTTGGATTTGATACAGCAAGAATGGCTTCACTTGCAGCGTTAGCTGGTGCGTTAGGTAGAACAATGTCTCCTATTGCAGGGGCTGCTATTATATGTGCTACTTTAGCGAAAGTATCTCCATTTGAAATACCTAAGCGTAACGGACCGGGTATGATAATTGCCACAATAGTAATCATGTTTGTATTAATGTATACAACTGCGGGTTTTGCTAGTTAAGAGAGTATGTTATAGATAGTAAATGTTTTATGTGATAAACTTCTACAAGTAGTTATTTTGATTATCATAGCTTATAGTTTTTAATGATTGAGATTTATATAAAAGAAGTCGGTATTTTGTACCGACTTCTTTGTTTATATTTTGTGATAATTTATAGATATGTTAGTTACTGATTTAACAAAATAAGTTTTAAGAAAGATGATAAAAAATATCCTCTAACTATGTTTTTAGTAAATTATTTATGTATTATTTCATATAACATAGTCTAAATTTATTTATATTAGAGTGTTTAATTATATCTAGCAAATTAATATAGCTATATTGTATAGATGATTTAATTGTAAGTATCTAGCAAATTAATATAGCTACATTGCATAGATGATTTAATTGTAAGTATCTAGCAAATTAATA
>CAMQYS010000044.1 GCA_947039395.1 uncultured Deferribacteraceae bacterium | reverse complement strand
TATAGTATAGAAGATGCAGATATTTATAATTTAAATATCAAGGACGGTAATATATGAATATTCATCGCACAGCTAATATAGCTAACGATAAAGATGAGTCATACCGTCAGGATCAGGTTAATAAAATGGATAAAGCACGGATAGCTACAGAAGAGAAAACAAAAGCAGTAGATGTATCTGATATCAGTTTGGTATCAGCAGAACTAAATAGGTTTTCTTCTGTTTTTGACATGGAGTCGTTTAACGAGGTTAAAGGAATGCTATCAGCAGTAATAGATAGTTTAACAGTTAATCATGTGAATATATCAGAAGTTGTGAAAGAATTTCCATCAGAAGAAATTATTAATCTATCTAAGATGGCGTATAAGAATGAATAGACTAGATTTGATAATTATAAATCTAGATATAGTAGAAGTATTAAGTAGGCTAGCAGCTGAACAGCTTCTTAGATAGAAGTTTAAAGCAAGTTAGTAATTTAAATTAGAAGTTAAAGATCGTTATAAATTTATCTCTCTCTTGATCTTACTATTTAAGATTGAGAGATATATAACAAATTTAGAAACAGAATAAGCCCATACTAAAAAGTATGGGCTTATTTTATATCTATAATACTATATTCTAACAAGTGATACTATTGATACCTTAATCTGTTGGAGGATGAATAATTTCATAAGGAGAATACCATCTAAAGCATGTTCCACCGCTACTACATTGATTTATGAATGTACACTGTTGAGCATTATCTATAGATGGATGATCTACCCACTCCCATATATTATTTATATGCTTAAGATGTTGACATTTACCAGGTTGTGCATCTATCCATCTTGTACAGTTATCTCCATTTAATATATTACAATTATCGGCATAGTTTAAACAGGTGTTTTGGTTGCTCATATTTAAAAAATCATTCCAGCTACTGCTCTCTTTTTCAAATATCTGACATCTTGGAGTATCCTCTGCAAACCATTTATAGCATGTTCCACCTGAATCGCATGCGTAGTTTTGCTCATCACAAACTATTTTTGTAGTAAACATATCTGTCTTATACCATATCCATTGATTATCAATCCAAGCTAATCTTGCACAGTATAATGAAGCTACATAAGGATAATCAACATGTTCTAACTCATATTCACCTATCTTTATCTCTTCAATATAATGAGTAGAATCTATATCAAAGATATTAGCAGGTATATCAGTTATCACTTCAAACTTTCTATCATCAGTTAAAGTTGCAATTATCTTTTCATCTTTTTCGGAGTTAATCATTATAGATTGTACAGCTAATCTATTGTGATAAGTCGATAGTACCTCTAAATTTTGTTCCATATCAAGAGCTTTTGCCCAAAAATTTATATCATTAATCGGATAAATACCTTGATTATGACATTGTGCTATGCCTGAAAAAATATCTTCTAAAAAGAAACAAGCTGAATAAGATTCTAGTACTTCAGTTGGATCAACAAGATTCAATTTTATTCCGGGTTGATTAAGTAGTAGTGATGCGATACTATTAGAAAATCTATCTTGAGTAAATGAATCAGTAATATAGAATATCTCGTTATTTTTCATCTCTACTTTTAACCAATGATTAACAGGTAAAGTGAATGAAGATACATAAGCATTTGTTACATACTCTTCTAATGAATTAAAGCAGTAAGACTCTATAGTATCATTAGGATCATTATAAAAACATGCTTTATTACTTTTTGCTGCATTCTCTAACTTAAGGTTAATATGTTCATAAAATAGATCAACAGGAAAGCTAGTTGTATTATAAGATGTTCTTACAACTCCATCTATATTAGATACTAAATGAAAGTTATTTACTTTTGTAGTTGTATCAATAAATAATGTCATACCATCCATAATATCTGGTATATAGTAAATTAATATATTTTGTGTAGGGTTACCAGGGTTTGCAATAGTTGTAGCTAAACCCCATATACTAAATGCAAGGTTCAATATAGATTCAGGGCCACCACCTTTTAATATGTTTTTTAACGATTTAAGTTTTAAACCTTTTAACGTTTTAATAGCACCATCTTTTCTAAATTTATTAGCAAGTTTTTTGATGTTTTTAAATGTACCAAAGTTTGCACCATAAACTGATCCTTTAAACTTATTTACTGGATAGTTTTTAAGCTCCTTCATCAAGGTATTATACTGCAGAGACTTTAACTCTTTTTTAAGAATTTTCATTTTATCGTCTAAAGGTATTTTTTTGTCAGCTATAACTTCTTGCATCTTCACTGTGAATGGATCTGCTGATCCTGATGAAAAATCAAATTTAATAAAGTTTATCCAAAAGAGTCTAAGTGCGCTATATCCAGAATTATGCAGATACTCTTTTTTATCAAAGTTTAGGTTTCCTGTATTAGTAGAACTTTCAACATCTATAAGAGATGCAAGTATATCTATGCCTAGATATACTGAGTTAGGAGAGGCGTTATCTGGAGCTATATCAAGATATGCCGAACCTGTAAAATGAGGGTATCCAGTTATTGTTGGTATCTTGATAATAGGATCTAGGTATGGAGTAAGTTGATTAGGCCACTCTATATTATCTTCTGATATAGGTCTGCTACCTTTTGTTAATTTTACAACCATTGGTTGAGAGTAACCTACACACCATTTTTCGTTAGCTTGAGTTTGGATAGCTTCTTGCATTCTTGCTAAATCTGCAAACTTACTTTTTTCGCTATCTGGATGATCTCTTAAAAGATAATCAGGTGCTATTTTTTGTGAGTAGTTACCCTCATCATCAAATATCTCATAAACTTGTAACCACCACTGATCTGGAGAGTTTACAAAACCAAGATTAACTATCGCATTAACAGCATCAGTAGCTATCTGTGCTAATGAGTATCTTCGATGAACATATATACAGAACTTATCTTCTTCTGTTGAGGGAATATATGTAGATGGCATACCGTTAGCATTCATCATAAAATCCCATACACTTGTGGTTGTACCAGATGGTTTTTCACCATTCTCATAGTAATGTTGAACGTTACCTGAAATGCTCTCTGAAAATAAAGGGTGAACACTATTTAGACTTAACCCCATAGTATTTGTAGCACCTTCAACATCAGTATTATCAAATGGCACTCTGTTTAGTGCATAGTGGTGAAAGTTATATATAGATACTCCACCTACTGGATTGGGAGCATTTTCAATTATTCTTTCTATCTCTACACTATACGGTTGAGACTCATTATCAGTGTTATTATCGGTGTTGTTATCCGTACTAATATTAGAATAAGTTACAAAATCATTAATATTAGAACTCATCACAGTACTGTTCAATTGATCGTCAATAAATGGGTCTTCATTCATTGAATTAGATTCTGATGGTGTCGATGAGTTACATGAATTTAGAAAAAATGTTGCTGATACAACTAGTAAAAAAGTGAATATCTTACTCATAACATAGCCCCCTAATTTTATATCAAATATTAGCATTAGTTATAGTTATAGATAAAATATGATTAAAGATAAGTAGAGTGAGTGAATGGAGGAGTGCGGTATTTTTAATTATACATTTAATATCTCACAACTTCACAATGTAAATATTATGCAGAGGATACAGCTTATAATAGCATAAAGCAAGAGATAATTTTACAGTATTTAATAGTTTATATATAGCTAATATTTTATATATCTTCAAGATTTTTACACATTTGTATATATTATTTATTGACTTGAATTAAGGTAAGATATTATTTTTTCTGCAACACTATCAGGTATTTGAACTAAATTTAGAAGCTCTTCTTTAGTTAGATATTTTCTTGAATGTATATCAGGAATAGTTTGTAGTATGATTTTTAATCTTTTAATTCCAAGCCCATTAATCTCAAGAAGTGGCGATTTAGTAATAGCGTTGAGTGCTAATTTTCTACTATAAGTTATCGCAAACCTATGTGCTTCATCTCGAATATTTTTTATAAAATGTAGGAGCTTATCGTTACGTTTAAATTTCACAGGATTTTTTCTACCGATCAAATGGACTTCTTCAATATCAATCTCTGTAGCAAATCTATTCTTTTTATCTTTTCTACTTTTGCTTATTGATATTATATTTGCACTCAACTTTCTTTCTGATAGAAGTTTTGAAACGACAGATAATTGACCTATACCACCATCAATAATATATAGATCAGCTTGTTCTTCACTCTTTTCTTCAATATTATCAAACTTTCTATTGAACAGTTCATACATAGATTTATAATCATCATTAGTTGCATCTTTAATACGATATTTTCGATATTTAGATTTTAGAAACTCACCGTCGTATGAGCAGATAGATACACCAACTGTATGATCTCCAGAAAGATGTGATATGTCGATACACTCTATACTACGGATATTTTCTATAGATAACATAGATGAAAGTTTTAATAGTACATCATTTTTTCTTGCTATATTTCTAAGATATAATTCTGTTTCTTTCACAGCATTCTCTTTTGCTATATCTATTAAACCAGAGTAGCCTCTTTTTCGTAACAGAACTTTTCGTTTTGCAAGTGTTGATAAAACCTCTTCTAAACCATCAGAGTAATCATCACCTATGATATATACAAGTTCAGGAAACTGACGAAGGTTATTATAATATTGAATAACAAACTGTTCTAACAACTCTTCAATCTCATCGTTAAAAAATTGAGTTCGTATAGATAGAAGTTTGCCACCTCTTATAAAAAGTTGAGTGATAGAAGCTATATCGTTTATACAATCTTTATAGAAAAGATCAATTGATCGGTTATCATTTATATTAATTACAGATTGTTTAGAGAATAATCTATCAAAAGATATAAGTATATCTCTTATATTTGCAGCTTGCTCAAATTTTAATTCAGATGAGTATCGTTGCATCATTTTTGTCATTTTATTTTTTACTTCAGATATATTACCTTTAAAAAATGTTTTAACGTTATCTTTTATCTCTTGATAATCTTCTAATGATATGTAATCAACACAAGGAGCTAAACATCTTTTTATCTGATATTTTATACAGTACTTACCTTCTGCAAACTGTCTATCGGTACAAGTTCTAAGTGGAAAAGTTCGTTGCAATTGGTCGAGTAATGTTCTAAGATCACCAACATCAACAAACGGTCCGTAATAATCTCCATCATCAAGATTTATCTGACGAGTGTATAACAATCTTGAATATTTTTCATTTGTTAATTTTACATAAGGATACGTTTTAGAATCTTTTAATAGAATATTATATCTTGGTTGTTCAGTTTTAATTAGGTTGGCTTCTAAAAGATATGCTTCAACATCATTATTAGTAATGATAGTTTTAACATCTTTAGCCTTAGATAACATCTTAGTTATTGTTATACTTTTTTTATTAGAGTTGAAGTACGACGATAACCTTGATTTAAGATTTTTTGCTTTACCGATATATAGAGGAGTAGATTTTACATCTAAAAAAATATACACGCCAGGGTTTGTAGAGATATCAGCTAAGTTGATGTCTATATCAATATCAATATTTTTTTTACTCAACTTAGCGAACTCCTATACTTAATATTTCATTAACCAATTTTAATTAACTTCTATAATCAGCGTTAATTTTTATATACTCAATTGTGAGATCAGATGTATAAAATTTAGTATAACCATCTCCATTATTTAGATCTATAATAATAGCGTATTTAGGTTTTAACATTATTTGATGTACAGCATTCTCTAAATTATTATCAATTATTAATCCGTTCTTAACATAATGTACAGGTTTTTCATCGTCATTATCACTAAAAAAAATATCAACTTTATTAGGATCAAAATCAGCACCCGATGCACCAGCTGATGACATTAATCTTCCCCAGTTAGGATCATTTCCAGTGAACATAGTTTTAACAAGTGGAGAGTTAGCGATTTTAGATGCACATAGTTTTGCGTCTTGATCCGTCTTAGCACCTTTAACAATTAATGTAACTAATTTTGTTCCACCCTCTGCATCTTCAACTATCATTAATGCTAGGTCAGTTAATACACGCTCTAATGCTTCTTGAAAGATATCAATATTACTCTCATCTATTTTTACAGAACAAGTAGCATTAGCAAGAACAACAACTGTATCGTTAGTAGACATATCGCCATCTACCGATATACTATTGAAACTTTTATCAATAGCAGTTTTGAGAATTTTATCAAGTAGAGGTTTATCAATTTCAACATCAGTTGTAATAAAAGCTAACATCGTTGCAAGGGACGGAGCTATCATTCCTGCACCTTTAGTTGTTCCACCTATTATAAATGATTTTAATTCATCGTTACTATCAGTATAGGTAGAAATTACTGCAACTTCTTTTCTAAATTGATCGGTTGTTAAAATGGAATCGGCAAATAAATCTCCAGAATCATCATCTAGTTGTTCAATTAAAAGATCTAATTTAGATATGATTTTATCAGTAGGCAATCTATTTCCTATAACTCCTGTTGATGACATAAAAACTTCATCTTGATGTATTTTTAATTTTTTAGCTAATGCAGATGTGATGTTTACACAGTCATTATATCCATCAATCCCAGTGCAAGCGTTAGCATTACCAGAGTTGACGATAATAGCAGATATTTTAGGGTTATTTTTTGATAACAAGTTTATACCATATTGTACAGGTGCAGCTTTAACAAGGTTGGTTGTAAAGTAAGATGAAATGGTAGCTTTATTATCTGATAGAATAAGCCCTAAATCTAATCTTTCTTTACCTACACCTTTAATATCAGCATATACAGCAGATGCTCTATAACCCATAGGAGATGTTACACCACCATCTTCAATATAATCAATTTGATAATTAAAACCTTCTTTCATAATTATAATATTCCTTCGTATTCATTATTGTTAGTAATAATATTTAACGCTTGTAAAGCTTGTGATGAAGCTCCTTTTAATAGATTGTCTAATGATGAAACGATAATAAGGTTATCTTCTTTTTTATATAAAGCTATATCTATAAATGATGTATTAGCGACATGTTTTATTTCAATATTTGATGAGCTATCTTTTATTCTTATTAGTTTATCTTTTGCATAGTGATCTCTTAAACAAGCGTATAACTTCTCTATTGGCTCATTACTTTTTGTATATATAGTTGATAAGATCCCTCTTTGAATTGGTAGTAGATGAGGAGTAAAGATAGTTTTAATATCTAAACCTACTTTTGATAAGATATAATCTATCTCCATATTATGTCTATGCTTAAATATACTATACGGCATAAATGAGTTATTGACTTCACAGAACGAGTTGTTAAGTGTTGCTTTTCTACCAGCTCCTGATACGCCAGACTTACTATCAGCTATTATATTATTTGTATTAATTAAAGACTCTCTAATAAGTGGGTATAGAGGAACGATAATAGATGTAGGATAACAACCAGGAGATGCTATTAGTTTGCTATTCTTTATTATATCTCTATAAATTTCAACTAACCCATAGACAGCAGTTGGAAGTAAATGTTTCTCTGTATGTTTAACATTATAAGTTTTTTCATATAGATCGCTATCATCAATTCTAAAATCAGCAGATAGATCTATCACTATTTTATTTCTTTCATATAGTTCAGCAACTGCACTCATCGCTTTAGAGTGTGGTAGACAACAAAATATCGCATCAGCTTTTTCAGCGATTTGATTAATATCGTTAGATATAAGAGTTATGTCACATAGAGATTGAAGAGAAGGGAATATATCGGAGATTTTACTTCCAACATAATTTTCAGATGTTAATACAGTTATATTAAAATTTTTATGTTTTAATATAAGTTTAATTAATTCAAAACCAGTGTATCCAGTTGCGCCTAAAATTGCTATATTCATAATGCCTCTCAAATTAAATTATCTTCTTCTATTTTTATAGCATAAAATATTTAATTATGGTAGGTTTTGATTATGAAATTAGAGTTATATATTCTACCAAACAGTAAAAAGACGGAATATGTTGGTATACATAACGGAATTCCTAAGATACGCATAGGTAAAAAAGCGTTGAATAATGAAGCCAATAATGAGCTTGTAAGATTTATTTCGTTAAAATTAGGTATAAATAAATCAAGTGTTAAAATTATTCATGGAAGTAAAGGTAGAATAAAATTACTAGAGATTGATACAACAGATTCTTATGAAAAAATAATAGGTAAGCTAGAGGATATCTAATTTACCTATTATTATAATCTATTTAATATAATTAATTATAATTGATATTTGATTTGAGCTCCAACTAATATCGCTGTTGAATCAAAAAGTCCTTCAACAGCTGATGTTCTAGTATAGAATGATCCTTGAGGAATAATATATAAACCTTTTACAACTTCAAACGATGCTTGTAGATACACACCTAAAGATGTTATTTCAGATAAAACAAGTGCTTCTGAATCTCTATCAATAGGAAGAACTCTGTAATCTATAAAAGAGTCTGATGAAGAGTTTTGATATCCACCACCAAACTCTAGATATATTGAAGGAGTAAAGAAATATTGTAATGAACCAGAAAATCCGTAAGTTATAACAGATGGTACAGTAAGTTCTCCACCAATAATAGATGGTATTGGTATTAAGTTTGTAACACCAAAAACACCGTTTTTAACAGTCGGAGTAGTTACTTGTCCAGTCAGCCCACCGTTTAAAGAGAAGAATGCTGATGCAGTTAAATATCCTAATCCAAATCCAGGATTGATCGAACCGTTTAGCACAACTCCACCAGTAGCAGAGATAACATTAACTACATTATCGGGAGTATCTGCATCATATAGTCCAAACATTCCAAATGTACCAAATACTTTAATAAAAGCTTCATTAATATTTAATTTATATGCAAGATCAAATCTAGGAATAACTACTCCATCAGTTTTAACAAGAATATTATTTGATTCAGAAATACCTATAGAAGTACCAACATTT
Organism: uncultured Deferribacteraceae bacterium; assembly: GCA_947039395.1. Classification (GTDB taxonomy): domain Bacteria; phylum Chrysiogenota; class Deferribacteres; order Deferribacterales; family Mucispirillaceae; genus CAMQYB01. Next base: position 4,299 of record CAMQYS010000044.1, on the reverse strand, counting down.
TGCAGAACTAGTTTGCTTTCATTCAACATCTTTAGATCAGGAGATGTATCAACAATAGATAGTGTGAAATTAAAAGCTGATACCTGTATTACATTTCTAATAGTTGATTGAACAGTACCCATACCCGATAGTCCACCAAGATTAAAGAAGATATCGTTGAAATGTAATCCTGATTGAGCATCTGTTATTGTACGTCCAACTAGCACCGAAGCATATTTATATATCGCTCCTGCATATAGTTGACGAAAAAACAGATTAGAGTTCTCGCCACTAGGCAGTATAGATATCTCTGCTTTTGCAAAATATCTGCTAAATGTTGCATCAATACCTAGCCAAGAGTTTTCTTGCAGTCCAAATAAAAGACCACCACTATCAGTTAATAGCTGATTTGGATCAGCTAATAGATCAGCTGGAGCCCCACCTTCAGTCAACATTTGATAGTTTGCATTTAGTTTAATAGAACCGTAAAGATTCAAAAACCCATTGGGAATAGAAATATCCAATGCGAATGTATTTGAAGCTAGTCCAAAAACGAGTAAGCAAAGTACGATTATTTTTTTCATCAAAATTCTCCCACGACTAAGATAAATCGCATATTTAGAATATATACATTCTAGTAAAGTTAAAATCTAGTTATAGTTAAGCAAGCAATAACAGTTATTAATGATTTATCGACAAAATCATTAAAATACTTAAACAATAGGAACATATTTTAATAAATGAATTTATAAAATGATTTACTAATTAAAAAATTACTATTTATAATATATTATATTTCTTATAGTCCAAGTTCTTCAAGTTGTATAATAGCCTTAAATTCTTGTTTTTTTCTAGCTTCTCTAAGCCAGTAAACAGATTGGTGTAGGTTTCTTTCCAACCCATCACCATGTAAATACATTTCACCAAGTGCAGTCTGTGCTTTTGGGTTTCCAAGATCAGCTGCTAATCTAAACCAGTAAGCTGCATGAGTATAGTTTTTATCAACATAAATTCCTTTATAGTAAAGCATTGCAAGGTTATATTGTGCTTTAGCATACCCTTTATTAGCAGCACGCTTGAAATTTATGAAAGCAAGAGCTATATTTTTTTTTGTTCCAATACCATCTTTATAAAACACACCTATATTGTTTTGAGCTTCAGTATAATTTTTTTCAGCAGAGCTTTTATAATAGTTAAAAGCTTTCTCTGTATCACGTTGAATACCGTATCCTGTATAGTATAGATAACCTAACTGATATTCAGCACCGGGGTGTCCATCTATAGCAGCTATAAGAAACCAACGTATTGCTAAATCTAGATCTTTTTTAACACCACTTGTTGCAAGAAGGTGTGATAATCCAATCTGATATTGTGCTTCAGTATCTCCTTCATTTGCTAAAGTTCTAACTACCTCAATCTGTTCTTGAGGGATATCAGCATACAAGTGAATAGGTGCTATAAGAAAAAAAAATATCAAAGCGAGTTTTAATTTTGAAAACATATCACCCTTTAAAATTATATTATAAATTAACAATAATGGTAAAACTAATACTTTAATATTCGGCTATTTAAGAAGCTAACATTAATTATTTTTATATTCTATAGTTCTGTTATAATAGTTGTTTTCTAATTTATTAATTATGTAAATTAACAATATTACAAAGGAGTATTTCATTAAAATTAAAAGAATTCTAATTTAATTATGATGTTGACAGTTCTATAAATCATGATATAGTAAGTATACTTATAATAAGTTAGCTTATTATAAATTAATAAGAGGTTATTACTATGTATAATTACGAAAATTCTGTAACTGGAAATGTTAAGCCTGAACAAGTATGGAAGTTATATTGTGATGTTTCATGTTGGAAGAGATGGGATATTGAGGTTGAGAGTGTAAGTTTAGAGGGAGATTTTATAACAGGTAGTAATGGAATGATAAAAATGAAGAACGGGCATTTTTTACCATTTAAACTTGATGAAGTAGAAGTAGATAAGAGTTTTACAACGGTGTCTACTTTAGGATCGGTTGTAATATCGTTTAAACATACGATTAAATCTAATAATAATGATAGTTGTACGATTACCCACACTATTAAAATTGATGGTGAAGATGAAAAACAGATAGAAGCGATGGGGCTAGGTATTACAGAGAATATTCCTGAAGGTATGACACAGCTACTTTTTTTATCAGCTAAAATATGAAATATTCTACGTATAAAAAAAGAGATGATAGTACGGGATTTTTATTTTGGCAACTATCAACTTTATGGCAAAGAAAGATAAAAGAGGTTTTAACACCGTTTAATCTTACTCATACACAGTATGTTATTTTAGCAGTAATTGAGGATCTGCAAGAAACGGTTACAGATATTAATCAGAAACTTATCTCTGATATTTCGACTATAGATGTGATGACTGTTTCATCTACCATACGACTTTTAGAGAGAAAGAAACTTATTACAAGAAAACTGAATACAACAGATATAAGAGCATACTCTATTGTTAATACTAAAAATGGTAGCAATCTTTTAATCAAGGCGATTAAAGAGGTAGAGAAAGTTGATAGATTATTTTTTATAGAAGATACAAAAATATTTCAAAATCAACTTAAAAATTTAATTAAAAGTAATAGATTGGAGTAGAAGTGATTATAATATAAAATATAGTTATAGATAATTTTTAAAATAAATAAGAGAGATTATTTTTGGTACTTATAGTTTAGTAATAAATTTACTTTATAGGTATCTAATATAGTCATTTACTTATAGTAATATCTATTGCAGCAACACCATTAAGAGAGGGTTTAATTGATGATAATCGTAATTCAATCTCAATATTACCTGTGCGTATCCATGCTTTACCAAAACTTTCTGAAAATTTACTTATTTCATAAAATACTGTATACCACTCTTCATAATTAAAAGTTATCTTATATTTTGCTTCATTACTTCTACCTATATTTATATCTTTTAAGAACGGTATTTTTTCAATTTCATTTTTCAAAACTTTTTCAATCTGTTTTGATACTGTTTCTTTTGCTTTATCAGATTTTGCAGTCATAAGAAAATTAATATATAAGAGTGTTGTTTTCATAAATTTATTAATTCTCCATCAATTCACTGCGAATATCATATACATTAATATCTATTGCATTGACGTTATCGAGAGTAGGTTTATTTGTCCATAAACTTAGCTCAAAATCAATATTACCTGTACGTATCCATTCTTTACCAAAACTTTCTGAAAATTGACTTACTTCATAAATAACTTTATGCCAGTTATCATAGGTGAAAGTTATCCTATATTTTGTATTATCATTTCTATCAATATTTATATTTTGTAAGAAGGATATTTTTTCAATCTCTTTTGATATTAACTTTTCTGTTTTCTCAGATTTTGTAGTCATGAAGAAAGTAACATACATATATGCTTTTTCCATAAGTTTATCTATTATTCCTCCACTAAAATATATTTAAATTGTATAGTATTTCGATATAAATTTCTAGTATAATTTAGCATGATTAGATTGAATAGAGTAGTACTATATTTTTTTTGGTTGCATGATATGAGTTGAAAACAATCTCTTTTTGTGGTCTAATATTTAAAATAATGTTAGGAGGGTTTAGAATGAGTTTATTTGATGAGTTGAGCAATAATGGTGCAGAAGATACAACTATAAATAGTGATGATTTTGGTGGATTTATGGTATCAAAAAATATCGTTGAAAATAAACTTCCTATTAAATATAGTTTCCGTGAAGAAAGTAGTATCAAACAATGTAACGGTTGGACATTATATTCAGAAAATGATGATGAAGATTACGTTGCTGATCCGAATAATTTTGTAATTTTAGGTGCAGTATCTATGTTCAATATTTCTCAAGTTATGAGAGAGATCTTTTCAGCACCGTACGGAACAGATTTATGTTGGCTATATGAAAGTGGCGTGCATACAGGTTTTTATGATCTAGCTAACGATTGTGAAACAACTATAGAAGAAATTTTAAATCGTAAATAGAGTTATAATGTAAAATTTTAAATATAGTTATAGTTTAAATAGAGTTATAATGTAAAATTTTAAATAAACTTATAGTTTAAATAGAGTAATATTAAATAGTGTTATAATATTTAGTGAAAAATAAGTATCTAATATTTCGTTGTTAAGTAAATAATTGTTTACTTATTATCTCTTATATTAAATTTAATCTAGTTATCATTATTTACATATCTTAGTAGGATTGCTTGCGTGCAATGGTTATAACATCTTGATGGCAACAATATTATAGTTGCTTGCATTTATAGTTATAATACAATCATC
>CAMQYS010000043.1 GCA_947039395.1 uncultured Deferribacteraceae bacterium | reverse complement strand
CAATTGCTAAACTTGTATTGTTTGAATGTTTATAATATACAACTCTAACTACTAGGCTTGTACCATTCTTTAATTCTTATAACATACAACTCCAATTGCTAAACTTATATTGTTTGAATGTTTATAACATGCAACTCTAATTACTAAACTTGTCCTGTTTTTAATTCTTATAACATGCAACTCCAATTGCTAAACTTGTATTGTTTGAATGTTTATAATATACAACTCTAACTACTAGATTTGTCCTGTTCTTTTCTTCCAATAATCTTGAGCACAGATTTTTCCAAGAAACTCTACAACAGTTTGACAACCGATGAACGAAGTTTGTTGTGTCGGAACATCAAGAGGAGGAGCAATTTCTACTAGATCAAACCCTACGATCGGATGCTTACTAGCAAGGGCTGTAAGAGTTTCACGCATCTCTTGAAATAATATTCCATTAGCTTCTCCTGAAACACAACCTGGAACTATTGAAGAATCAAAAGCATCTATATCAATAGTTACATAAACTGGTTCGCCTTCAGGAACAATAGTTGCAATACCATCTGGACCTAATTTACGAAACTCTTTCATACCAACAACTCTGTTACCATCGTTGATAGAGTCGATAGTGTTGAAAGCTCTAACGCTACGAATACCAACTTGTGTTAAACTTTTCACAAAAGGCATTTTTTTGATATGTGTCATTGGGTGTGAGTTAGTAAATTCAAAACCTTCTGAACACGGTGAATAATCAGGATGAGCATCAAACTGTATAACATGAAAATCATGACCAAGTACATCGTATCCTGCTACAACTGGATAAGCTATTGAGTGATCACCTCCAAAAGTTACAAGGAATGCTCCTTTTCTAAGAACGCTTCTTACCTTTTCTGTGATACGAGCAAGGTTTCCTTTTAGATCTAAAGGAGTGATATTCACATCACCTAAATCTACGATACGATTTTCTTGTAGTTCACGAGTAAGGTATATTTTTGCATCATCAAAATCGTAGTAACCTTTACTGTTATAACGAAGTGATTGTTCTCTAAGTCCTCTAGGACCGAAACGAGTACCTGTCATAAAAGGCATACCCTCATCGTATGGTACGCCTAATATAGCGATCTCAAAATCTGTTTCCATCATAGCTTTTTCATTTTCTATATGTTTGCTACGTAAAAAAGTAGGAATTCCTGAAAAAGGAAATGTTGAATAAAGACGTTCTGGTGTTTCCATAATATTTTCTCCAAAATTTTAAATTAGTAACTGTTAGTCAATGTAACCTAACCGAGTAAGTTGATTAAATATATATTAAATGGTATAAGAATTAGATCTTGTAGAAATCCTCCTACAATAGGCACAACTAGAAATGCAACTCTAGATATACCATATTTTTCACTAACACTTTCCATATTTGCAATACCGTTTGGTGTTGCTCCAAAAGCATGCCCAGTCATACCAGCACACATTACTGCTGCATCAAAGTTTTTACCTAACACTCTAAATACTATAAAGTATATAAAGGCTAAAATAATCACAACATCTAAGGCTAAAATAACAAGCATAGGAATAGCTAAATCAAAAAGTTCCCAGAGGTTTAATGATATTAAAGCCATTGATAGAAATATCCCGAGAGATATTTCACCTATTTTATCTACAGTAGCTTGATTAATCTTAATGATAGGTTTTACCTCTAAAAAGTTTCTCATTAGTATCGCCATAACAATTGGACCTGTAAAACCTGGAAATTTAAATGAGAAGGTATCTCCTATAATATTAAATAAATAACCACCTATAACAACAAACGTACCTAAAAAAGCGATATGCACAAAAATAGAATGAGGATCACTACTCTGAGCTTCAGATGTTTGAAGATCACGAATATTATCTTTAACTTCTTGCATTGTAGCATCTTTATCTGTACTTTCTAAGCGATATTTACTAATTAGTCGTCCACAGAGAGGACCGCCTGCGAAACTTCCTATAACTAATCCAAATGTTGCAACAGCCATACCAACTACCATTGATCCTGAATGTCCCATATCTTCTAACATCTTTGCATAAGCCGCTGCTGATCCATGCCCTCCTGCTAGTGGTGCTGGACCTGTTATAATACCGAAAACAAGATCTTGTCCCATAAGAAATGCTCCGCCTACCCCAATTATAGCTTGAAGAAGAATAACACAACCAGTAAGCACAAAATATATAATTAACTTTGATCCACCCTTTTTTAAAAGTGTAAGGCTTGCAGTAAATCCTATTGCTGTAAAGAAAAGATATTGAAAGTCATTTTGATATGCTTTATCAAGATTGATAGAAACTAAACCTGTTTGATAAAACAATAGATTTAAAAGTGCAAATAGTATACCACCTATTACAGGTACAGGAATACAGTACTCTTGTAAGAATGTTACCTTTTTTTTAACAAACCAGCCACACAGAAGAACGAGTATAGCTAAAATAACTGAAGCGAAAGCTCCAAAACTAAATACAAGTTGATTTGCTTCATTAAAAAGTATTGTCATTGTTTCCTCCACTAAAAATATGATTAGGTATTACGTTTAATAAAACCTATTAAAACTATAAGAATTCTATATATGATCAATAACATAAGAAATACTATAACAGTTGATATATTACTTAATAGATCATCATAAATAGTGTAAGTTGTTATTAATATTACATAAAATATTAATATATTAGCATGATATATGTATGCAAATATATTAATACATTAGAATATATTGATAAAATATCTTATTTTAATATATAAGTCAATTATATTTTTTTTAAAATTTATAAAATATATTACAATGTTATAAAATTTGTGTTGAAAAATAGATGATCGTAATTTAAAAAATTAACTAATAAAATTAAATGTAATATAACTTTACATTGAGTTTAATGATTGGTTTTAAAAGCATGATTTTGGATATTTTAGTTAATATAGATTTATAAAGTTAGTAGCTAAATTCTTTAGAGTTCACAATATGTATATATATACTAGCAGCGGTAAAAATATCTTTTCTAGTCAAAGAAAGTGCAACAGTAATTAAAGTACAAAGAGTTGATAAATAGATAAAAAATATGTATAATAATTTTAAAGTTATTATTGTTCTCTAAGTAAATATATTAATTAATGGTAGCTTCTTAATAGATCTCTGAATAATCAAGACACTATATCTATCAACAATTATATCAAGAGAAAACCAGAAGATATTTTGATCTGCAAGATGGTAGAATTATAAATTAAAGGTATAAAATTAATGCAAAAAAATATTGAAGTAAAAAGCGATACGCCACTTGTATCAGTTATTCTTCCAACTTACAACGGAGCAAAATTTATCGAAGAAACTTTACAATCTGTGTTAGACCAAACATATAAAAATTTAGAGATAATTATTATAGATGATTGTTCAACAGATAATAGTTACGACATACTTAAAATCTATGCAGATAAAGATGATCGAATAAAACTTTATAGAAATGATAAAAATTTAGGTATAGGTGAAAATAGTAATAAGGCGTTATCATTAGCAAACGGTGAGTATATTATGATGCAGGATCACGATGATCTATCATCACCTGTAAGAGTTGAAGCGATTATTAAAGTGCTTGAAGGAAATCCAGATATAACAGGTTGTGCAACAAGAACTAAAAAACTTAAAGGATTTACTAAAGATTATGTGTATGATATATCAGAGCCAAGAGTTGCATATGATGATGAATATATACATGCGACTGAAATTTTTGATAGATTAATATTACATCCAACAGTCGTGTATAGAAGAGATATATTAAGTGGAATAGATAAACCATATTCTGGTGAATTTAAGATTGTTTCAGATGATGATCTATTTTATACGTTGAATAAAGCAGGTGCGAGATGGTTTTTTCTAGATAATAGATATCTGCTTTTTAGAGAACATAATAGTAGAACCTCTGTATCAAATAAGTTTTTACATTATAATGAAAGAAAGATAATGATAGATAGAGTTATAAAAGATCTGCTACCGTTTGCAACAGATGAGGATATTAAGTGTCATGCAATAATCCAATCAAGACGTGAAGTCTTATCTTATAATGGAGAGTTAAGTGAGTGGGCTATATCATGGTATAAAAAGATAATAGCATATAATTTAGAAAGCAAAAAATTTAATCATGAGAAACTTTTAGAGATCATGGCTTTATATTGGAAACTGTACGCTACACTTACTAATATAAATTCTCCACTTAAAGCGTATAAGATGTATCATTCAATTGAAGAGTTATTACCGTATTTAGAAAGCAAAGGAAAATTTTTTAAAGAGTGGTATAAAAGATTTACTAGAGGAACTAAGTGGAGATTGATAGGCAATAAAGCTCTGAAAAAAAGATAGGTTATTGCACTTAATATTTATTGCTGTAGCACAGGCGATAAAGGATTAATTTATAGCACTTAATATTGGAAAGATGTGTAATTAAAATAGTTGTACTAATATAGTAATTAAAATAATAAAAGCGGTACAGTAGCTAATCTACTGTACTGCTTTTATTTATAGTTTTCTAAATAAATATTTTATGAGATTTTTCTATAAATCAATAGTGGCACTAAACGGTTTATAGTATGAGAAAACAAATTTACAAGGATAATCTTTTAGAAGTGCTGGTATTTTTTCTAAAAACTCTTTTATATCGTAGGTGATAAAATCTATATAGATATAGCTACCTATTGATCTTCCAAGTTCGATAGATGGTGTAAGAGTAGCTATTTTATCAGAAACATCTTGTGCATGATTTAAAGCCTCACCTAACTCTAAACCTTTCTCATTTATCAGAACAAGAAATCCAGCAACAGCTCCCATCTTTAATAGTTTTAGGTTTATATCGTTATTGTTACTATAGTAACCATTTAGTAGAGAGTAAAATGAAGTTATTCCAAAAGTAACGTCATATCTAAAAGGAGAATACTCATCATTATCTAGTTCAATTTGAAATGAAGTATATTTCTCTTGAGGATTATCAAAATATTGTTTTTCATTTTTCTCTAACGTATCAATTATATATTGTTTAAGATCAGACAGAGGCATCATGTTGTCAAGTTTTGTATCGGCTTTATCAACAGTGCCGATATATAGATTGCTCATAGCTTCGCCAGTAACCATATCCATCATAAGAAAAAAGATATGATATGAGTCATTATCACCCAATTTACAAACGTGTTCATTGTAAAATTGTATATTAAAATCATCGCTATCACTTTGATAATCAACAGCTACTAACATATCAGAAATAGCGACACTTACATCATTCATTTTGAGCGTAAATCCGTCAGATTTATCACCTTGCATAAACGGAGTGAACGTCCATTTCTCTTTAAATTTTTCAGGCATTTGAGATACGATATAAGGTGTTAGATAAAATAGATATACGTTACCTTCACAAGTAAATGTAAATTCAAAATCTCCACCTAAATTAAAGTAGAGTTTATCAGATATTAAAGATACGCCTTCATTTGTAAAATCGGTAATTGAGGCAGGATCGACAGATTTATCTTGAGCTTTCATTTTAGTTAACATATCAGAAAGTTTCTCTTCGTTTTCTGTAAACCAGTTCCAAAATTTTTCTACACGTTTTTTGAATGATATATTGTTGATATCATTTGCTAAACAATCAACTAGATAAGCAGATAGATCTTTATAGATTTCATCATCTGCATTATCCTCAGGAATATCTTCTAAAATATCTTCAATATATTTTTGTACTTTACTATATTCATGAGTTCCCTTACAACAAGCGAATGCAAGTCGGTACACCCATTTAGGATCAGTTGCACCCTCTTCTTTGAACGACTCTAATAAGGTTATAGCTTTATCATATTCATTGATATTATTATATGCACGAGCTAACTGTCCTGCTAGATCAAAATCTTTTTCATACCCTTGAAACCCTTCAATAAGTGAAATGATTTGATTATACTTATCTTCATCATATAGTTTCTCAACCTTTTCTAATATTACATTTTTCATTAAGCTTTTCCCCTTGAAATTATTATTTTAAGTACGATGTTATATATATATTGTTTTATAATTTATGTTAGAGAGATAATTTCGCTATACGGTTTAAAATATGAGAATTGAAATGTACAATTATAATTTCCTAGCTCAATTATAGTAGGTACTTTCTCCAAAAACTCTTTTAAATCGTAAGTGATAAAATCTATATAGATACCGTCTAACACCCCTGTATAAATTGATGAAGTTTGTGCAACTATTTTCTTAGCAAGATCATCAGCATGAAGTAAAGCTTCATTGTATTTAAGATGATTAAGAGTTGTAAGTTCTGCGTCTTCATGCTTAGTTAAAATAAGAAAAACTGCAACAGCTCCCATTCTTAATAAAGATAAATTAATTGCATTATCATTTGCGTAATAACTATCAAATAGCTCTCTAAATGTAGTCCCGCCTTGATTAACATTATACCTGAAAGGAGAGTGTTGATCGGCTTTTAGTTTGAACGTAAAGTATGTAAATCTATCTTGAGGATTATTGAATAATTGTTTATTATCATTTTCTAACTTATTAATAATATACTGTTTAAGATCGGTAAGAGGGATCATTCCATCGGTTTTTAATTCACTTTTATTAACAGTACGTATATATTGATAACCGATAGATTCACCGATTACAATATCCATCATAAGAAAGAAAATATGATAAGCATCTCTATCATCAAGTTTGCAAACATGTTCATTAAAAAACTGTAAATTAAATCTGTTACTATCTTTGTGATAATCAACAGCCACAAGCATATCAGAAAGTCCAACTGTTACATCATTTATTTTGAGTTCTAAATCATTAGATACGTTACCGTCCATAAACGGATTAAACGTCCACTTCTCTTTAAACTTTTCAGGCATTTCAGATATTATATAGGGAGTTAAATAGAATAGATATGAGTTGCCTGCACAAGTGAATGTAAATTCAAAATCTCTACCTAAATTATACTCAAGTTTATCAGATATTAAAGATAAACCGTTACGAACTAAACTACTCATCGCTTCAAGATCAGTTGGTGATTTTTTATCGTTCATCATGCTTATCATATTTGAAAGGGTGGCCTCATTATCAGTAAACCATATCCAAAAATTTTCTACACGTTTTTTGAATGATATATTATTGACATCGTTTACTAAGCAATCCACTAGATAAGCAGATAGATCTTTATATATTTCATCATCTGCTTTATCTTGAGGGATATCTTTTAAGATATTTTCAAGATATTTTTGTACTCTACTATATTCATGAGTTCCATCACAACAAGCGAACGCAAGTCTGTACACCCATACAGGATCTGTTGCACCTTTATCTTTGAATAGTTCTAATGTCGAGATAGCTTTATTGTACTCTCCTATATTACTGTATGCACGAGCTAACTGTCCTGATAGATAGTAATCATTTTCATAGCCATCGATATCTTTAATCAATGAGATAATTTCATTATGCTTAGCTTCACCATAAAGTTTATTAATTTTTTCTAACGTTATGTTATTCATTATATTATCACCGTAAGTCGGTTATTTTATCCATCCATTTTGATCTAGAAAAATTATTCTTGTATTATCAGCCATAATAGAGGGCGATATTGTGTACGGAACATTATTTTTCCATATGTATATATCACGGTTATCAGCTACTGCGAATGTAGTTACTTTATATTTATCATCAACCTCTAATTGTAGAGGTACAGCATCAATAAAATCTTGATCCGTAATCATAGTGTAATAATATTGAATAAGATCTTTTAAATCAGTCTGATATAAAAATGAAGAACTTTCTTTAGATCTAATAAAGGACTCTTCAGAGTTTAGCATTGTGTTGATAAAAAACTCTGGATATTTATATAGTTTATATGTATTAAAAAAGTTTTTATCAGTTTTAATATTTTTAGTTATATCTTTACCGTCGTATATGATTTTTAATTTTCCATTTATTAAAGAGTACTCAAGCTTAGGTGCGTGAGTTGATTTATAGAATATTATTTTTTGATTATTTTTAGATTTTGTATCTATGTAAATTTTATAAACTATACCGTAATTGTTCTTTCCGTCAGGGGGTTCAAAATCAACATTATGAATTAATACCTCAACAGTAGCATCACCACTATAGCCAGTAAATGAATTAGCATTTATAATTTTTTCTTTAATTTTTAGATTGTTAACATTGATAGGTTTTTTACTACTGATATTATCATTTGCGTAAAGAGTTAATGTTGAAATGAATAGTAATAGCAATGATAATAAGAGAGATAATTTTTTCATATGATACTCCGTAGGTCTCATCTATCAATCATTATTATATATCAATCAATTATATATAACAATAAGTATTTTATTAGATTAGTATGTTAATTGATGAAAAGGATCACTCTTTTTAAAGTTGATTAAAGTGTATAAGATTACTATTTTGTCTAAAATATGATAGATGAAACTTATAAGGATATTGTTTGAATATTTTGGGTAGTTCTAATAAAAACTCTTTTATATCATATATAATAAAATCTATATATATGAAAGCGCCTATTGATCTACCGATATTAATAGCTATACCTAGTGCCACGATTTCATCGGTAATTTTTTGAGCGTTTTTTAAGGTTTCATCATTTATGCCTTCATTATCTTGTAAAATAATAAACCCAGTATAAACCCCCATTTTCAATAAAGTTATATTAATTTTATTCTCTTTAGCGTAATACTCATTTTGTAGTTGATGAAAAGATGTTGTACCGAAATTAACCTCATATCTTAAAGGAGAAGTTTCGTTATGTTCTATCTCCATTTTGAATGTTATAAATCTATCTTTAGGGTTTGTAAAAAGTTTTCTATCACTACCTTGAAGTGTATCGATTATATTTTGTTTAAGTTCGGTAAGAGAAACCATATTATCTAATTTTACATCGCTTCTACTTACGCTATTGATATAGATATGCCAGATAGCCTCTCCTATAGCAAAGTTTGCCATAGCTAAAAAAGTGTTATAAGCTAATGGGTCATCAAGTTTAGATAGATGTTGATTGTAAAACTGTAAGTTGAAACCAGTCTGGTTTGTATCGCTACCGTAATCTACTGCGACAAAAATATCATTAATATGAAGAGTTTGATTTATATCAGGCAAGTCTACCGAAAACCCCTCAATGTGTCCCATTGAAAACGGAGTGAACGTCCATTTATCTTTAAACTCTCTAGGCATTTTAGATATTAGATACGGTGTAGTATAAAATATAGATGGGTTTTGTCTACTAGAAAAACCGAATTCATAATCTCCACCGAAATTAAAAAATAGCCCACTAGATATTAATGATATACCGTCACTCACAAAGTCAGTAACTTCATCTGGATCTTCAATACTATTATTTTTCATACGATCTATCATATCTGAAAGTTTCACTTCATTTTCAGTAAACCATATCCAAAAACTTTCTACACGTTTTTTAAAAGATATATTATTCACATCATTTTCTAAACAGATAATTAAGAAATCTACTAGATCAATATACACTTCATTATCAGTATTATTATCGGACGCATTGTTTAAAATATTTTCAATATAATTTTGAACTTTATCATACTTTTTTGTGCCTATGCAGTGCGAGTAGGCAAGTCTATAAACCCACATAGGATCGTTTATACCTTGTTCTTTAAATTGATGTAGAGTAGTGATAGCTTTATCGTACTGTTTGGTATTATTATATGCACGAGCTAACAATCCTGATAGTTCGTAATCATTTTCGTATCTTGGAAAATTTAAAATTGTTGAGATGATTTTATCATGCTCATCTTTTTTATAATATTTTTCAACTTGTTTTAATATGATATCTTTCATCTGTAAGTTACTCATGATAGATTATTTTTTTATCCATCCATTTTTATCTAAAAAAGTTGTTGAGATACTTTCAGCCATACGTCCAACTGATATTATATATGGCACATTATCTTTCCATGTATAGAAATTGCTATTATCTTCTATTGATAACCCTGTTATTTCATATTTATTATTTACATTTAAAACAACAAAATACCCATCACTTGAAGTTGACATATCGTAATAACTTTCAACAGTTTGTTTTAGATTAGGTTCATTAAATAGATTAACGTACTTGTTAAATTGGACAGGATGTTTCTCTGCTGTTATCATTTCAGATATAAAATTATAAGGATATTTATAGAGGCTATATGTGTTTACAAAATCTTTATCAGTAGTTATTGCAGTAGTAATATCTTTACCATCGTAGATAACTTTTAATTTCCCTTTGATTAAAGAATATTCAAGCTGTGGTGCGTGAGCTGATTTATAGAATATCACTTTTTGATTATCAGTAGATGTTGTATCAATATATGCTTTATATGTTACGTTGATATTTTTTTCACCATTTTGATATCCACCATATCCGATATCATAGCTTTCAACTTTTATAGTAATATTACCTTTATATCCGATAAAATTATTAGCTTTAAAAATCTGTGCTTTAATTTTAGGATCAGCGACATTTATTTCAATCTTAGCACTACTGTTATCTTTTGCGTAAAGTGTTAATGCTGAAATAAGTATAAGTATAATTGTAAATATAGGGTTTAGTTTTTTCATATAATTCTCCGTATAGTAATAGGTTTGTATTTTAGTCTATATATTAAATTATAGCAAATGCTAAATACGGTTAATTTATAGGGTAGATAGAGTGAGGTAGGTTATTGTATTATTAATAGAGAGAAATAGAGTAGAGAGCAAGTATTAAGATAGAACGAAGAAAGCAAGAAAGTCTTGGATAAAATGCAGATTAATAATGATATAGTAAGCTCAAATGCTAGAGAGGTAGAAATATAGAATTTATATGTAGATGGTTGAGTTCTATAAGTGTTTGTTGTATAGTAAATCGTAAGAATTATTTTAATAATTCTTAAAAATAAAGAATACTGTGTAATGCCGTAAAAAATATATTAAATGGAGGAGTAAAGATGTTTCAGTGCCGTGCATATAAAGAAATATTAAAAGACTATACTAATCAAACAAAACTTCCAAAAGATATGGTAATCAAACTCAAAGCAGAGAGAGCAGAAGCGATGTCTGTGTTAGTGAAGAATGAAATTTCTAGTGATTGTTGTTTTGATATTGATGATTCAGACTGGTTGTATCGAGAGCGTACGGATAGTCAGCATTATATACTTGTTGCCACAAGTGGGCAAGGCGATGAGTGGCTCTTGCAGTTTGACAAGAATGTCATCTGGTTTTTAGATCATGATTGTTGGGAAGAAGCAAGGGCTCTTACTTGTATGCAGATTGGGTTTGAACAATTTGTAGTGATGGCAGATTTACTCAAGCAATATGAAACAATCGAAACACCAACCTCTAAGGATATTAAATCTCTTATGCATAGTATGTGTGAAATCCATCAAATTTTGCCAACGGTCTTTCCATTTTCATTTTGTTAAAATTGACATATAGAAAAGTTAAGAATATGTTGATGCTTCATAGTATTATGATTAGAATAGTCCCTAATAAATGTAATAACCATTGTACGTAAGTAGATATTTACTAAGATGATATCTATATATCATGGGTGGATGAGTAAATGGAAAACGAGATTAACAAAGTTATTAATATCTAAAAACTACACTTTAAGTAAAGGTTTATCAGAAAGTGAAATTTGTATGGCTGAAGAGATATATGAAATTACCTTTCCACCTGAATTAAAAGAGATGCTGATGATGTTCAATCCGTATCAATTATATGATTGGTCAGATTTTTCAAAAACCAATATTGAGATTATTAAAGGTAGTTTGAGTTCTCCAATTAGATGTGTACTGTTTGATGTAGAACGTAATAATTTTTGGATAAACTCATAGGGAGATAAACCAGAGAATATTGATGTAGCTTTAGAAATCGTAAAATCATATATGGATAAAGTTCCAAAACTTATTCCGATCTATTCACATAGATATATACCAAGTTCACTAAATGAAATCGGTAATCCAGTTTATTCAGTTCATCAAACAGATATTATCTACTACGGAAAAGATTTATGGGATTATTTTAATATAGAGTTTGGAAATAAAATGCATAAAGATATAGCGTTTAATGAGATCAAAACCAAGATTCCTTTTTGGAGTGAACTTTGTGAATGAATGTGATAACCGTATTTTATATCATAAAATACTGCTATAAAAATTATACTATAATGGAGAGGTATTAGATGAATTTTTTCAATAAGATATTTAGTAAAGATAAAGAGGTAAGTTTAGCAGGAAAAAATAAAATAGCTGTTAAATACAATGATGAATTTTTAGATGATGTTTATTACTCATATCACACATATGTTTTATATGATGATTATCTCCCTGATGAACATAAATATAAAAAAATAATACGATATTATGCTTGGGGAATTTTAAGATCAAACTATAAAAAATGGATTGTAGAGGTTCTTGATAAAAAGAGTATGCAAGATTTAAATAATCTTATTTTTCAAGAAACAAGAAACCAATTATTTCCAGGTGTTGCTGGTCATGCAAGTTTAGAGATTTGTGTCGTATTTGCAGCAATCGCTTGTGGAGATTATGCAACTGTTGAGAGCTACTATCCACATGATATGCCATCGCCTTTTGGTGGCACTACATTTAGTATCTGTGCAACCTCTCTTTTAATGGGTATATGGTATAAAGATGAGAGTATAATAAATAATATAAAACCTAAGGTAGAGAAATATTTGAAAGGTAAAGAAACGTTATGGTATAGAACATTTTTAAGCTACCTATATAACTTATATAAAAAAAATGTTAAAGGTATGGAAGATGATATACAGTTAATTTGTAAAAGTTATAGCAGGATTGATATTAGTGATGCCGAGAAAAAATTGTGTTTATGTGCACATGGTTTAATTATATTAACTTATAGAATTTATCCAGATATTAAAATAACTTTACCTAAATATAAAAATTTTAGTGAAGAGTATATTATGTGGAGATTAGAAAATATAAATCCAACCTTAGAGTTATATTTCAGATATCCAGAAGAGATGAAGGGACTGAATGATGTGTTACTGCATCCATTAACAAAAACTGTATTATGCCAACGACTTAAAGATCATACAGGCTATAGTACTGCTATTCGTAAGGAGTGGACTGTAGATAGAGATCAAATGATTGAAAACTTTGCTACAGAGATTATTAAGAGTAATAAATTATAAAACGGATAAACTTAGATTATTGAGTTGGGAACTTGGATTATAAAACGGATAA
>CAMQYS010000042.1 GCA_947039395.1 uncultured Deferribacteraceae bacterium | reverse complement strand
CTTACAATAGATTTAACTCTAACACTTAATAGAAATATCTACATATCGTAACTTATAAAAATTATATATCACAACCTCTCTATAATCTACTATCAACTACTTACAATAGATTTAACTCTAACACTTAATAGAAATATCTACATATCGTAACTTAAAAAGTTACATCTTGATTTTAGCTCAAAATAAATTTATGCTAACTTACTTATATAAAAAATAAATTTACTTAAAGGAGTTAATTATGTTTGAATCATTAATAGATATAAATCCTGTTTTATTAGCACTGTTTGGGGGGCTATTCACTTGGGGAATGACTTTAGCAGGCGCATCACTCGTTTTCTTTTTTAAAGAGATCAATCAAACCTTATTAAATGTTATGTTAGGGTTTGCTGGAGGAGTAATGATCGCTGCATCTTTCTGGTCGCTACTTCTTCCTGCAAAAAATATGGCAGAAGGATTTGAAAATCCTTTCTTTCCTTCTTGGGTACATATTATAGGTGGAATAGCTGTTGGTGGTGGGTTTTTAATGCTCACAAATAAATTACTACCATTCATGAATAAAACATTAGGTATGACACAAAATATTACTAAATCATGGAAAAGAAGTATTCTTCTAGTTACTGCAATGACATTGCATAATATCCCAGAAGGATTAGCTTACGGTGTTGCATTTGGACTTGTTGCAACTGATCCCACAGCGTTACCAGGAGCAGTTGCGCTTGCAATAGGGATAGGTATTCAAAACTTTCCTGAAGGAGCAGCTGTTGCGATTCCTCTTCGTCAAGAAAATATGTCTCGTACAAAAGCTTTTATGTATGGACAGTTTTCAGGTATAGTTGAACCGATATTTGCAGTAATCGGAGCGCTATTTGCAATGACTGTTACAACATTTCTACCATTTGCACTATCGTTTGCAGCAGGTGCTATGATACTTGTTGTTGCAAAAGATCTTATACCTGAATCCCAAGCGTATGAACGTGAAAGTCGTTTTACCACTCAAGGAATAATGCTCGGTTTTATTGTTATGACATTTTTAGATATCACATTAGGATAAATTTACAATGTACACTGTGTAACATACTGTAATACAGTGTACATTATAAAAATAAAATATTTAGAATATTAATTAAATTAAGCTCTTAACAAAAATATTTATTAACTCAACTTTTATCAAAATAGTAAATTCAATCAAAACATTATAACAAAAAATTAAGCTATAAATTATCTTTATCAAAATAACTTATAGCTCAATTAATTAACTCTTATAATTTATAAAATATCATTACTATCTACAATATATATTTCTACCTATTTTAAATCCAATCTAAAATAACTTACCGTTTCTCATATTTATCTATTAAGATATTTAAAACACCTACTAACTTAGATACAACAATCTTAAGTTCGTCAAATCGACAATCTTTATCAATTTTTGTACCATCCACCATTGATTGCATCAAACCGATACCTAATGAATGAACTCTTAAATGTAACTCCTCTATTGCAATAAAATCAGGATCATCACCGTAAAGCTTCATACCATCAGAGTAATAAAACTTACCAAAATCACAATGGAGATGATCTAATAAATCAACAGGAGTGTTCAATACATAATTAGTTACAACTCTATCTAAAAAACATAAATGTGCTAATTTCGCCCTTATAAAAACTATTGAATCTAAGTTATAGTCGTATTGAGAGTACTTACTATTTAATACATTAATTATTGATGATATATTCACAAATATATCACCTAACTCAATTAATTTATCCATTGACTGTAACGATTCTTCACACATTACACCAACACTATCTACTATCTGTTGTGACACACTTGACTGTTCTTCCGTTGCAACAACTATCCCATGTATAGACTCGTTCAAATCCAACATAGCGTCTTGAACACTAACAAATGATTCAGCAGAGTTTCCTAATGATGCCTGTTGATTATCAACCGTTGATGTTACATTATCTGTAAGTGTAGATACATTTAGTATATTCTTCTGGATATTATTAACAGCATCACTTATCTCTTTTGTAGAGTTTAAAGTTTTTTCTGCTAACTTTCTAACTTCATCTGCAACAATTGCAAATCCACGTCCAGCTTCGCCTGCTCTTGCAGCTTCTATTGCAGCATTTAAGGCTAATAAATTAGTCTGATCTGATATCTCTCCAATAGTTGATGAAACAATACCAACCTGTTTTGCATTCTCTGTAAGCATATATATTTCTTTGTTAAGGTTGCCTATATCATTACTTATGTTATCTGAAAAACCTTTAGTGGCAGTAATTAAACTCACTCCTTCTGCTGTTCTATCTAATGTTATTTTTGCTTTATCATTTATTACCAATGTAGCACTAACGATAGAGTTAATTGCTAACTCCATCTCTTTCTCTGCATGCACTACATGTTCGCAAGAATCATTATTCCTTTTAGCTAAGTTCGCAGCATCATTTAATGAATGCTTAAAGAAACATGTAGCCTCTTCTACATGAGATAGTTTTTTTAGAACATAATATAACTCTCTAGAAAACAAACCTATAAACCTATTAAAAGATGTAAGAATTTGATCTCTAGTCTCTAACTCATTATTACTTGAAGATATAGGTAGTAATGATAACTTTTCATCATCACTCAGTAATGTGTCAACTTTCTTTGTGACAAATAAATATTTTGAGTATTTACGCTTTAAAAATACAAAATTCCCAATTATTGATAAAATAGCAAAACATACCTTAATAACAATAGGCATCGGTACAATAATAACCAATAAAAAAAATAAAAACATGATAAATGATAAAATAACCTGTGTTTTTAGACTAACAATCATAATGTAAACTCCCCTGCTCCCAAAATATTATTTAATCTCAATTAAAACTATAAGTAGATAAAATAACATAAAATCACATATTTTCATATATTAATTACTCTTACTACTATGATATTAATAAATAAAATTGATTTAGTAAACAACAATTACGTAGTTAACAATATATATTATTAAATTAGATAGGATTTAGAATAGCATTATATAACATTCAGTAAACATTAAATTTAATATAAGTTTAGATTTCAACTAAAATATAAACTTTAATTTTATAATAAAATTAAGCTATAAGTTATTTTTTATCAAAACAGTTTATAGCTTAATTAACTAACTCTCAACAATTTATAAAACAGAAACTTTTAAAACAATTTATGATTTTTCATATCTATCTATTAATATATTTAAATTTCCAACCAATCTACCCACAATACCTTGAAGTTCATTAAGTATAGAATCATTTTCATCTTTAGTACCGATACTCATTCCCTCCATTAACCTAATTCCTAATGAATGAACTTTTATATGTAACTCCTCTACTGCAATAAAATCAGGATCTTTACCGTAAAACTGTATACCATCAGAGTAATAAAATTTACCAAAATCACAATGTAAATGATCTAATAAATCTACTGGAACACCCATTTTATAATTGTGTACTACCTGCTCTAAAAAACTTAGATGTGCTAACTTATCCCTTATAAAAACTATTGAAGCTACATTATAATCATATTTAGAATATTTAGCGCCTAAAACACCAATAACTGAAGCTACATTTGAAAACATATTATTCAAATCAACTGATTTTTTCATCGCTTTTATAGCCTCTAAACTCATTAAATCAACTCTTTCTATTATCTATTGGCTCACACTTGACTGTTCTTCAGTTGCAACAACTATACCATGTATAGATTCATTTAAATCTAGCATTGCATCTTGAACACTTATAAATGAGTCCGCAGAACTTCCAAGCGATACCTGTTGATTATCAACCGTTATCGTTACATTATCTGTAAGAGTCGATACACTTCGAATATTCTTCTGAATAGCATTAACTGCATCCTCTATCTGTTTAGTAGAATTTAAAGTTTTTTCTGCTAATTTTCTAACTTCATCTGCAACAATTGCAAATCCACGTCCAGCTTCTCCTGCTCTTGCAGCTTCTATTGCAGCATTTAAAGCTAATAAATTAGTCTGATCGGATATCTCTCCGATAGTTGAGTAACCATGCCAACTTGTTTCGCATTCTCAGTAAGCATAGATATTTCTTGATTAAGCTTAGCTATATCATCACTTATATTATTAGAAAAATCTTTAGTTGCTGTTATTAAGCCTACACCTTCTGCTGTTCTATCTAATGTTATTTTAGATTTATCATTTATTAATAATGTAGCATTCACTATTGAGCTAATTGCTAACTCCATCTCTTTCTCTGCATGTGCTATCTGTTGACAAGAATCATTATTCTTTTCAGCAGCATATTCAACATCATTGAATAACCGTTTAAAGAAAAATGTACCCTGCTCTACTAATGATAACTGTTTCGCAACACCATACAACTCTCTAGAAAATAGTGCGATAAACTTATTAAAAGATATAAGAACTTGATCATTATTTTCAATTTTTTTACTATCCACAGATACATGAATTAAAGATAAGTTCTCTTCATTCAATAATAAGTTTATCTTATCTGTAACAAATATATATTTTGAAAATTTACTTTTCATAAATAAAAAGTTTGCTATAATTACCAATATCGCAAAACATATCTTAACGATAATCGGCATAGGCACAATAATAAATAGTAAGAATAGAAACATAATAAACGATAGCAATATCTGTGCTTTGAGAGAAACAAGCATACGACAAACTCCTTACCTTATAAAAATACTTTAAAATTTTTAATTAATTATATAAATACTAAATATAGAATATACACGACTGTATGATACTGAATAATGTAATAATAGCAATATAATTGTAGTGGTAAATAATAACAATCAATAAATAACAAACTAAAATTAAAAATTTACTTTCATATACTATATATTGAACTACAAAACAAGCAGTATAACCTATCTATTTTACAGTGTATGTATACACTAATCTTACTGTTATAAGCATAATAACTTGACATTGAGACAATATAAATTTATCCTTTTTTAAAGCACACTATATTATATTTAGGAATATATCTATGAACTTAAAAGACTTTACTGAAAAAGTAGCATCAATCAATATTACAAGCCTTGAAGAACAAACAAAAATAGCACGCGCAAACATTATAACTATGACAACTTTAGCAGAGTCAGGACACCCTGGAGGATCATTATCATCAATAGATATGCTAATGGCGATCTACTCTGTGGCTAATATCTATAATCATAATCTAACAGATATCAAGAGAGATAAAGTTGTTATATCGCATGGACATATCTCTCCTGCTGTATACTCTGCACTTGCCTTTAAAGATATATTAAATATTGATGATGTAATATCAGGTTTTCGTAAAGCAGGCTCACTATACGAAGGACATATAGAACGAACTGTAAACGGTGTTGAATGGACAACAGGAAACCTAGGACAAGGATTATCTGTAGCCGCTGGATTTGCTATATCTGATAATGTCAATAAAACCGATTCTGACATATATCTTATTATGGGAGACGGCGAACAACAGAAAGGACAGATATCTGAAGCAAGAAGATTTATCTCTAAATATAATCTTAATAATATAACTACTTTTATTGACTTTAACGAATTACAGATATCAGGAGATATACACTCTGTTATGCCATCATTAGATATAGCAAAATCGTTTGAAGCTGATGGGTTTGAAGTTATATACATAGATGGGCACGATTATAACGATATCTTTAGCGCAATGTTAAAAAGTAAAGCTAATAATAAGCCAACTGTAGTTATTGCTAAAACAGTAATGGGTAAAGGTATACCTTTTATTGAAAATAAAGAGAAGTATCACGGTTCAACATTATCAATAGATCAATATAGAGAAGCTTTATCTATTTTAGGCTGTGAAGATAAACTTGAGCATTATAAAAAATTAAGAGAAAAAATAACGATCAGTGAACATATAATGCCTAAATACGATGTCAAAATAAACACTGGAAATATAATTGAATACGATAAAAATAAATCAACAGATAATAGATCTGCTTTTGGAAATGCTCTGCTTTCTGTTGTTGAAAGCAATATTGAAGATAGTAAAAACACTCCTATTGCTGTGTTTGATTGCGATCTATCAGGTTCTGTTAAAACTGATTTAGTTGCTACAAAATATCCAGAAATTTTCTATCAAGCTGGAATTGCAGAACATAACGTTGCTGTTATGGCTGGTGCTGCATCTGCTAATAATCTTGTATCTGTATTTGCTGATTTTGGAATGTTTGGAGTTGATGAAGTATATAATCAACAACGATTAAATGGTATAAATGAAAGTAATCTTAAACTTGTAACTACACATGTTGGAACAGATGTTGGTGAAGATGGTAAAACACATCAATGTATAGATTATCTTGCATTAATGAGAAATATTTTCGGATTTAAAGTGATCACCCCTGCTGATCCTAATCAAACAGATAGAGCTATTAGATATGCAATGTCTAAGTATGGAAATATACATATAGCAATGGGTAGATCAAAATTAAACCCTATTACTGATAGTAATGGAGATATATTCTTTAATAAAGATTATAAATATGAATATGGAAAGATAGATATAATAAGAGAAGGAAATTATCCTATATTCACATACGGTGCATTTGTAGAGAAAGCTTTAGCTGTACATGAAATCTTGAAAACAGAAGCTAGACTATCAACAGCGGTTATCAACATATCATCTCCTCTTCATATTGATGATAAAAGATTACAGCCATACCTCATGAGAGGGGTCGGTTTTGTATATGAAGATCATATATCTGATTCGGGTTTATTTTCTACTATGGCAAATATAGTGGCTAAAGGTGGATACAGGTGTAAACTGCTTGATTTCGGACTTAATAGATTTCCTATCTCTGGATCAGCAGATGAAATACTTATTGCTATGGAGCTTGATCCTATAACTATTGCTAAGAAAATTAGATCTCTAAACTTAGATCAGAAAATGTAATTAGAATATAATGTTAAAGATAATACAATAGTGATATCTAAATATAAATATAAAATCATATCAACTATCGCAACTACAATCGGTGTTACTGATAGTGGATTAAAAAAATATGGTGTTAATTCTCTTTGGCTCATCTTGGAAAAAGTCTACGCCATTATGCTCTCACTTATTATAGGCATTATTGTTACGAGATACCTTGGTCCAGAAAATGTTGGTATAATGACTTATGCTATAGCGATTTATACAATAATATTTGCAATAAGCACTTTAGGGCTAGATGATTATATTATTAAAAGTGTTATTGATGATCGTGATAACGCTCCAAAAATTTTAGGATCTGTTTTCTTTCTTCGTACAATAACTAGTGTTTTATTGTTCATAACTGCATTAATATATATGTATATCACAGAACATTCTGAAAAAATGTTTCCCATAATGATAATTGTATCCGCATCCGTACTGCTTCAACCTATAATTTCAATTCAAATATGTTTCCTCTCAGATATCAATAACCGATTAAAAACAGTAGCATACTTGATTAGTGCGACTATAACGGCAGGTATAAAACTAATACTCATACTATCAAACGCTGGTTTAATTTATTTTGCTTTAGTATATTTCTTCGAACTATTATTAATAGCGATAATTACTATTATTCTATTTTACAGAAATAACTACTCTTTTGATGGATGGATAATTAAAAAGAATGAAACTATATGTCTGATAAAAAAAGCACTTCCATTATCACTCACTATGATTATCCATACATTATTTGTTAAAATAGATGTGCTTATGATCGAGTACTATTTAACAAATAGAGAGTTAGGTATATATTCTGTTGCAATTAAATTGATGGAAACATGGGTGTTTATACCTATTTTTATGACTACCTCTTTTATACCATCATTGATTGATAGTAAAGTTATTGACCCTAAAAAATATGATAAGCGTATAAAACAGCTACTATCTCTACTTATATGGTTCTCTCTATGCTTAGGGATTGTCACTACCTTGTTATCTAAACAGATAGTCTCTATTCTTTTTGGTCAAGAGTTTATAGGAGCTGTACCATCTCTTGCTATAATTATTTGGGTAATACTTTTTGTCTCTGTACTACAAGTAACTGTTAAAAAAATGATAATAGAAAATAATACGTTGGGAATAGTAATAAGACCAGTTATAGGGCTTATATTAAATATATGCTTAAATATAATTCTCATACCTAGATACGGAATTACAGGTGCAGCTATATCTACAACTCTATCATACCTTTTCATCGCATACTTTATAGATCTATTTACAAAAAAAGATAGAGAACTGCTATACTTAAAATTTGATGCTATATTTTTACCTATCAGATATTTGCTAAGAAAAAAGTAGGGTTTATTTTTCTTGTATCAATCTTTTTAATCTGTTATAGTTACTGTATTGTGTTATGGAGATTATATAGGTATGGAGAGATCTGGGGTAAAACGTTTATGGGCTACTTGGAGAGCAAAATATGTTACCTCTAAAGATAAAAATAACTGTTGTGTGTTTTGCGATAAAATTAAATCCAATAATGATGAAGAAACTCATCTTCTTTATAGAGGTAAAAACTGTTTCGTCGTATTAAATATATACCCATATAATAATGGACATATTATGATAATTCCATATAGACACATTAATGATATTATACTATTAAATAATAACGAATCTAGAGAGATGATGAACTTATTAAAATACTTTACACAAATACTAAAAAATGTGATGACTCCTGAAGGATTTAATATAGGGTTTAATATAGGTAAAGCTGCTGGAGCTGGAATTGAAGAACATATACATATGCACCTTCTTCCTAGATGGAGTGGAGATACAAACTTTATGTCTACTATAGCAGAAGTTAGAGTTATACCTGAAAGTCTTGATAGCACTTATAAAAAAATAAAAAATGAAATTAACATAGAGGAGATTTCAAAATGTTGAAATTTATTTCATTACTATTAAAAATTATCCTGATTACATATCTTGTAATTTTTTCTGTAAATAATAAATCTGTCGTAGAACTAGATATGTTTTTTGACTATATGGTTATCGAAATGCCTCTATTTCTATTTGCGGTTATCGTTCTATTATTAGGAGTTGTTATCGGTGGATTATCAATGATATCGTACTGGTTTAAATCAGGTAGAGAGAGTAAAAAACTTAAAAAAGAGATATCTAAACTCAATACAGAAAACACAAAATTAAGAAATATTACGATAAGCTCAACAGATAGCTCACTTAATAATAACGTGGCTGAAAATGAGTCTGTAAAAAATCAACTAAGGTAATTACAAAGGTAATTTATGAATATTATTACGATAGAACTATTGATTAGTGGAGTAGTTGGCTTACTCCTATTACTTACTTTTATATATTTTCTATGGATAAAATCTCCTTATAAAAAAGGTGCTGATCTAAAACCTACTTCTATACTTGCATTTGCTAAATATTTTGATAACGATTATAAAAATGCACTTGATATTGCAAAAAAAATAGTTATTGATAATAATGCATCTGTTGAGCTCTATCTGCTTATTGCAAATATATATAGAACAGTTGGGGAAAACGTAAAAGCTGCACAAAATCATGAACTAATACTACATATGAAAGATCTTGATAATCCATCTAAACTTGCTATAACTAATGAAATAGCTAAAGATTATCTAAATGCAAACATGCCTAATAAAGCTATAACAATACTATTAAATTATCCAGATGCGTTATCTGTTACTGATAATCTAAAGCTTATGGCAATAGCTCAACTAAAAATGAAAAACTATAAAAAAGCTATAAGTTATTACGATAGCTATATGAAAAGATCTGAAAGTAAATTGATAGGCTTTAATGAAAAAGTATTAATAGATCAAGCATTACATACATCTGATGAATCAAAAATATCTAAATTTATCAAGGAAGCGTTATCTAGTAACCCTAAATCTCGTGCAGCAAGGTTTGTTCGCGCTAATATTATTCTAAAATCTAAAGATGAAAAGAAAATATCGCAAGAATATATCTCTATATTAGAGGATAATCTTGTTAGGGATATCGCTGATCTAAATAATATAGAAGAAACTGCTATACGAATTGGGTTTGAAGATAAATTGAAAATATTTATTGATAAAGCAATACAAGAAAATAGTAATAATCCGTTCGTTTATATCTGTAAAGCGAATATGTATTTAAAACAAAATAAAGATGATAGTGCATTAGATGTATTATATAGTTATATTGAAAGAGACGATGCAAAAGCTATCGCTCTAAACTATTATATATCTCTTAAAAAAGACACAGTACTTAAAAAAATTCTAGCAAATAAAAACTATTATGTCTGTTCTGTCTGCAATACAGAGTATAAAACTTATC
Source organism: uncultured Deferribacteraceae bacterium (assembly GCA_947039395.1). Classification (GTDB taxonomy): domain Bacteria; phylum Chrysiogenota; class Deferribacteres; order Deferribacterales; family Mucispirillaceae; genus CAMQYB01. The sequence continues at coordinate 3,528 of CAMQYS010000042.1, read as the reverse complement.
ATGATGATTGCAAGGTATGTTTATCAAATAATACAATTAATCTATTATAGTTATTATCAAAAAATATTATTTTCTTATAATAACTATTAAAAAATAGATATAGCTTTGTTGTAGTAACTGCTAAATTATATACACTATTCTTTATAATTACTAAGAAATAGATTTTTTTATGGGGATATAAAAATAAATATTCAAGATTCCAATGCTATCAATCATACTCCAGCAATGAAGCAATTCTATGAAATGAAAGCATCTTATCCAGACTGTATACTATTCTTCCGTATGGGAGATTTTTATGAAATGTTTGATCAAGATGCTATTATTGCTTCAGGTATTTTAGGGCTACAACTTACATCAAGAAATAAAAATGCTAAAAATAGCATACCATTATGTGGTATACCTTATCACTCGTATGAAAGCTATCTTAGAAAACTTATTGAAAACGGGAAAAAAGTTGCCATATGTGAACAGCTTGAAGATCCTAAAGACGCTATCGGTATCGTTAAAAGAGGCGTTGTTAAAGTTGTAACAGCTTCAACTGATTTAGAAAATATGGACGCAACATCGTATGATAATAATTTCTTACTATCTATCACTCATAACGGTAGTAACTATATTACAGCTGTTGTTGATGTGTCTATCGGAGAACTTTATCTTAAATCTGTTAAAGCAGATATGTTAATTGATTTTATCGAACGTATATCGCCTAAAGAAATTATTACTAATAAAAGCTACGAAGATTTGAGTGATTATAACTTTCAAGTAAAAGATATTCAATGTAGTAAAAACCGTATTAAAGATATTATCTTAAATCATTTTAATATAACTACTATTGATAACTATTTTATAGATGAAGACACTCTACTCCCTACATACATGATCCTCTCATATTTAGATGATCTGATAATAAGTACAAAACTGTCTTTACCAAAAATATTATCTGATGATAAAACTCTAATCCTTGATTCAATAGCTGTAAAAACTTTAGATCTTATACCTAATAAAGATAAAAATAACATATCGTTATTTGATATACTAAATCATTGCAGCACAACTATGGGTGCTAGATATTTAAAATCTTCAATATTAAATCCACTACGTGATGTTACTCTAATAAGTATGCGGTACTCTATAATTGAAAAATTTATAAACTCTTACGATATGACGGATACTATGCATTCATTACTAGATAAGTCTATAGACCTATATCGTGTTGCTACAAAAATTATTACAGGGAGTATACTCCCTAAAGAATTGATAGCAATGAAATCACTACTTTTAAAATTACCAGAGATATCTGTAATATTAAATAATATCTTAGGAAACAATAATTTAAACCTATTCCTTGATCCGATAGATGACCTTTCAATACTTATAGGCAGTGCGATGAACGATAACCCATCTAATAAAGTTGGTGATGGATCTATTATTAAATACGGTTACAACTCTCTTATGGATGAAATCCTTGATCTTAAAAAAGATGTAGATATAAAACTTGCAACTATTGAACAAAAAGAGAGAGAAGTATCTGGGATCGGACAGTTAAAAATCGGATATAATAAAGTTTTTGGATATTATATTGAAGTTTCTAAAAGTAATATCAATAGAGTACCTACTTATTTTGAACGTAAACAAACATTAGTTAACGCTGAAAGATTTTTTACAACTGAACTTAAAATTTTAGAGACTGATATCTTATCAGCTGATGATCGCTTATCTAGTTTAGAGAAAGATCTTTATAACGATATTAAAATATTTGCTAGAAGTAAAGTAGATATTATTCGTAAAATAGCTATAAGTATTTCAGAGCTTGATTTCTTAATATCGTTATCTATCGTTGCTAAAAACAATTCATATTGCAGACCAACTATAACTGATGAATATAATATCTCTATCAAAGATTGCAGACACCCCATAGTTGAAAAAGCACAGAACTCATCATCTTTTATACCGAACGATTTTGATATAACAAACAGTAACAACTTAATGATTATCACAGGCCCTAATATGTCTGGTAAGAGTACATATTTAAGATCCGTTGCGATATCGGTTGTAATGGCACATATGGGATCATTTGTCCCTGCATCATCTTGTAGGATGTCGCTAGTTGATAGAGTTTTTACTCGTATCGGTGCTCATGACAACATCTCTAAAGGAGAATCTACCTTTATGGTTGAAATGATAGAGTCTGCAAATATTCTTAGAAATGCAACAGATAAATCTTTAATAATTCTTGATGAGTTAGGGAGAGGAACATCAACTTATGATGGGATATCCTTAGCCACTGCTATTGCAAACTATATATTAGATCGCATTAAATCTAAAACATTATTCACTACCCATTACCATGAATTAACTACAATCGCTGATATGCACAGTAACGCTGAATGTTATAAAGTTGATATAAAAGAGTGGAAAGATGAGATAATCTTTTTACATAAAGTTGTTAAAGGTGCAAGTGATAGAAGTTACGGTATATATGTTGCAAAACTTGCCTCTCTACCTAATGAAGTTATTGTAAATGCAAATAAGATACTTAAAACATTAGAAGAACATAGAACGCAAGATATGATGATTGATAGCAATAGTAGTATTGCTAGCGATCAAAATAACTGTGATGATAATATTGATGATAGTAAAAATGTTAATGATAATAATTATACTCATGATAATTGTAGTAACTATGAAGATATAAGCTATAGCAATAACAATAATTTAAGTAGCTATAATAGCTGTTCTACTAAAGATAAAACTGATCACCTATCATTGTTAGATAATCAATTAACAAAAGATAAAATTGAACTTCTAGATGAAATAAAAAATCTTGATATAAATAGTATATCTCCAATAGATGCTTTAAACCTTCTATTAAAATATAAAAAGATGGTACTTTAATGATAATTAAACAGAAAGATATTAATGTAGACGATTTTATTATTATGAATATAATATATATATTATCAAAAATACCTATTTGGTTATTAATATTTGTAACTGTTATGTATAGTAGGTTATCTATATTATCGTTAGTAACTATATCAATACTTATCTTACTACTTAGAGTCTATCTATCGCTAACAATGTTTAATATAAGTATTAGAGAGACAATATATAAAAGTTTTACTTCTTTATCTATTACCTTTTTTAGTATAGTTGTAACTATATCTATAGCTCTTATATATGGTTTAATGTTAGATAGTTTTTCAAAAATAATATTGTTGCTAATTTTTATATTGGTTGTTATTTTATATCCAAAAAATAATATAGATCAGATTGATACGCGATATATAAAATATAATAGGTTGATTAGGTTTATAGTAACTATCTCTTGGTTAGGTATACTTTTATCTGATAGCACTGAATTAAAATTATTAAACCTTGTAGTAATAATAGTATTAGAATTTACCAATCTATTTTATCGTAATGTTGTAAATGTTTCAATTAATGAAAGTTCCGAAAAATTGCCTAGTGACAGTTAGTTAGTTAGTTAGTTAGTTAGTTAGTTAGTTAGTTAGTTAGTTAGTTAGT
>CAMQYS010000041.1 GCA_947039395.1 uncultured Deferribacteraceae bacterium | reverse complement strand
AACAGGAACGTAAACGAGTTATAAAATATTTAGAAAGTTTTAAGGCGTGATAACCCTAAATGTTGCAAAGAAACAGGAACGTAAACGAGTTATAAAATATTTAGAAAGTTTTAAGGCGTGATAACCGTAAAATATTTAAAGAGTTTTATGTTAAAAATATATTTTAGGCAAGCTCAAAAATTCTTGCCGTTAAATTATATTCTTTACACTCATCTTGTAAATATATCAAGATTGCCTTAATGGAAAATATCAAAACTTTACATTAAATATTACAAGGTTTTACTCTTTAGATTTCAACTCTTTTTTACCTATCTGATAGATCTCTTCAAGTTCATCAAGCGAGCACTCTTCAAAAGTTTTGCCTACTGTTTGGAGATGTTTTTCTATATAGTTAAATCGCTTATAAAATTTATTATTAGTTTGTCTAAGTGCATTATCTGGAGATATTTTAAGATGATTAGATATATTTACAGTTGTAAAAAGTATATCACCTATCTCTTCTTCTATATTCTCTTTATCGTTATTTTTGATAGCTGATTTAAGTTCAGCGATCTCTTCCTCAAGTTTCTCTATCACATCGTTAATATTTTTCCAATCGAACCCAACTTTACTTGCTATTTTCTGCATTTTAGCTGATTTTAAAAGTGAAGGTAGAGATACAGGTACGTTATCTAATATAGAGTTAGACTCTTTCTGTTTACCTTTCTTTTCGATCTTTTTAATCTCATCCCATCGTTTAATCACATCTTCAGTTTTACTAATATCCTCATCACCGAATACATGAGGATGACGATTAACCATTTTGTCACTTATCCGATTAAGTACATCTTTGATTGTAAAGAGGTTTTCTTCTTCCGCAATTAATGAGTGCATCACGACGTGCAGTGTTAGATCACCTAACTCTTCATGAATATTATCTATATCTTTATTATCGATCGCATCAAGCAGTTCATACGCTTCTTCAATCATTTTATCTTTTAGAGAGTAGAGGTTTTGATCTCTATCCCACGGACATCCATTAGGTGCACGTAAAGTTGTTACAATTTCTATTAATCTATCAAACTCTTTCATTGTTGTTTAATTAAACCTCTATTTTTTAATCTGAAAATATATAATTAAAGTATAGTATAATTATTAGAATTAGGGTATTATTTTTTATCATTGATAGTTGTAAGGGTAGATTAACAAGCATACAAGTTACAAATAGTCAGTAGTTTATAGACAGTGGCTAATAATCCGTAGTTAATCGTTGATATAGATAGTTGGTAGTTGATATTTATAGATTAGTTGTTAAATATTATCTGTTAATGGTTGAAATTGCAGGTTAATTGATTGATAGTAAATATCTAAAGTTAACGGTTAGTAGTTAGTGATAAATAGTTGGAACAAATTGGTATGTGATTGGTTTGATAATTGTAAGATTTAGCCCATCCAGCCCCTTTTCAGGAAACTGGACAGACAAATCAATTTACTAGGAGGGTTTGTTCAGGGATTCTCGCCCACTATTGGGGATATAATAGGCGTCCCATCTATAAAATAAAAGTTGTGAGAGGTTTCTCTACTTATGCTACTATAGACTATTTTTATTATGTTTAGTTCAAAATATTTTTTTATTTATTTTTATAAGGTGTAAACTATTGGACGGATTGACTTTTTTTAAAATATCACAAATTCTATCGAAGGATTTATGTGGTGGAAATATAAATAATTTCGGTATAAAAGACGATTTTATTTTTATATCTATATATAAAGATGGCAAAATAAATGGCTTAGAGTATAGAGCATCACCTCAACCTCCAGCGTTATTAATGTGTGATGAATCGGTTTCAAATACTCCTGGTGCATTATCAAATATAGTCGGTACGAGGATTGTAGATATAGGTACTTACGGATATGAGCGTATATCATATTTTAATCTTGAGAAAAGAAAACCTAGTGGTAAGCTTCTACAATTTAAGATGATATTTGAGCCTCTTGGCAATTACGCTAATTTTTTTCTATTAAACGATAAAGATGTGATACTTTATTCATTATCATCAAGGACTATTGATGCAGATCGTAATATCGGTGTAGGTTCGGTATATCAACTACCTAGAGCCAATAAGATATACTCATTAGATAATTATTTAGGTGCAGAGTCTTTTAATGATCTAGTAGGGTTTTATAATGCAACTGCAAGACATGCCGATTTATATTTTGATAGATGTGAAAGTAAAGCTGAAGCATTTGAAAAAGTTAAATCATTGATTACGGCTGATGATAACTTTTATATAGATGATAAAGGTAAGGTTATACCTTTTATGATTGATAATCCTATTGAGATTGTAACAATAGATGGGTTGCGAAGATTTTATACACCTAAGGGGAATTCTGTTAATGATGTTACACGTGATAAAAATGAGATACTTTCAATATATAAAAAACCGTTAAATAAATATATCAAAGTAAGAGATAAGTTGAAGAAAGAACTTATTGAGGCATCAAGTAGCAGTAAATATTCAACAGAAGCAGAGTTACTGCGGAATAACCTTCATAAGATTGATGGAGAGGGTGATTATATTTTAGAAGATTACTCTAGTGGAGAGATCAAAGAAGTTCCGTATAAGATCGGCTACGGTGAGTTAGTTAAGGTAAAGATAGATAAATTATTTAAAAGAGCCTCACGACTTAAACGATCTATACCTATTATTGAGTCAAGGATTGAGGAGTTTAATCAGTTGATATTTTCAGCTGAAGAGCAGATATATTTTATAGAAAGTATTGATGATGTTCATGAGATTAAGAAGTTAAAATCAGAGATTAAGGCTGATGAAAAGATTAAGAAAAGTAAAGCAGACTCAGATATAAAAGAGTTTCATATATATAAAGGTGATGGATTTTCTATATATGTTGGAAGAAATTCAAGGTCTAATCACAGACTTATAACAAATTTTGCAATTAATTCTGATATATGGTTTCATGCACGACTTATTCCATCGGCTCACCTTATATTAAGGGTGGAGAGAGAGGGGGTTTTAAATGATGAACTTATTTTATATGCAGCATCAATTGTTTCGGCTTTCTCTAAGAATAAAGGCGAGTTAAAGGTTGATGTTGATTATACAAGACGCAAATATTTAACTAAGCCTAAAAAAACGCCAATAGGGTTTGTAACATATAAAAACTTTAATAGTGTTACAGTAACGCCGATGAGTAGGATAGAGATAGAAAAGATATTTAAGATATGATAGAATAAAAAGATGAACTTTATTACGTTTAATGAAGTTATAATATATAGGGGTAATGATGAGGATTTTAATAACAAATGATGATGGGTATCAAGCAGAAGGGATAGTAGCGTTAGCTAAAGCGTTAAAAGATATCGCTGATGTAGTAGTAGTAGCTCCTATGAGTGAAATGAGTGGATCATCTTCATCTATTACTATCTATAATCCTTTAAGGTTTAAAGTTATTAATAATGATATTGGAGTAGATATATTTGCAGTAAGTGGAACTCCAGTTGATTCTGTTAAGCTAGGTTTATCAAAACTTGTAAAAGGAAAGATTGATCTAGTTATTTCAGGTATAAATAACGGGCCTAATATAGCGATGAATACATGTTATTCAGGAACAGTTGGTGCAGCGATAGAGGCTGCTATTTGGGGAATACCAGCGATCGCTGTATCTATTGGTGGGTATACTGGTTTAGATTATGAAACTCCTGCAATGTTTATGAAAGATTATGTACAGAAGTTAGATCTATCTATAATTAATAGAGGTTCTATATTGAATATAAATGTTCCAAATATGCCTTATAAGGATATTAAAGGATATAAGTATACATCTGTTTCAACTCACTCATATTTAAGTAACTATGAAGAACGTGCAGATACATTTAGAGATAATTATTACTGGTTATCAGATTATGAGAAAGAGGGTATTCATGAGAAAGACTCTGATGTTGTCGCATTAAGTTCAGGGTATGTATCTATATCGCCTATGAGAGCAAGTCTAGTAGATGATACGTTGCTTTCAAAATTAAAAAACATAGAGGAGTGATATGAGTAAATATAAATCACTTATAATTTCATTACTATTTTTCACACTATTGATATCAACAGATATATATTCAAATACGAGTAAAGGTGTGGATATAGGTAAGAGTTCTGGTATCGGTTTAAACCTACATAAAAGTAATGTTGTAATTCCAGATCAATCATTTAAGGGTGAAGAGTTAAAAGGTTTTACAATTAAGCCATCATTTTCATCTATAGATTATAATATAGATGTTCCAAATATGATGGATACATATATTAGAAAAAGTAAGATAGAGTTTAATGTAGGTTCTAATACAGATTATGATTCAGATGAGCCGGGTTTTATGTATTCAGGAGCGTTTAAAACATCTGTATCATCGTTATTTGTTGGCGAGCTTGCTTTTAGAAATAATATTGTGAAATCATATCTTAATAAAAATTATATAGAAGTTACAAACGCTTATGAAAAGTATAAAGAAAAATTAGATAAATCAGTTTATGCAGATGAGAGTAAGCTTCTATATGGTTTAAGTTTATATAATATATCATCACATAGTAAAGCGTTTAAGATTTTATCAGAACTCTCTATTAAAGATGGATTGTTTAAAGATACTGCTATGGATAGTTTCTTTCAGATAGCAGATAATTCTAACAAACTATCTATCATAGAGCCTACAGGTAGAAAGATAGATAAATTTACGCCTTACTCTTTATCGAAATGGCTAAAATATTTAAGCTTGAAGAGTGAGCATAGTGAGATGTCTACATCAATAGATAAGCATAAAGATTATGCTACGAAATACCCTAAATTTAATGAGATGAAGGCACATGCTTTATATAATCAGAAGCGCTACACAGATGTTATTCAGATGGGAAGTTTGTTACAATCTACAAACGCATATATATTGATCGTTGACTCTCAATTAATGACAGGAGATATCCCTTCTGCAAAGAGATATATAAGTAAAGTTACAGATTTAAAATCAAGGAAGTTTTTAGAGATAAAAATTTTAATTGCAGAAAAGAAGTACGATGAAGTGTTAAAGAGAATTGATGAGATTAAAGCAGATGATGAAAAATTATCTCTATTATCTTATCTTGTATCAAACAATTTTGAAGAGGTACCTATAGAACTGATTGAGTCGTTTAATTTCAAAAATAAACGATTTAATGATTATAAATATTTTTTCTCTGGTATTAAGTATCTAATGACAAATAGTAACTATGATGCGATAAAATCGTTTTCATTATTAACTTTTGATAAAGAGTTATTACAAGAGAGTTATTTTTATCAAGGAATAGCAACGGCTACTCTTGACCCTAATCGTGCAAAATTTATTCTTAATAAATATATTGCTGTAAGTGAGGATCAAGAAAAAGTTATTATATCAAAATATATTCTAGCACAAATAGAGTTCTTAAATGGAAATAGTAATGGAGCATTAAAATTAATCGCTGATTGTGAAAGGGACTACTGTAAAGTTTTAAGAGGAGATGTATATCTATCAGCAGAAGATTATCATCAAGCTATTATATCTGTACAAGGTGTTAAAAATGATAATGCAGCGTTAGTAAGGGCTGCATCTTACTATAATCTACAAGATTATAAGAAAGCTATTAGGGAAATAAAGTCTATGGCTAATCAGAGTGATGATTCAGAATATATTCTTGTATCAAGTTATTTTAAATTAAATATGCTTGATGAGGCGTTAAATATAGCTAAAAACCCAAGTTCATCAGATAGAATATTATCTTTAACAGCGATGGAGTTAATTTTAGCAGGGGACTCAGATAATGCGTTAAATGTGATTGATAAGATAAGTAAACCAACTCCTGAAATATTAGCAGAGAAAGCGAAATTACTTGTATCAAAAGGTATGTATTTGGAATCAAGAAAGATATATGAAGATTTAATTGTAAATAAAGAGTTACTTTATAGAAGTTACGATGGACTCTATCAGATAGCATTAATTGATAACGATACAGATTATTTCTATAAAAGTGCGTATGAGAGTTTATCTAAGGGTGAGCCGTTTGATAAAGAGGATAAACTTCTTTTAGATATGTCTAAATCGTTACTAGATTCAGGAGATGTTAATACAGCAAAACAGTATAGCGATCTTTTTAATAAAAAATATCCAACAACAGATTACAGATACGATGCGTTACTAGTTAGAGCAAGGATCGCTAGCAGTGATAATAGGTATCTTGATTGTTTAGAGAATTTAGATAATGCAAAAGCAGAGATCGGTAAAGATAATGATGATCTGTTTTTTGTAAGAGCAGAATGTTTAGAGAGTTCAAAACGAGATGAGTCGTTAAAATTGTATAAAAATTTAGCGGTTAATAAAAATAGATATCATCAACTTTCAACCCGTAAGATAGTTCAATTATCAGCTGATGCGAATGAGATACTTGATTACTCTCAAAGAATTAAACCATATTCATTTAATATCTATAAAGAGGGTATGACTAGGTTTATGGCTATATCTAATGAAAAAGAGTATCAGAAGAATATTGATCTAATAAAATATCTATCAAATACAGCAACAGACGATATACGTTTAGTTGCAACAAAAAGAATTGCACGTTCTAGCTATGAAGCTCGCAACTATGAGCAGGCAGCATATAATTATATGAAAGCGTATTATTTATTTGCAACAGATAAAGATAAGTTAGAGATATTATCAGGTGCTAAAGATTCATTTGATGCTTTAAATAAGAGTGATGAGTCTAAAAAGGTATTAACGATGATGAAAGAGATATAGATTAAATTATATATTTAAATCTATCTTGTTGACTGTTTGATATGTAAAATAGTTTTTTAGTAGATAGATTGAGTTATTCTATATATTTATTAATATAATAAATCTTGAAGATTTACGGGTAATACATTATAATGTTTATTGTTTAAAATAGTATAAATAATGTGTATTGTTTATGACAGTATGACTAACTAATATACATAACTATATAGGGTAAGGATAATAATTGATGAGGATAGTTTTTTTAACCATTTTTTTTATAACAATTTCTGTTGTAAATATATTAGCAAAAGAAGTTAAAGACGGTATAAAAATTGTTGATATAGGAATAGATGTTGGTGCATTTAATTCTGTACAGTTTATGAATACAGGTAATGTGAAGTCAGATTTTTCAGTTATTCCTTACGGTAAGTTAAGCCTTAGATTTTTAAATGGTTATCCTTTTATACCACAAATTGAGATAGAAAATACAGGTTTATTTCGTTTTGATAAACAGATGATGTCGACAAAGAAGATTACGAGTGGATATAACTCTTATTATGTTCGAGTACCATTGATGTTATCTATTCCATTTGCTACATATCGTTCAATGCTTAATATTGACACAAGGTATACAACTTATGCAAAGAAGTATACGCTTCAAAAAGATATGATTGTGAGTGGTACACCATCAGCTAGTGGTAGCGATGTTTACGGTGTAACATCAGAGTCAGAAACGAGATTATATTTTCAAACCCCGATAAGATCTAAAGACAGCAAGTATAATCATGCATTTATAGGTATATATTATGCAGAAGATGTTTCTCCTAGATCAACAACAGCTATTTCAGTAACTGATAATAAACCAAATTTTATAAATGCTGTTGTAAGAAATTTCGGTATTTTTTATGAATTAAAAACAGATACTCCTGCTAAAGGATTAAATTTTTCAATTAACTTAACTGTTGGGTACGGTAACACATATCTTCTAAATGATTCTCTTGGTTACGATAGAGATATTTTTACAAACGTAGATAACTTAATAATTATTAAAGGCAAGGTGGGACTTAGTTATCGTTATATGTTTAATCCACATATTGGACTGGGTGTTGATTTGAAAGTTGAGTATGTATCAGCTAATGATTTCTTAGGTGATGCAAGTGATGCGAATAAAACAACTATAGATATGTACGGCGAGTTACGAAGTAAGTTAGCATTCACTATAATAACTGGTTATTAGATATATTTTTATAAGAGTTAGAACAAATATTATTGAGAGAGTTAGATGGATATTAATTTTGATAATCTTGAAGAATTTAAGAGTGAGATAGATGGAGCATCATCTATTATCGAACTAAATGATATTAAGGTAAAGTATTTTGGTAAGAAAGGGATAGTATCGTCTATCAACAAGGAACTTGGTAAATTAGATGTTGAGAAACGTAAAGAGATCGGCGAGAGAATATCTAAGATAAGAGATAAGTTTGATGGACAGTTTGATTCAAGGTTATCATTTATTAAGAAAGAAGAGATAAACGCTACATTAAAAGATGAAGTAATAGATGTAACTTTAGATGGGTATCCGTATAAACGAGGATCAATTCATCCAGTAAATTTAATATATCAAGAAGTGATTGATATATTTATGTCATCAGGTTACGAAGTTGTAGAAGGTAGAGAGATTGAAGATGATTATCATAATTTTGAAGCATTAAATATGCCAAAATCTCATCCAGCAAGAGATATGCAAGATACTTTTTATGTTGATGAAGATGTGGTATTAAGAACTCATACATCTCCTGTACAGATAAGAATTATGGAAGATCGCAAACCTCCAATTAAGATGATTGCTCCTGGAAAAGTGTATAGATCTGATTATGATATGACACATCTTCCTATGTTTCATCAAATAGAGGGTTTAGTTGTAGATAAAGGTATATCTTTTGGAGATCTAAAAGGTGCGCTTAGATTATTTATATCAAAAATGTTTGGAGATGATTTAGATGTTAGATTACGTCCTTCATTTTTTCCATTTACAGAACCATCTGCAGAGGTTGATATGGGATGTGTTCAATGTCGTGGTAAGGGATGTAGAATGTGTAAAGGTACTGGTTGGTTAGAGATAGCAGGGTGCGGAATGGTTGATCCTGAAGTTTTCAAATCGGTTGGAATAGATCCAAATATTTATAGTGGTTTTGCGTTCGGTATGGGGATAGAGAGGATTGCTCTTTTAAAGTATGGAATAGATGATATCAGACTTCTATATGGTAATTCTTTAAAGTTTTTAAGACAGTTTTAATATCAATATTGTATCGGTATGTAGTTTGTTGTAAGTGTGTAATAATGGTTTAAGGGTAGATATAGAATATGAAAGTTTCTTTAAATTGGTTAAATGAATATGTTAAAATAGATGATCTTAAAGTATCAGAGATCGCAGATAAGTTGACTCTATCAGGGCTTGAGGTAGAGGGTATTACAGAGTTTAAATGTATAGATAATTTAGTGACTGCTAAAGTGTTATCTAAGGATAAACATCAAAATGCTGATAAATTATCTGTGTGTAAAGTTACAGATGGTAGCACTGAATATCAGATAGTTTGTGGTGCTTCAAATGTTGATGTTAATCAGATAGTAGTACTTGCTAAAATAGGTGCAGTGCTTCCAGATATAACTATTAAAGAGTCTAAGATACGTGATGTTTTATCACAAGGTATGTTATGCTCATTTAAAGAGTTAGGTATTGATGATAGTACAGATGGTATAGCGGTACTTAATAACGATATAGAGATTGGAGTTGATGCAAACGATATTCTATATTTAGGAGACACTGTATTAGAACTTAATGTTACTCCTAACCGTCCAGACTGCTTATCTATGATAGGAGTTGCAAGAGAGGTTTCTGCATTATTTAAAAGAGAGTTAAAATTACCTATTCGTGAATTGACTACGGTACCGTCTAAGCTAGATTTATCTATTAATTTTTCAGATCCAGATGCTTCTCCAGTATATGTAGGCCGAGTTATATCAGGTATTAAGATTACAAGTTCTCCATCATGGTTAGTTGCAAGATTAAGATCAGCAGGATTGAAACCAATTGACAATGTTGTAGATATAACTAACTATATTTTATTAGAGTATAACCAACCTTTACACGCTTTTGATAGCTCACATATTAATGGTGGAATAGTTATAAGAAAAGCGGTCGATAAAGAGAAATGTATAACATTAGATAAAGTTGAACGAGAGCTATCAGTTGATAATCTAGTTATTGCTGATAGCGAAAAAGTATTAGCAGTTGCAGGTGTTATGGGATGTGATACTTCTTCAGTTACAGATATAACAACAGAGATATTTTTAGAGTGTGCATATTTTTCACCAACAGTTATCCGTAAATCTTCTAAATTGTTACAGCTATCAACAGATGCATCTTATCGTTATGAAAGAGGGATAGATGCTTTTGCAACAGAGAGTATATTAGATTATGCATCTATGTTGATAGCAGAGATTACAGGCGGTTTAGTTTCTGATAAAAAGTTTGGTGGACAACCTAAAAAACTTAGTAAGATAGAGGTTATAACAGACCCTAACTATGTTAATAGATTATTAGGTACAGATATATCAGTTGATACTATGTTAGAGTTTTTAAATCTGTTAGAGATAAAGAGTGAGCTAGTTGATAATAGAATAAAATCTACTTCACCAACATATAGAATTGATATAAATCGTGAGGCTGATATCGCAGAAGAGATAGGTAGATTATATGGTTATAATAATATAGAGACGACTATCCCAACAGTGGCAGTTGATAATAAACCGTTAGATGGTGTTACTTTAATTTCAAGAGATATGAGAATAAAGTTAGAAGCGTTAGGTTTTAATGAAGCGATAAATTTCTCATTTTTAGGCGAGGATTATTTAAACTTATTTGTAAAAGATAATAAATATGTAAGGTTGCTAAATCCTATATCGCAAGATATGGTGTTGATGCGTAGATCGATATTTCCGTCACTAATAAAGAATTTAGAGAGTAATTGGAATCAATTTGAAAGGTCGATTAAACTATTTGAAATATCATCAGTTTTTGAAGATATAAAAGATAGCAAACTTCCACTTGAAAGTAGACACTTGTCAATTGCGATGATGGGTATGCCACTTGGAGTTAGTTGGATAAAGGGCGATAAAATAGAATCGTTTTACTATCTTAAAGGTGTGATAGAGAATATTTTATCAACTTATAATTTAGAACTTACTTTTAAACGATTAGATGATGTAGAATACCTGCATTCAGGAAGAGCAGCAGCGATTTATATAGGTGATAGATATTTAGGTTTTATAGGTGAAGTTCATCCTATGTTGATAGATACGATCGGCTTAAAAGATAGAGTAATTATTACAGAGTTTGATTTAGATATTATTTCAGATATACATAGTGGTATTAAGAGAAGCTATAGCAAGTTTTCAAAGTATCAGATATCGGAGAGAGATCTATCAATATTGATAGATAAGGAAGTTACAGCTGATGAGATATCCAGATCGGCTAAGAGTGCATCATCATTAATAATTGATGTAAATATATTTGATATTTATCTAGGTAAAGAGTTGGGGGACAATCTTAAATCGGTAGCATTTCGTATTAAATTTTTAGATGATACAAAAACATTGAGCGATGAAGAGATAGCAACCGAACTGAAAAAAGTTGTTGATAGACTAGTATTAGATTACTCTGCTAAGTTGCGTTAATTTATTGGCTTGGTTTTGGACAGTGTTGTTTTGCTAAGTTGTATTAAGTTTAATTAGCAGTTATGCTGTGTTTATGGCTAGGTTCTTAGATTATGTTGGGCTAGATATCTATACTAAGTTGTATATGGTTACTAGGTTGTGTTCTGTTAGATAAATGTTATTAAAGGGGTTCTATTTATGATAAAGCGTTTATTAAGGATAAAGACATTTTATTTTGTATTGATTGTGTTATTATCTAGTATTAATGTGTATGCTATAGATCCTATGGCTGATAGAGCTCTTTTAGAGGCTGCTTCAAGGGGTGATTCACGAGGTATTAGAGAGGCATTATCAAGAGGTGCATATATTGATGCACGAGATATATTGGGTAACACGCCATTGATAGTAGCAAGTGATAACGGTTATCAAGAGATAGTTAGATATTTGATCGAACATAAAGCATCAATTAACGCTTTAAACAAGTACGGTTATTCAGCACTTTTATCTGCTATGGTGAATAGTTATAGAGGTATAGTTTCATTGCTTTTAGTAGCAGGAGCAGATCCAGCGTTAGAAAATATTTATGGAACATCGGCAGAGATCTTGTTAGCAACAGCAGGATATCAGGATTTTATTGAATATATAGATGATACAGCTACAGAAATCGGTAATAGAGAGTTGATTTCTCCATTTCCTAAACGTGGTTCAACAGGAGCTATACATAACTCAAGATGGCGAGAACATTTTAATGCATTATTGACAGAGGGTAAGCCAGAGGAGGCTTCAGAGTATTTAATAGCGATTGCTAGTAACTCAAATTTTGAGGCACAATATCTTTTAGGGTTTCTTCTTTTAGAAAGAGGAAGTTATGAAACAGGTACAAGATGGTTGCTTCGTTCAACAGAAAGTGATGATCCAGAGATATTATATAATGTAGGTAAAATATTTTTGACAGGTAATTATGAAGTTCTAAGTAGCACTGGGATAGAGTTACTTAATAGAGCTAGAATTATGGGTAGCTTACCAGCAGAAGTTGAAATAGCAAAAGCACAGTTATTTGGTTTAGGAACAAAAAAGGATTATACATCTGCGTTTAGAGTATTTAAAAAAGCTGTAGAGAGTGGTAATGTTGAAGCAGAATACTATTTAGGATACTGTTACTTCACAGGTAGAGGTATTGAGAAAGATGAAGTTGTAGGGCTAGATTATATAGGTTCAGCTGGGCTTAGAGGATTAGATGAAGCGAATGAATTTATAGCTAGGTTACAATCAGAGGAAATAATGAAATTAATTGCAGTATCAGGTGTAGAGGATAGAGCGATATTGAATTCTGCACTACTATCATTTAATGCAACGATGCTTCAAGAATCTGATAACACTTGTGATATATATGATATCTCTCAACTTATCTCAAATGAATATGGATTACAGCGTTTAGAGTTATGTTATGTTGATGATAATAGGGTTGTAGTAAAATATTTCACTACTATTGTTGATGATGATGATCTTCTTTTATATCTACAAAATATTGCTAAAGATGCGTCTTTTGAAAGGATGTCTCCATATAATGATTAAAAGCAACATCATATTATATGTGTCAATTTTATTTCTTTTGTTTTCAGCTCCGTTATTTGCAGAGAATAAATTAGATGGTTTTACAGCTGATATAGATAAAGTATATAGTTATTACGGTGAAGAGAATTATGCTGAAGCGGTGAAATTATTTTCAAGGTTATATTACTTAGTTGCAAATAAAGATATCAAGCAGAATTTAGCAATACATAATGCGTTATCATATAGACGGTTAGAAGATATTGTTAAAAGCGATCAGTGGTTTAAGATTTCTCTTAAATTATCTAAAGAGATAAATGATAAAGCTAGCAAGATATTAATCACTTCACAGCTTGCAGAAAATAGAAAAATAATGAAGGATTATAGTAGTGCAATACTATTATATGAAGAGGTTTTATCGTATGATTTTTTGACTGCTGATGATTTATTGGTAGTTAAGTATAAGTTAGGATTATCGTATTTTTATCAAAATAATTATGAAAAGGCACTCTTTTATTTTAAGGAAAGTTTTGATTTATCTAACAAATTAAATCTATATTATATTCAAGCATCTTCAAGTTTAATAATGGGATATATATATCAGTGCATGGGAAATCATGATGAAAGTATGTTACATTATAGAAGAAGTTACGATATATCAATTGTGAAAGGACATTATGATTTAGCAATAGATTCACTGTTAGGATTAGGTTATCTTTTTGAAACGGTATCACTTTATAGATCAGCGATAGCCGATTATAGCGAGGCGTTATCTTTAATCTTAGATCATAAAGAGTATACAAAATTAGATGAGCTTATTAGAAGGTTAGAGTATTTACTATTTATAAATCCATCATCAATAAATAGTAGTTGGGCTAATTTTTTAAATATAGTTAAATCATCTACAACTAATAACATGGACGTAAAATTAAAATTAAAGATTATAACTGCATACGGCAAGTTTTATAACAAAGAGTATTTAGAAGCATATAATATTGCAAAGGAACTGCATGATAGTATATATAAAAATGATACTAAAAGTATAGATAGAGATGAGAATTTAGTTTCAATACTTATTCTTATGTCAGAGATAAATAGAGTAGAGAAAAAATATGATGAAGCACTTTTTTATGCTGATATTACCATACAGTTATTGAGTAGCATAAAAGATAAGAGCGATGTGTCTAGTGATATAGATATAGACTTTAGAAGTATTTCTATTTCAAATGATGATATAGTTAATGCTCTTTATTCTATGATATATTTATCTAAGGATAATTATATTGAATCAAGAAAACATTTTAATAAAGTATTCTCTTCTGTAGATAAGTTTGTTTTAAAAGATCGTTATCTTATTATTGAAAAGAGTTTGATTGATGATGTGAATGCTGATGAGCAGTTTAGATCTGATTTAATTAAGTTAGCATTGGATAGTCGAAATATAATAAAAACAGATGATAATATCACGGGTATTGATAAGGAGCAGTTAGATAGAATGGATGTACTTTTCAACGATAAAGGTTTGAAAAAAAAGGATACAACTACATTTGAGATGCTTGATTTGATTATAGGTAATGAAGCTGATTAATGTAAATTATTATGTGTTAAGTAGATTTTAGGATCAATACATATTATAGAAAAATTAAGATAGTATATAGAAAGTTAAGAGATAATATAAAAGTAAGTCAGTACGCCACTAGAATAAAAATGGTATGCTGACTTTTTATATTTTAAATATTAATAACATCATTACTGCTATATAGCTTTTATTATGGTACCTACTTTTATTATGGATAACACAGAGATGTATTATTGTTTCTATTACTTCGACTA
>CAMQYS010000040.1 GCA_947039395.1 uncultured Deferribacteraceae bacterium | reverse complement strand
GGATTATAGGATTATCATAACCATCCATCGCTGCAAAATCTATAAAACTTTTAGCTTCAGTTGGTGGTATGGGTGGTGTCGGTGGTGTCGGTGGTGTCCCATCCTTATCTGCCTCTGTACACGCAATAAATACAGTAAACATACCTATTGCAAATATCGTTAATACTCCTAATCGTCTAAACATAATAAATTTCTCCTCTTATTCTTTTTTAATACTAAAACATATAACAAAATACCGTATGTAATTATATTTTTTCTTAAGTAATCTCTCAAATAATTAATTATAATTAATATTTAAAGTTATTAATTCACAGTAAGATACGGGATTATCATATTAAATTATAATAATTATTAAACTCCAATATTTGAGATAAAAATGGGTACAAAAAAGGATGAGTATTATACTCATCCTTTCTATTTATAATTACTAACTATTAAAAATCAGTAAAAATTTAACTCAAAAGCTATCTAACTAGTTAAGGTGTTTCAACAGTAGGCATTACAAATGGTGTATTAGACACTACTATATTATTATATCTGATAACATTCTTGCCATCTATGTTTTCAACATCGATAACAACTACTCCTAAATCGCTTCCTAAAGAAACTAACACTGGAGTAACATTAACTACATCTATAGCAACCTCGTCAACGATCTTAGTTAATACTGTACCTTCTAACGTATAAGCTGTTAATTCTAAACTAGTACCATTAGAAGCTCTTGATGTAACGTAAATAAATTTATCATCAGCTACAATAGACTCAATATCCATTGGAAGTATCGCTCCAGTAATTAACTCAGCTGTATCAAGAGAAAGTTTATACATCTCCTTTGTACCAGAATTATCAACTACTATGTATAAACTATCATTTATATTTAACAACTTACCATTACTACGTGAATCAACACTAACGTATGGATCTGCACTACTATCCAACTTATAAATTACAACATTTCTAGCTATATAATTAGCAGAATAAGTGCTTTCACCAACCGTAGCGATTGATGTAACTAAACTCATAGTCGATACTGCGGGAAAATTAATCTGAATACCATAACTGCTTATTATTGCAGAGTATCCTAGTACACTTCTACTTCCAACGAATACCATAGCTAAAGTATCTGCATCTTTAGCTACAAATGCATATGAACCCACTCTAATACTATTTGTATACGGACCATCGGATGGTATTGGTATAGCATATCCCATTTTATTATACATGGTAACTGATGAACCATTTCTTGATATTATATATGGGTTTGTACCGATAAGTTGTAATGAATCAGGTGTCATTTGACTAACAGCATCGGAAAAAACTTTAGACATAACTCCAACTATACCTATATCATCAACTATTCCAGTAAATAATATACCTGGATTACCTGAGGTTTTGTTATCTGCTGCTACATACATTGTATTATTTTTATATAATGCAGATAAAGAACCAGATGTTGGTACTTGGTCGTCAATAGCTGTAATATTATCACTTGGTACTCTATAACTTAATGCTCCACCAATAGTTCTAGTAGCTACTATAACATCAGCACCTGTTAAACCTTGCATAGCATCAGTACTTACCCAATAAGCAGGAGTACCAGAATTATTTTTAAAATATAAATCTAAAGTACCTTCATTAATTTGTACACCAAAAAACTGATTTGTATTTTTTATTTGATATATAGCACTATTTGCGTTCTGACTACTTACAAATTCATATGTATTATCTCCATGAACTATATCTCCAGTAGCTCCTATTGTAGTTAAAACCCCTTCATCTTCAATAACTAGTTGGAACTTTTTACCTGCAACATTATCCATAAAAACACTAATTGGAAGTTTATCTGTAGCTTTACTAGTAAATGTAACATCCTCTGGTTTTGTAAAATATGTTGGACTATCCTCTGTACCTCCATAATAGAAATTCATTGTTCTTGGATTAGAATGACTAACTAACTCTACACCTATATACTGGCTAGGATTATGAGGGTTATTTCTTTGATATACAGCGTGAGTTTTGTTATCAATCAAATGAGGAGTATGTGTATAAAGAACATTATCATTATGATTTGCAACTAAATTATGATCAGCTAATGAAAATAACTCATTATTAACAAACTTATATCCACTTCCTGCTGCTAAATTAGTAAAATTATCAATTGATGCAGGGATACTATTTTTAGTAGAGGCTGGATCAAACGTTACCGCTTCTGCTGTTGTAAAAAAACCTGATTTATTATCTGACATATTATCAAATATAAACTTCAACTCTTTATCACTACCAAGACCTAGAACTTCTACACCAAAAAATTGATTATCACCAAATCTATATACTGCTTCTGTGTTATCATATTTATCTGGCTGATCTACATATGTGTAAAATAAACTTGTATTATCGTGATTATCTATGAGATCACCACTCCATCTTACATCATCACTTGAAGCTAAATCAATTTTCATTCCAGGGATTATAGGATTATCATAACCATCCATCGCTGCAAAATCTATAAAACTTTTAGCCTCAGCTGGTGGTATGGTTGGTGTCCCATCCTTATCTGCCTCTGTACACGCAATAAATACAGTAAACATACCTATTGCAAATATCGTTAATACTCCTAATCGTCTAAACATAATAAATTTCTCCTCTTATTCTTTTTTAATACTAAAACATATAACAAAATACCGTATGTAATTATATTTTTTCTTAAATAATCTCTCAAATAATTGATTGTCAGTTATAGTTAAAACTCTTAATTGAAAGTGATTTATAAATTTTTAGATTTATAAAATAGAGAAATATTTTGAACTAATCTTTAACATAAATAAAAAGTTATTAAATATAGTTATAGAAAGTTAATCTAATATTTTAATATAGTAATTAAAAAAAGGATGAGCATTATACTCATCCTTTCTATTTATAATTAGTAACTATTATAAATTACTAAAAAAATTAACTCTGAAACTATCTAACTAATTATTAATTAATTGAAGGCATTTTAAATGGTGCATCAACTGTTAGAAAATGGTTGTACCTAATAACATTTTTAGTTGCTATAGTTCCAGCATCAATAACAAGCACACCCATTTCAGGTAAAGCTATTATAGAAGGAGTAACCCCAACTGTAACACCATTAGTTGTTATATCAGTACCAGTTACAGTAGCACTCTTACTTAATATTGCATCCTTAATTGTATAAGCAGTTGTAGTAGTTGATGTACCACTTGTTCTTGCTGTAACATAAAGAACTGAGTCTGAACCTTTAACTGATAAAATATCCATAGGAAGTTCTGCACCTTTAATTTGAACTACTGAATTATTTACTACTGTATTCATCTTATTTTTATTCTCATTTTCATATATTAAATATGCATCTGTACCAACAATAACTAATTCTCCAGAATTATTAGTTTGTACAACATTAGGGTTAAGTTTCTCCGTGTTTTTATGCCTTATAATTGTTGTCGCATCAGACATACTTGCAACATAGAAATCATCACCGATCACAGTTATCGATATAGGTTTAAAACTTGCTGAATCTTTAAGCGCAACTGGAGCTTCAACAACACCCTCTCCACTTACTTTGCGAACTCTTGCAATAGCTGTAGGTGCTGCAACAACTGTACTATCCTTATCAGACGTTGCTATATAGAAACCAGTAGCATCTGATCCAGCACTGATCGCATAAGAATCAGCTGTTACATTATCAATTACCGAAGTCTCCACACCTTCTGCTGTGTATATAGTAAGATTATCTGTACTATCCTCTGTACCTTCTCCTTTAGTTACTATATATACCTCTGTTCCTATAAGTTGTAATGATTCAGTTGTCATACTATTAAGAATACCAGTTGGAAGTTGTGTGCCTGTAATAGTAATCCCTGTTCCAGTTACACTACCTCTATACAGAGTACCTTTACCACCAGAAGTTTTATTATCTGCAAGTACTAATAACTCTCCCATACCTTTGTTAAATAATGTAGAGATAGCACCAACTGTTGGAACTTCGTCTTCTATAGTTGTTATATTATCATTAAAATTTCCTTTTGCAAATACCGCATCAGACGATACTGTTGCTAATAAAGAATCCTCACCTGGTGTAAATTTAACATCAGCCGCTGTATCCCAATAATCACCGTTAGGTTTAGCTGTTGTTTTAGCAAAATAGAAATCTAACGGCTTTTCATCAGTTTCATATACAACACCAAAAAAGTTTCCTGTACTATTGCTATATATTGCTTCTGATGGATTATCTTCTTTTACAAATGTGTAAAGAATAGCTTCTCCGTTTGGCGACATTATATTTCCTTGTTTAGATACTGGGTTTTTAGTACCTGTAACAAGATTAAACTCTTTTCCACCAACTGAACCTATAAAAGTTGCGTGAGGTGTTGATCCACCTGACTCATCCTCTGAACACGCTGAAAATACTGTAAGAACACCGATTGCTAATAACATTAGCTTACTGAATGATTTAAACATATTAAATCTCTTCTTATATTTTATTTATTCTATTTAAACCATACAATCATAATTCTATATCATAATCGTATGTAAATTAATTAATAAATCGCTAGGTAAGAGTATAGATTTAAATAATAATGTCAAGTAATTAAAATATAATTGTTTTATAGTATATATTTAAGTATTATGAACCATGACATAGTATTATAAAAGATAGTTCAATTATAGTTATTTATAGGTTCTTGAGAATTATTTTATACGTTTTTAGAGGGTGAGATAATGAGAAGAGAGATCGATTGAGTAAGTTATATTATTATTGAGTTTAGAGTGGTAGATTTAGGAATTATTCTGTTGATTTCTTTTTATCGACTTTAATGGATTTATTAGAGGTTGAAGTTTTATTAATTACAATACTGTTATCTGGGTTAAGAGGTGGGAGGGTTGGTGGCATAGATCGTTATCTAGGTTAAGTAATCAATTAATATTTTTGTTCATAGCATTTGAACATCATTATATTGAGTAAGTTCTGCTGTTTAGCAGTTATGAAATGTGAAAAGATTTACTTCGTAGTATTTAAAATTATAGCATCTCTAAAACACTATAGCATTTAAAAGAAAAGGAACGGAGAGAGAGGGATTCGAACCCTCGATACCGATTTCGCAGTATACTCACTTAGCAGGCAAGCGCCTTCGACCATGCTCGGCCATCTCTCCAAAACAATTCAAACAATACTACTTGTAACAATGAACGATGATAATAACAGTTTTATCTTCATTTTGTCAAATAAAAAATATACTAAAACACTTTTTATTCACTTTTTTAACCGTTTTATCATATTACATTTACTATCTGTTACTCAAAACAGTAATATATATATAATAATTTAGATAAACCATTATCTAACTTTATAAATTAAATCTCAAACTAAAGGTGATAGATGATAGAAAATAATAACTTTTTATACCTCAAAAGATTTGATAAGAATGAAAAATATCCTATCAAATAAGCTAAAGGGTATATTTCATATCAAGGGATTAACCAAGAAACACCGTATCATATCTATTTAAAAGTTAAATGTCTTGAAGCTATAAACCTAGATAAAGAAACTGAATATTTAAGTTGAAAACCTCATTTTAAAATTCAATTCAATTATAAATTTTTAAATCAAGTAATGTTATCTAAAGGGTTTGAGAGATATCTTGAAAATGGTGAAAAGTACGAAGAGTCTAATTTTTACTACTGCGAACACCAACCTGCAACTGAAAATAAGTTTAAAATACTTGAGGTAGATAGAGATAATCTATTAATTAAACTCACAGCAAAAACTGAAAATATTAATCTAGGCGATACACCACCCAACAAATATCTGTTATCGCTTAGTTTTCTAAATTATAATTCCATGAAATTTGTTTAATTTTATCATTCATCAAAATATATAAACATAAATATAACAATATCGTACCGCTTAGCAACTCATTATACTTCTATGAAACATAATATAAGTTTTTATAAATCTAAAAACTATCTAATAATATAGATATATTTTAGAAAATTAAAGTTAATTAATCACACCCTTTCAACCTAAAAAACTAAATAAAATCAATAAACCTAATCGTAATAACTAGGAATAAACAATGGTAATAAGCAACTATAATAACAATTTTAATCTTCATTTTATTGAATAAAATATATATACAACATTTTTTCCTTGACTTTTTTCGCTATTGAATTAAATTATCTTTAGCACTCATTACTATAGAGTGCTAATATATACATGACTATAGATTGATAAATATTTAATAAAATAGATAAAATCTTCAATAAAAGGATATCAGTATGAGGTTTTTAAATGAAAGAGAGGAACTTGTATTAAGAACTATCATTGATCAATTTATCTCTACAAATGAACCTATCGGATCAAGAAATGTTTCATCTATCGGTCCATTAAAGATGTCCCCTGCAACGATTAGAAATATTATGGCTGATCTTGTTGATCTTGGATTTATTAATCAACCTCACGCATCGGCAGGACGTGTGCCTACTGATGATGGATACAGATATTATATAGACAAATTGATATCTATGAAAAAAATATCGCCTTCATTTATTAATAACATGCAGAAAGAGTTTGAGTTTGATCCGATAAATATTGATAACTTTTTCAGAACATTCTCTAAGAAATTGAGCGATCTTACTAACTCGGTTGGATTTATTGTGTCTCCTAAAAACAACTCTATTGTTCTAAAACATATTGAGTTTGTGAGACTTAATAAAGAATCTATTGTTGTGATTATTGTTGCTAAAACTGGGTATGTACAAAATATTATTCTGCCTGTTGATAGCAATGTTACTGACTCTGATTTAACTAGTATGGCAAATATTATTAATGAAAGTTTTATTGGTAAAAAAATGTTTGAAGTGAAAACAGCATTAACGAACGATATGTTTTTATCTAAAAATAAAATTAACGATATAATAACTAAAACTCAACAGATATCTGAAAGTTTATTCACCACAGATATTTTTAAGGAAGAGTTCATATTTGAAGGTACAATAAACCTTATAGGTACCCCTGATGTTAAAGATTTAAGTAAATTAAAAGAAGTATTGAAAACATTTGAAGAACAGAAAAAATTATGTGAAATACTTGATAAATGTATAAAAGAAGATTCTGTACAGATATTCGTTGGAAGTGAGATAGGATTAGAAGGAATTGATGATATGGGGATAGTATTAAAACCTTATCAACGTGGGGGAGACATAATCGGTACGATGGGAGTTATAGGGCCTAAAAGAATGCAATATCCACAGATAGCGTCAATTGTAGATTGTTCATCGCAGATTATGTCGAAAATGCTAAATGACTTTTTTGGAGGAAATAATGAGTAGTAATGAAAGTAAAAATAAGGAAAATCACGATCACTTAGAAAAAAATGAGAGTGACGAAATCGGAAAAGAAAATATAGCAAAAGATAGTAACGATGCTATTATGGACGAAATATATGATGAAATATTTGAAGATAAACCGATAGAAGAATCAGTTGATGATAAAATTAAAAGATTAGAAAAAGAGTTGAAAAATAAAGATGAAGAGTTAATTCGTAAAGCAGCAGATATTGATAATTATCGTAAAAGACTTATTAAAGAAAGTGATGATAAAGTTAAGTATGCCAATAAATCTATGTTAGAAACTTTTATCCCTGTACTTGATAATATTGAAATGACACTGCAACATATTACTGAAGACTCGCCTCTTAAACAAGGGATAGAGCTCACAATTAAATCTTTTAAAGATACATTAGCTAAGTTCGGTGTAGAAGAGATTGATAGTTCAGTTAATTCTAAATTCGATCCAGCAATTCATGAAGCATTAATGATGGATAGTAATCCTGAATTTGAAAATAATACTGTAACTCTATCTGTTCAAAAAGGATACTGTTTAAACGGAAGAGTTATTAGAGCAGCAAAAGTTAAAGTCAATAAGTTATAAACTAAAAACAAAAACAATAAAAATAATTATAATGTTTTATTAAAAGGAGATTTATTATGTCAGAGAACAAAGCTACTGGTAAAGTTATAGGTATCGATCTTGGAACAACTAACTCGGTTGTTTCTGTAATGGAAAACGGTCAACCTAAAGTAATCTTTACTGCTGAAGGCAATCCAACCACACCATCGGTTGTAGGGTTTACAGATACAGATAGATTAGTTGGTGCAATGGCTAAACGTCAAGCTGTTACTAATCCAACAAACACTATCTTTTCTATAAAAAGATTAATCGGTAAAAAAGCTACATCTAAAGAGGTTGATGCTGCTAAAAAGCATCTACCTTATAATATAATCGCAGCAGATAATCAAGATGCTTGGGTTGAGGCTAGTGGAAAAAAATATGGACCGCAAGAGATATCAGCTATGATCTTACAGAAACTTAAACAGACTGCTGAAGATTATCTAGGTGAAACTGTAACTGATGCAGTTATCACTGTTCCTGCATACTTTAACGATGCTGAACGTCAAGCTACTAAAGATGCTGGTAAGATAGCAAACCTAAACGTACTGCGTATCATAAACGAACCTACAGCTGCTGCACTTGCTTACGGACTTGATAAAAAAACTGAAGAAAAAATCGCCGTATATGATCTAGGTGGTGGTACATTTGATGTATCTATACTTGAACTAGGTGATGGGGTTTTTGAAGTTAAAGCTACTAACGGGGATACTTTTCTAGGTGGAGATGATTTCGATCTGCGTATAGTTGAATGGTTAAATGAAGAGTTTAAAAAAGAGAGTGGTATAGATCTATCTAACGATAAAATGGCTCTACAAAGATTAAGAGAAGCTGCTGAAAAAGCTAAACATGAACTTTCAGGTGTTGCAGAAACAGAGGTGAACCTACCATTTATCACAGCTGATGCAAGTGGCCCTAGACATTTCGTTAAAAAATTATCTAGAGCAAAATTTGAGTCACTTGTTTCTGATCTAATCGATAGAACTATGGAGCCTTGTAAAAAAGCTCTAAAAGATGCTGGACTTACTGCTAAAGATATCAATGAAGTTATCTTAGTTGGTGGTATGACTCGTATGCCTTTAGTGCAACAGAAAGTTAAAGATTTCTTCGGTAAAGAGCCTCATAAAGGTATCAATCCTGATGAAGTTGTAGCGATCGGTGCTGCTATTCAAGGTGGAGTATTAAGAGGAGATGTGAAAGATGTTCTTCTACTTGATGTTACTCCATTATCATTAGGTATAGAAACACAGGGTAGCATAATGAACAAAATTATTATGCGTAACACAACTATCCCTGCAAGAAAATCACAGATATACACTACTGCTGCTGATAACCAACCTTCAGTTACAATCCAAGTTCTGCAAGGTGAGAGAGAGATGGCTGCTGATAATAAAAGACTCGGACAGTTCGATCTATCTGGGATAGCACCAGCTGCAAGAGGAGTGCCACAGATTGAGGTTACTTTCGATATTGATGCAAACGGTATCTTACATGTTTCTGCGAAAGATCAAGGAACTGGTAAAGAACACTCTATTCAAATAACTCCTTCAAGTGGATTATCTGATGAAGAGATTGATAAAATGGTTAAAGATGCTGAACTACACGCTGATGATGATAAAAAGAAGAAAGAACTTGTTGAAGTTAAAAATCAAGCAGATACTCTTGTTTACTCTACGGAGAAATCTCTAAGCGAACACGGTGATAAACTGGATCAAGAAAGTAAAGATAATATCTCTAAAGAGTTAGAGAATTTGAAAAATCTTTCAGCATCTGAAAATGTTGATGATATCAAAAAAGGGATTGAAACTTTATCAACTGCTGCAAGTAAATTATCAGAATTATTATATGCACAATCTCAAGCAGATCAAGCTGGAGATCCATCAGCTGATGCACCTACTGAAGAAAGTAAAGATGCTAAAGATGAAACAATAGTTGATGCAGACTTCGAAGAAGTTGATAAAGATAAGAAGTAATATCTATTTAGCTATTTACTAATATAGGTTTAACCTATGAATATTAACTTGTAAATTTAATTGTGATATAAACAAAAAATAAACCCTTATATTGTCCACCTCAATTATACGGACATGTAAGGGTTTTATTTCAAATTTATAAGTTGATTTTTTTATATACTAATATATTATATTAACTCGACATTATTATAAGTGGGGATCATTACCTTGTCAAAAGATTATTATGAAATTTTAGGCGTTAAGAAAAACGCTACCGATTCAGAGATTAAAAAAGCATATAGAATATTAGCACTCAAATATCATCCAGATAAAAATCCTGATAATAAAGAAGCTACAGAAAAATTTAGAGATGCAACAACTGCTTATCAGATACTATCTGATCCAGAAAAAAGATCACAATTTGATAGATATGGAAGAGTGTTAGATGATAACAATTCTGGCGGATCATCAGGGTTTGGAGATGCATCAGGGTTTGGAGATTTCTTCGGTGATATTTTCGGTGATATTTTTGGTGGTGCATCATCATCAAGAGGAAGAAAAAGAGCCACAAGAGGTTCATCAATAGAACTAACTCAAGATATAACTTTTGAGCAATCTATTTTCGGACATGAAGTTGAGATATCTGTTAATAAAACAGAATCATGTAAACGATGTGATGGATCAGGTGCTGAACCTGGAGGATTGCAAACATGCCCTACCTGTAACGGTGCTGGTGTTTTCACTCAACGACAAGGGTTTTTCTCAGTACAAACAACTTGTCCTACCTGTAAAGGTCGTGGAGAATCGATAAAAGAAATCTGTACTGAATGTACTGGAACTGGAACAAAACGTACAACTGAAAAACTTAAAGTTAAAATACCTGCAGGGATAGATAACGGTATGGCTATTAGAGTTTCTGGAAAAGGGAATGCTGGTGCTAACGGAGGGCCTCCTGGAGATATTATCCTACATATAAGAGTTAAAGAAAATAAAACTTTTACACGCAAGAAAAACGATCTATATATCAATCTACCGATAACAGTTTTTGAGGCTATACTCGGTAAAACTTATAAAATTAAAATGATAGATGGAAATGAAGAAGAGATTATAATTAAAGCTGGAACTCAACCGGGTGAAAGAATTATACTAAAAGGAAAAGGTGTACCCTCGCCTGTAAATTCATCTATCGGAAACCTGTATATAGATCTTAATATCCTTATCCCTACAAAACTTAATAAAGAGGAGAAAGAGAGTTTAGAGAAACTTCAAGCAGGCGCTGATCCTAGTATGTTTGGAAAAAATAAATCTTTTTTCGATAAGATAAAAGAAGTTTTAGGTGTTGATAAATAGAAGTAGATTTGAGCATAAATTTACAATACTTTAATAAAGTTAAATAAATTAGTCTAGCTTATCTATAAATCAAGATTACAGTAACTTATTAATAAATATAGCATTTATACAACTACTATGTAGATGTGTAAGTGCTATTTTTGTTTCTGCATAGGATGAGATTTATCATATACTGCTAATAGTTTTGAGATATCAGAGTTGATATATTTCTGAGTTGTTGAAAGTGATGAGTGTCCTAAAAGTTCTTGAATAGATCTAAGATCTGCCCCACCTTCAAGTAGATGTGTTGCAAAACTGTGTCTAAATGAGTGAGGTGAAAAATCTTTCGGTAAACCTGCATCTAGTAGATATTTATCTACTAACCGTCTAACCGATCTATCTGTTAATCTTGCTCCATCTTGATTAATAAATAAAGCATCGCCTTGCAGAGATGATCCTGTTCTTAAAATCTCATGCATGATATTTTGATAATTTAAGATCATATCTTTTATCATCGGTGCTATCGGAATAATCCTCTCTTTCTTACCTTTACCCATAACTCTAATTCTAAGTCCTGAAAAATCTATATCGCTAAACGATAACTCAACAAGTTCTGAAACCCTCATACCTGTGCCGTACATTAACTCTAAAATAAGTAGATCTCTAAGCCCTGATGCCTTAGTAACATCTGGTTTATCTAGCAGAGAAAATAGATCATCAATATTAAAAACTTTAGGAAGATATTTCTCTTTTTTAGGAAATTTAAGTAACTGACTCGGATTAGTTTCTAAAATTTTATGTTGATATAAAAACTTGAAAAATGATTTTATAGATGAAACTTTTCTCTCAATTGTAGATTTAGCTAACTCTCTTGAATATAGTTCACCTATAAATAATCTAAGAGTTGAACTCTCTATTGTTACTATATCATCTGATAGATTACTCTCATCTATAAACGTTATAAGCTCTGTCAAATCTTTTGCATAAGCTGTAATCGTATGATCTGAACCTTGCTTCTCTACTCTTATACTATTTATAAATCGCTCTAAGGCTTCGTCTATTGTCATAAATTTATCCCTTTATAAACCTCTACTACTCGATCGTAAAACATCTGATATTTCATCTTTTTATCTCTTATTTTTTTCTCAAATAAAGGTAGAAGTCCGAAATGAAAGTTAGTAGGTGTGAACACTCCTTTTCTATCAAATGATATGCTAAGGTTTCCTGCAACATAATTCGATAAAGTTCCTGCTGCTGTATAATCTGTAAAATCTATAAAACTTTTATCGGTTAAATATCTATCTATCTGTAACGCTGCTATCATTCCTGACATTATAGATTCTAGATATCCTTCTACTCCTGTTAACTGTCCTGCTATAAAAATATTTTTATTATCAATGCACTGAAAGTTTGAGTTTAAGATTTTAGGAGAATTTATATATGTGTTTTTATGCAATGATCCGTAACGTAGAAACTCTAAATTTTCAAGTCCAGGGATTAACGCTAAAACCTCTTTCTGATATTTTTGTAACATTTTAGTTTGAAACCCAACTATATTATATGCCGATCCGATACTATTCTCTTTACGCATCTGAACGACTGCAAACGGACGGATAGATGTTCTTGGATCTTCTAATCCAACTGGTTTTAATGGTCCAAAAAGTAGAGTCTCTCGCCCCCTTGACGCCATCTCTTCAATAGGCATACAACCTTCAAAATATTTCAACTTTTCAAACTCATGAAAATTTATATATTCAGCAGATAACATCGCATTATAAAATTTATCGTACTCCTCTTCACTCATCGGAAGATTAAAATAATCATCGCTACCTTTGCCGTATCTATCCATAAAATAACCTTTATCAAAATTGATAGAGTCTGCGTCAATTATAGGTGAAATCGCATCTACAAAATATAGATGGTTATTTGAAATCTTTTTCAACTCTTCAACTAATTTCTCTGACGTTAAAGGTCCTGATGCGATGATCGTTGGTTTATCTATTTCTATCTCTGTACACTCTTCTCTGATTACGGTTATATTCTCATCATTTGATAAAGTATCTGTGACATATTTAGAGAACAACTCTCTATCAATCGCTAACGCTCCACCTGCTGGGACTTCAAACTTATAAGCTGTCTCAAGCAGAAAACTATTAAGCTCTGTTAATTCATATTTTAATAATCCAGATGATTTTAAAACGTCTCTTGATTTCAATGAGTTAGAACAGATCAGTTCAGCAAAATGTTCTGTTGAGTGTGCCTCTGTATTCTTGCTAGGTCTCATCTCGAAAAGGTTAATTTTGTACCCTCGTTTTGAGAGTTGAAATGCAGCCTCTGATCCTGCTAGTCCTGCACCTATTATATTGATCTCTAAATTTTTATCCATTAATTATATCTACTTCCTATATCTGATAGTAACACTATTTTTCTCTATAAACATAATATATCATAAGTTCAATTAAAGCTAGATTTGGATTGAAAATACCATTCTAAAATGTTATAATAAATAATTACAATCTAAATATATACTTTAGATTAACTATATGATATGAGGTTAACTAATGAGTTCTTACCATG
Source organism: uncultured Deferribacteraceae bacterium (assembly GCA_947039395.1). Classification (GTDB taxonomy): domain Bacteria; phylum Chrysiogenota; class Deferribacteres; order Deferribacterales; family Mucispirillaceae; genus CAMQYB01. Next base: position 1,479 of record CAMQYS010000040.1, on the reverse strand, counting down.
AATATTTACCGAAAACTTGGGCAGAAGTAATAGATAAAAATGACATATTAAAAGAAACTTTTTCTAAATATACAATAAATAAATATTGCCCAGTGCCAGACTGGCTTTTTCAAGATTTACGAGGTGGTAATCTAAAATACTTGAAACCACTTTTCGAACTATATGGTACCCTTGGCTTAGGGTTGTTAGAACGATTAGAAGAAATAGATAATTTAACCGCAGATAATTATAAAAGAGAAATTGATGGTCAAATATGTGAAGCAGGGTATTTTAATAATAAAAGATCAACAAATGAGAACTTAATCAAAACAGTTATAACAGAGTATCTTGAAGCACTTACACAATTTTATAAAGTTGTTTGTGAATGCGATCAACCTTTCAATAAAGAAATTAAAATAGAATTTATAAATGAACAAGAATATGATTTATTAAATGAAACCCTACGATCAGAAGAAGATATAAATTACGATATTTATACAGATATTAGTGATTGGTTTAGAGAGCAAGTAGAGTACCAAGATAACTGTAAAGAGTTAATAACACTTTTAAGTGAATCGATGTATCATATTAATAACGATTATTTTCTTTCATTCTATCTAAGCTGGGAGTTACTGAAAGACACAAAAATTGAAAATCCTCTTTTACCATACTATAAACTTTGGACGCTGGGAGTTACCATTACTTTTAAGGATAAAGATACTGTTGTAGTTTCAAAATAATTACACTAAGGAACAATTATGAAATATTCTAAGTCCGATCTTATCACTGATTATAAGAAGAAAAAAAGATTAAAATATATCTTCTTTTATGGACATACAGAAAGTAACGGCTCTATCACTAAAGCTTGTTTTAGTCAGTGGTATCCATCTAAATTTACTGTAAACAATATTACATATAATTCAACAGAACAGTATATGATGGCACAAAAAGCTTTGCTGTTTAATGATGATAAAATCTACAACGAAATACTTAAAGCTAACCACCCTAAACAGTTTAAAGCACTCGGTAGACAGATCGCTAAATTTAACGAAAATGTTTGGGGTGAACATAAATATAAAATTGTACTTGAAGGAAATTTAGCTAAATTCTCACAGAATGAAAATATGAAAAAGTTTCTCCTATCTGCAAAAAATAAAATTCTTGTTGAAGCTAGCCCGTACGATAAAGTGTGGGGGATAGGTCTTAGTGCAGATACTGATAATATCGAAAACCCATTAACTTGGAAAGGTGAAAACCTTTTAGGATTTGCACTCATGGAAGTGTGTGATATTCTTAGTTCTTAATAATTTTTAGTTAGTTAGCTGGTTAGTTCACAAGTTACTTAGTTAATTAGTTAATTAGTTGCTTAGTTGATTAATTTGCTTAGTTGATTACTTACTTAGTTAATTAATTTACTTAGTTAATTAATTTGCTTAGTTGATTACTTACTTAGTTAATTAATTTGCTTAGTTGATTACTTACTTAGTTAATTAATTTGCT
>CAMQYS010000039.1 GCA_947039395.1 uncultured Deferribacteraceae bacterium | reverse complement strand
ACAGATATTATAGATACAGATATTGAAGATATATCTGCTCTACATACTGAAAGTGACACAGATATTATAGATACAGATATTGAAGATATATCTGCTCTACATACTGAAAGTGACACAGATATTATAGATACAGATATTGAAGATATATCTGCTCTACATACTGAAAGTGACACAGATATTATAGATACAGATATTGAAGATATATCTGCTCTACATACTGAAAGTGGTACAGATATTATAGATACAGATATTGAAGATATGCCTGTTCTACATACTGAAAGTGACACAGATATTATAGATACAGATATTGAAGATATGCCTGCTCTACATACTGAAAGTGACACAGATATTATAGATACAGATATTGAAGATGTGGATAGCAAAAATAGTACTACCCAGTTAGATGAATGTGTTGCAGATAATTTAGATAAAGATAATTCATCTACTCTTTATGATGAAGTTGTTGTCCCAACTTTAAATGAGTATGAAAAAAGGTTTGATTCTATTCAAAGTAGATCATCTAAGAAAAAATCTTACAATGAGAACATTTTAGATGTAGAAGAGATATCATTTATTGATGACAAAACTCAATCAGATACATCTAAAGATATAAATTTTAATATATCAAAAGATGAGATATATTCAATACTTGCTAATTCTTTATCTAAGAAGTTCTTACAAGAGTCAATAAAAGATATTTTATCAGATCATATAAAAGAGCTAGTAAGGGATGTTATTCCAACAATTGCTGAAAAATATATAAAAGAAGAAATAGAGAGATTAAAATCAGATGTTTAAAGATTCTAAAAATTCTAATGATTATAAATCATCAGGTGTAGATATTAATGAGGGAAATAGATTTGTTTCATTAATAAAAGATTCTGTATCAAAATCTAATATAAACGGTGTAATAGGTGGTATAGGTGGTTTCGCAGGATTATTTTCATTAGGTGAATTTAAGTCTATGGCTGAACCAGTATTAGTTTCTGGCACTGATGGTGTTGGAACAAAACTTAAGATCGCTATTGATTCTAAGATATACGACACAGTAGGTATAGATCTTGTTGCGATGTGCGTAAATGATATTATGGTTATCGGTGCGAAGCCGTTATTTTTCCTTGATTACATCGGTGTTGGCAAACTTGTTCCTGAAAGTATGAAGTCTATTGTTGATGGGATAACTGCTGGGTGTATAGAGTCTGAAATGGCGTTACTAGGTGGTGAAACCGCTGAAATGCCTGGAATGTATAAAGGCGATGATTTTGATCTTGCAGGTTTCGCAGTAGGTATTGTTGATAGAGAGAAGATGATAGATGGTACAAAAATAAATGTAGGCGATCGTCTAATAGGTATAGGTTCATCTGGTTTTCATAGCAACGGATTTTCATTAATTCGTAAAGTGTTACTAGATAATTTAAAACTACCACTAGATACAAAAGATTTTATAGATGGAAAAACTTTAGCAGAGGCGTTACTTATTCCGACTAAGTTATACGTTAAACTTGTAGCGTCACTACTTTCATCTAATGTTAATATTAACGGAATGGTACATATAACAGGTGGTGGATTTTACGAGAATATCCCTAGAGTTTTAGGAGATAATTTATCTGTAAAAATAGATCCAAGTAAGATAACTTTACCAGATGTGTATAAGAAGTTTTTATCTATCACAGATATTGCAAGCAGAGAATTATATACTGTTTTCAATATGGGTATAGGGTATATTATTATAACTGATGAAAAAAGCAGTAAAGAGGTTATTGAACAGGCGATATCTTTAGGTTATACAGCATCAGATATAGGTGAAGTTATAACAGGCGATAAACAAGTTAATATAGAGGGAATTGATTAATAGTATGAAAAAACGATTAGCTATTTTCTTATCAGGTAGAGGTTCAAACTTTATAAATATCCATAAAAACATTTTATCAGGTAAAATTTCAAATGCAGAGATTGTTTTAATCTTTTCAAATAATAAAAATGCAGAGGGTATTGTTTACGCACAGAGTAATAATCTACCTGTATTAGTAATGGATCATAAAAATTTTGATGATAGAAAAGAGTTCGATCAAGCGATTGTAGATGAACTTAGTTCGTATAATATAGATCTAATATGTTTAGCAGGATATATGCGAATCGTATCTGAGATAATTATCGACAACTATATCAATAAGGTTATCAATATCCATCCGTCACTTCTTCCATCATTCAAAGGTATGAACGCACAGCAACAGGCTATAGATTATGGAGTGAGATACTCTGGTTGCACAGTTCATTTTGTAGATCATGGTGTAGATACTGGTAAAATTATTTTACAAGATGTGGTGGAGATAAGTTCAGATGATGATGCAAGTTCACTATCTGAAAAAATATTGACTAGAGAGCATATATTATATTGCAAAGCGATAGATTTATTTTGTAATAACAAGTTATCAATAACTGATGATAAAGTTATTGTAGAATAACTTTTGTTTATAAATTAGTAGTAAAATTATTATAGTAAAAATTCTAGTATTTTTATAGATTATATAGATAATTATTTCTGTTAATATTGAAAGGTGTGACACGATGTTTTTTACAAGATTTGTTTTTTTAGTGACAACGATTTTATTGGTATCAACATCTTTAGGTTATTCTAAGGTGTCATTTAAGGAGAGTAAGTTGAAGAATGGAGTAATTCTACAAGAGTTTAAACGAGACTACACTCAAACTGTATCTATAATAGTATCAGTGAAGGGTGGAGTATTTAATGAGGATAATAAGAGTAACGGTATAACTAGTCTAATGACAAGATCATGGCTAAGAAGTAGTAAACTTTTAGATAAAGCAGAGTTTTACGGTGCAAATATAGGAGCAGGTGTAACACATTATTCAACAGATATCGTTTTTTCTGCACCAACTGCTGTGATGCAAGATCTAATGGCTGATTACAGTGATTTTATATTAGATCCAAAAATAGATAAAGATATATTTAAGAGAGAGAAAGATTTTGTAATTGAAGAGATAAAAACTAATTCCGATGATCCAAATACAGTAGCCTCTATAAGATTTGCAGAGGTTTCTAATAAAGGATTACCGTACGCTATGCAAACATCAGGTACGGTAGATATTGTTAAAGGGTTGACTTACGATGATATTTTAAGTAGTAGAAAGTCTTTAATGAAAAATTCAGAGATAGTTGTAACATTAGTTGGAAACTATAACGATAAAATAGTTAAAGAGCTGAAAGAGATATTATCAAAAATAGACTCAACAGGTAAATATGAATATAATTGCGATGCAAGTGGTATCGAGTTTGTTGATAGTAAAATAGAAGATAACGATACAAGAATAAAGCAGGCGAAATTATATATAGCGTATAAAGCACCAGCTGTGAATGATGATAATTATGTTGCTACAAAAGTTTTAACAGAGCTTTTAGGTGGCGGAATGAGTTCTAGATATTTTACAGAGATTAGAAAAAATTTAGGATTTGCATATTCAGTTGGAGCAGGTTATCCATCAAGAATATATGAATCAAGATTTATTGTTATGGCGGGGCTTGATTATAATAATATCGATAAAGCAGTAGAAAAAATAGATGAAATACATTTAAATTTAGCAAAAACTGTAACAGATGAAGAGGTAGAGAAAGCGAAGAATGCTTTATTGGGATCACTCTTAATTTCATCTCAAACCAATTCAGATATAGCAAGAAACAGATCATTTTATAGCGTTCTATTAAATAGTAAAGATGGATACGATGATTTCTTAGAACAAGTTAAAAAAGTTACTAAGAAAGATATTTTAGAAGCAGCAAAGATATTACAGAAAGATAGGGTTATATATATATTAAAACCATCTAAATAGTTGTTAGGTTTTGTGTTTGAGTATTTTTTAAATAGATTAGAAGATGTTTAGATCAACTAGAAAGATCTAATTAATTATTAGTTTAGATAGTATAAAAATTGTGTAAAAATAGATAGATCTATATCTTCAAAACGATAGAGTTTAATAATTTGTTTTGAAGGTATAGATTTTTTTAATAATTTGATGTTATTTATATAGATATTTTAGATTTACAAGTATTTAGATTTGCTTAATGTATCGTTGTCGATAATTTCTTGACTATAGGGATTTTACATAGCTAGAGTATTTATATTTACTAAACGATCTAGTTGTTTTTTATAGATGTTTTAAGTGATAGGTTTAAAATATATTAAAGTCTTCTGATCAGTTTTTTTTCATCTGTATCAAACAACTCATGATCGTAGAAGACTTTTAGTTGATAAAGTCCAGATGCGGATTCTGTTTTAGCTGCTAATTTCCTATCTTTAGATTCAATTATTTGATCTAAGATGTTTGGATCTTTAGAGTTAAAATTTATATCTAAAATAGTTCCGATCATAATTCTTATCATATTATGCAGAAAACCGTCAGCGTTTATTTCAATGAGTATTTTATCATCTACTATATAAGTGTTTATGAAGTTTATTGTACGTACACAATTTTCTTTCTTGCTTCTACTCATACAAAATGTAGTAAAATCTTTTTTTCCGATAAATTTATTTAACGATAGTTGTAATAGATCTATATCAATTTTTCTTCTTATCCATAGGGCAAGATTTTTATCTATTGTTAATGGTGTTTCTCTATTAATAATTTTGTACACATAACTTTTAGATTTAACACCGTATAACGCATTAAATTCAGGTTCTACATCTTTAATATCTAGCACAACAATATCATCAGGAAGAAACGCGTTAATGCCTCTTTTAAGTTTATAACTATCGAGATGTTTCTCTGACTTAAAACTCATCACTTGTGAAAGTGCATGTACACCAGCATCAGTTCTTCCAGCACCTATAGATTTAATATCTTCTTGGTATATATTAGATATAGCAGTTTCTAAAATATTTTGTATAGATAGTTGGCTTTTCTGTTTCTGCCAGCCTTGATAATTTGTGCCATTATATTCAAGCAAGATAGCTTTATTATACATTATGCTTTCCACCAGTAACACGGTTTAATATGCGATCTTGTTTATTATACATTACGAACTCCACTAGTAATATGGCTTAATGGGACGATCTGTTTACTATACATTATGAATTCCAACAGCTATACATATAGATATCACTATCGCTACATAATCTAAGTAGTTAAGTTTTTCAACTATCATAATTTTGTCTAGATTGTTTTTATATTTTAGTGTAATAGAAATTTTTTCAGCATAATCTATAACTTTCACAAATAAAGGAATAATAAAGCTTTCAGCTTTAAAGAATATAGATACATTTTTAAAGATATTTTTATATCCTTTAACCCATATTCCTCTAATTTTTTGTGCAATGATAATTGTATTTGCTTCATGAAAAAGTAACGGTATAAATCTTATCGCGATAATTATTGATATAGCTATCTCATTTATATTTACAAACTTTTTAAAAGGTTTTACAAAAAAGAGTATAGACCGCACAATATCAACTTGTGATGTTGTTAATGTAAATATTGAAGAGAGTGCTATAATAAGAAAAAACTGTACAACAACTACGATTGCATTAGCAAGATTACTTTTAATATCCATAGAGAAAGAGCCATCAACAGAGAAAAGTAGTTGTATTATAAAAGTTAAGATAAGTAGAAATATAAACGGCTTAGTGGTTAAATATATCTCTTTAAGAGTTATATTTGATACATAAAGAATAAGTATAAAGATAAAAGATGATAAAGCGATTGCATAGTAAGATTTAGCAATAGCTACCGCTCCGATAATAATAACTATAGATAAGAGTTTAGCTAATGGATTTACTCTATGTATTAAAGACTCTTTAGCTATATATCTTCCGATATAGATATTACTCATCAATAATTATTTACTTGTACTTTTTTTACTTTTACTTGTAGTTTTTTTCTCTGTTTTAGTATCAGCTACTTTAACAGTTTCTTTATCTTCAGTAACTTCAGGTGTAATATCTGTAATATCTTCAACATCTTTTACAGATTTTTTAAAGTTTCTAATAGCTTTACCCATTCCTTCGCCGATCTGAGGCAGTTTCCCAACACCAAAAAGAACAACAAGCACAACTAAAATGAGTAAAATTTCTTGCATACCAAAAGCCATAAAATAACCTCCACATCATATACTCATACTATCAACATTTAATTACGAATGCGAATTGATTAAGAGTTATACAATAAATTGTATTATATATCAAAAACGTTTTTTTTATCAAGTCAATATTTTAAGCTACTTACTTTTCTTTGATTTCTTAAGCAGAACAAAAGCAATAGCAATTAGTATTAGTAAGTAAGAGTAGCTAAAAATAGAGAAGAAAGTTTTTTCAGATATTAGCGGTACATTATAACTTATTTCCCCAGCTTCTCTCCCGTATATAGCTTTTACGATTAACCCATTAGGCATTATGATTGCAGATATACCATCTTGAGTAGATCTAACCATTGTACGTTGATGTTCAACAGCTCTCACGATATCAACTGCTAGATGTTGATATCTACCAGCAGTAAAACCGAACCAAGTATCATTTGATGCCATAGTTATTATATTAGCATCTTGTTGTATAGAGTCATTAACGAGGTTCGAGAACGCTCCTTCCCAACAGATAATAGGAGCAGCTTTAATATTTCCAGTTTCAAAAACGATAGCTTCATCTCCTGGCGTATACATTTCTCCTTCACCGAAGAAGAACTTTCTTATAGGGTAGAGAAATTTTTCAAACGGAAAATACTCCCCAAACGGAGTTAATTTTCTTTTTTTGTATATAACAGGTTCTTTAATATCATCGAAAAGAATTAAGACATTATGATTAGTCATTTTTCCAAGTTTTATATTTTCAGCACTCATATCAGATCCAACTATGATAGGGGTATGATATGCGACATCTTTTAGAACTTCATATATAAATGATGTGTCAAGCACCCTTGCAGGATATGAGCTTTCAGGCAGAACGATTAGATCGTACTTACCTCTTTCAATATTTATTAACCTTTGATTAAGTTCGCTGATTAAACTATATCTAACATCTTGTTTCCACTTCTCTTTTTGATCAAACCCAGTTTGTATAACTAATACATTTTTAGTATCATCAACTTGCATAGGGTTCATAGATCTGTAAAATCCAGGAAGGATCATTAATATTACAGCTGACGCTAGAAGCAGTGAATATTTTTTTCTTTCATATCCAGCAAGAAGATAAAATATAAATAGGTTTATAAGCATAATTAAGAGTGATAATCCATACTCTCCAAACACAGAAACGAATTGAATAAATATTAAATTATCGTACTGCGATTGAGCAAGATTTAACCATGGTACACCACCGAAAAACAGTGTAGATTTAGCAGTTTCTAAGGCGATAAATAACAGTGCAAGTAGTAGAGGTTGATCGAGATATTTTCTTGCAACATAAGTAAACGGTGCGAAGAATAGAAATCCACCAGATGTGCTAATAAATAGAAGCAATGCTAACGATCCATAAATAGGAGCGTTACCGAAGTAACTAAAAGTAGTCATCATCCACGATAAACCTACCATCCAGTAGATAAATCCAAGTAGCCAACCTAATAGAAGTGGATGAATATTATTTCTTTTCACGGCAAAAAGTATCGGTACAAAACCTATAAATGCGGTGATTGATACGCTGTTATCTGCAGTTGATATCACAAGTAGAAACGCTGATAGAAGTGTTAGAAGTAGTGTTATAATTTTATCTTTTTTCATAGTCGACCATTTTATAATATATTGTATATCTAATGCAAGACAAAAGTTTAGATAAAAGGTTTTATTTTGATTTAATATAGCTTGTATGTTATCTTCATGATAGAAAGTCTAGAGTAATATTACTATCTAATGAGTGTCTTATAATATAAATATAATTGATGAAATTTATTTACTCTAGATTATTAACACTGTGATAGCGAACGCTAACTAAATTGTTTTAGATGTTTAAGATTGGTTTGTAATAGTTACAGTTTTGATATATTTAAAGTTAAATTACTTTTCACATGATATTTTAAAATATCATGTGATGTAATTGAGATCTCTTCTCTACTATCATTATTACCTACAACTATCGTAAGTGAGTTATCATTATTCTATGATTTAAAATTTATATTACCTAGATTTATATCGCCACAATCGGTATTGTCTATATCATTTAAAATATCATTAATTGGTATTAACTTTTCATAAGCGATCATAGGGTTAGAGAGATCTAGCAATATTATAGAGTAATGGCACGCCCAAAAAGAAACCTCAACCATTAATATATTTGTGTTACTATTATAAAAAATATCTACTCAAATAAAACTTTCTCCGTAGCTATTAATATGAACATAAGATATGTAATGAAAGCTTTTTAAGGTATTGATATCTAGTACGCTATAACCGTAAAGTTCATATTTTGAATATAAAATAATCGTTACCATTTTCATAATGGGTAATATCAAAATAAATTGTACTTGGAATACCTATCATTTCGAATTGATAAATCGGTTTATTAGATCTATCTAAAAGAGTATATTTTACATCATTTTAAATACTTCTATGAATTGGTTTTTCAGTATACTCTACACAGTTAAAAGTATAGTTATTATCAAGTTTGATTGAGTTTGTTTAATTTTTATCGTAAGAGAATATAAGGTTGCAATTTTTTTTATATACTTATCAGTGTATGCGATATTCATAAAAACATTTTCATGGTACTCATATATTTTAGGTTAAAAAAAAGTTGACGAAGTTATTTAAAAACCTCGCCAACTTATAATTAATGCGGGTGAAGGGACTTGAACCCCCACACCAATGGCGCTAGATCCTAAGTCTAGTGCGTCTACCAGTTCCGCCACACCCGCTTGAAATACAAAATAAAAACATAAAACACTTAATTGCAATAACTTATTAACGTTAAGAAAAGTATTAAGAGTAGTTAAATCCAACCATTCCATTTAATAAAGCTTAACCGTATCAAACATCATCACAAGCAGATAAATATAACATTAATAATATATAAACTGCAATAACTTGTTAACTATTTAACAGATTTACATCTATCGAACGTTGCTACAAAAGTGTTATAGTATAATAAATTACAACTGAAGTATAATAGCAAATGCCAACTTAAAAGTTATAAAAGGGTGAGTGACGGGGATCGAACCCGCGACCACCGGAACCACAATCCGGAACTCTACCGATTGAGCTACACCCACCATGTATATTATAGCCATGTATAAGTATGTCATAATCTTTATACTAAACAACCTGACAACTCTTTATCTAATATTTGTATATGTAAAGTGACACAGGCTTGTATTTATACATTTATTTATAAATTAAGTCAATAGTTTATCATAATAAATTTCACACTATTAAATTTACTCTTGATTATAATTAAAAGAAGATATAGACTTATAGACTGTAAAATGAATAGTAGTCTATAAGTAGAGGTGTTTAGAGGATGAAAACAGAGATTAAAGACATTGAGAATTCTCAGAAAGAGATATCGTTTGAGATACCTTATGAATCATTTGTAGAGTTTTCGGATAAAGAGTTAGAAAAGATATTACCAACAGTAAAGGTTCCAGGCTTTAGACCTGGCAAAGCACCGATGGATGTGATTAGGAAACAACACGCTCATAAAATCAAATCAAACGCAATTGAACGTTTGATATCTGAAAGTATGGGGGAGGCGTTTGTTACAAATGAGATAAACCCTTTATCACAGCCAACTGTATCAGATATGGTATTTGAAGAGAATGAACCTATAACTTTTAAGATTAGGTTTGATATATTTCCTAAATTGATACTTGATAAAATATCCGACTTTAAGATTGATAAATTATATCCAGAAACAACAGATAAAGATATTGATAAAACAATAGAAGATATTAGAGAGAGACATATAAGTCATGAGCCAGTTACTGATGGCAGGGCTACTATAAGTGGAGATATGGTTGTTATAGATTTTCTTGGTAAAGTTGATGATATCCCATTTCCAGGTGGAGAAGCTAAAGATTTTTCATTAGTTCTAGGTTCAGGGCAGTTTATACCTGGATTTGAAGATCAAGTTATCGGAATGAAGCAAGATGAAGTAAGAGATATTACTGTGAAATTTCCAGAAGCTTATCAAGAGAAGAGTTTAGCTGGTAAGGATGCAGTTTTTACTGTTACGATTAACGGAATAAAAGAGAAAAAACTACCAAAAATAGATGATGAATTTGCAAAAGATATAGATCCTAAATGTAGCACATTAGCTGAACTAAAGGCTAGAATTAAGAAAGCATTAGTTGCAGAAGCGGATAACAGTTCTAGACATGTTGCATATATGAACCTGTTAAAATTACTATCAGAGAATAATATATTTGACGTTCCATATTCATTTGTAAGAGAGCAAGCAGAGCGTCTTGCTTATAATAGTATGTCACAATTTCATGCGATGGGATTAAACCCAGAGTCAATGGGTATTAATCAGCAGATGATAATAGACCGTCATATCCCTCAAGCTAAAGAACAAGTTAGGCATGCACTTATTATAAATGAGATTTCAAGAATGAACGGTATCAAGGTTGATGAAACTGATATATCTGATTATTTTGATCATCATGCTGATCTTCAAGATAGAGATGCTATGGAGATCCGTAGTGAAGTTGAAGGTGGTAATCAGTTAGAAGCATTAAGAAACGATCTTCTAGGACATAAAGTTTACGATTACCTTGCAACAGTAAATAAGATTACCGAGAAAACTGTATCTAGAGAAGAGTATGATAAATATTTGAAGGATCAGATGGAAGGTAGCACTGACGTTGATGATAAGAAAGATAGTGCAAAAAAAACTAAAAGTATAGATAGTAGTGATACAAATGACGTAAAACCTGCTAAAACTATAAAGAGTAAATCGGCTAGTGAAGACGGCGAGAGTAAGAAGGTAGTGAAGGCTTCAAAACCAACTGGTAGTAAAAAAGAAACTAAAGAGGCTAAAGAGCCTACTAAGAAAAGTACAACAAAAACTACAAAATAAGTAAAAGATTAATTTTAAGTAGTTGTTTTTATTTGCTACAGTATTATGTTGTGTATTAAGAAATAAGGGAGATAACGTATATTATGAGTTTTTACATTCCGTATGTAATAGAACAAACAGGTCGTGGCGAGCGATCGTATGATATATATTCAAGGCTTTTAAAAGATAGAATAATTTTTTTAGGTACAGAGGTAGATGATGCGATAGCGAACGCTATATCTGCCCAGCTTTTATTTTTAGAAGCAGATGATAGTGAGAAGGATATATCTTTATATATAAACTCACCGGGTGGAGTAATCACTGCTGGTATGGCGATATTTGATACAATGAACTTTATAAAGCCAGATGTATCTACAATATGTTTAGGACAAGCGGCAAGTATGGGTGCTTTTCTATTGGCAGCAGGAGCAAAAGGTAAGCGTTACGCTGTTCCTAATGCTAGAGTTATGATTCATCAACCATCAGGTGGTTTTCGTGGACAGGCTACAGATATATTAATTCAATCAAAAGAGATTCAGAGAACTAAGGATTTATTAAATAATATTTTAGCAGAGAATACGGGTCAAAGTGTTGAGAAGATAACAGAAGACACAGAGAGAGATTATTTTATGAGTTCAGAGGAATCTCTTGAGTACGGACTAATAGATAAGGTTATCACTAAGCGCATTTAGTAAATTTTATTTAGTTAAATTTTAATTTTGTTTTAATTTAGTAAAAGTATTATAATTTATTTTTATAGATAGTAGTATTTTGAATTTATCGAGGATTTTATGAGTGAAGATCAAATAGATGAAATTTCTTGTTCATTTTGTGGCAGAGGTAAGGAAGATGTTGACAGATTAGTATCTGGAATAGATTCATCATGCATATGTAACCACTGTATAACATTATGTAACGAGGCTTTAGAAGAGGAAGGAAGTTATACTCAAGAAGAAGAGATAATGAAGCTTCCAACACCAGATAAGTTACATAAGAAGTTAGATGAATATGTAATAGGTCAGCATAGTGCAAAGAAGATATTATCTGTTGCTGTGTACAATCATTATAAAAGGGTTTTATATGCAAACAAGAGTAATGTAGAGATAGAGAAGAGTAATATTCTTATAGTTGGTCCAACAGGTACAGGTAAAACTTTACTTGCTAGAACGCTTGCGAAATTATTAAATGTACCGTTTGCAATATCTGATGCTACAACATTAACTGAAGCAGGATATGTTGGTGAAGATGTAGAAAATGTTGTGTTAAAACTTGTACAGAATGCTGATTACGATATTGAGAGAGCACAAAAAGGTATAATTTTTATTGATGAGATAGATAAGGTAGCAAAAAAGGGAGATTCTCCATCTATAACACGAGATGTTTCAGGAGAGGGAGTTCAACAGGCGTTACTAAAGATAATAGAGGGTACGGTTGCATCAATTCCTCAACAAGGTGGAAGAAAACATCCACATCAAGAGTATCTACAAGTTGATACAACAGACATATTATTTATCTGTGGTGGAGCATTTGATGGAATAGATGAGGTAATAAAACGTAGAACTGGTAAAAAGACTTTAGGTTTTGGTACAGTTGCAGAGTTAGATCCAGACGAGAAACCTATTGTTAATATCGGTACAAAAAGATTTGATTTATTACAACAGTCAGAACCAGATGATTTTGTTAAATACGGTTTAATTCCAGAGTTTGTAGGAAGACTTCCGATCGTTGCACCGCTTGAAGAGCTTGATGAAGAGGCGCTTGTAAGAATATTAACAGAGCCTAAGAACTCATTAATTAAGCAGTATGAAAAGATGTTATCATTTGATAAAGTTAAATTAACATTTACAAAAAGTGCACTTACAGCTATCGCAAAATTATCTGTTAAGCGTAAAACAGGAGCTAGAGGGCTTAGAGCTATTTTAGAGTCAGTTATGCTTGATGTAATGTATAAGCTTCCATCTATGAAAGATGTTAAAGAGTGTATTATAAATAAAGATGTAATCAATGGTAAAGCTGAAGCTATTACATTAGATAAGCTATCAACAGATAGTGATGATAGTTCTGATAACGATGATGCATTAGCGATGAATGAAGAGAGTGCAGATGAATTGAATTTGAGACGGAGTAGTTAGATTTGAAATCGAATAAAATAGAACAATATACAGTAATTCCACTACGTGATGTAGTTGTATTTCCATATATGATTGTCCCTATATTTGTTGGCAGACCGAGATCGGTAAAAGCTTTACAGATAGCTGAATCAACGGATAAGAAGTTGTTTTTAGCACTGCAGAAGAGTTCAACAACGGAAGATCCGACAACTGATGATCTTTATGAGATAGGTATCATAGCATCAATTCTTCAGATATTAAAACTTCCAGATGGAACGGTTAAGGTTTTAGTTGAGGGTATAAAGCGAGCAAAATTAGTTAAGCTAACTTTAAAAGATGAGTCATATTTTGCTGATGTTGAGGCTGTATCTGAGCGTGTTTTTGAAGGTAATAGCGAGTCAGTTTTACGTCAAGCATTATTAAAATCTTTTGATGAGTATGTAACCTACACTAAGAAAGTAACTCCTGAAATATTTCAAAACATGGTAAGTACAGAAGATACGATAAAGCTTTCTTATATGATATCTGCTAATTTATCTATAAAGATTGATGATCTTCAATCTATACTTGATAGTCATTCAGTGACAAAACGTGTAGAGAAAATAATAGAGCTTATCCAAATAGAGTTAGAGCTTTTAAAACTTGAGGATAAGATTAAAAATCAAGTTAAAGCACAGATGGCAAAATCTCAAAGAGAGTATTTTCTTAATGAACAGATGAAAGCTATAAATAAAGAGATGGGCAGGGAAGATGATTTTAAAGCAGATATTGATGAGATTGAGCTAAAATTAAAGTCATTAGATTTACCAACCACAGTACGAGAGAAAGCTGATAGAGAGTTGAAGAAGATGCGTTTAATGCCACCGATGTCTGCAGAGACTACGGTTGTGCGTAATTATCTTGATTGGCTAGCATCACTTCCATGGGGTGTTAAGACAGAAGACTCAATAGATATGGCAGAAGCAGAAGCTATATTAAATAGAGATCATTACGGACTTGATAAACCCAAAGAGAGAATTTTAGAGTTTTTAGCAGTACGTAAGATATCTAAAGATTTAAAAGGTTCTATACTATGTTTTGTAGGGCCTCCAGGTGTTGGTAAAACATCACTAGCAAGATCAATTGCAGACTCAATGGGCAGAAAGTTTGTTAGAGTTTCAATGGGTGGTGTTAGAGATGAAGCTGAAATTAGGGGACATAGAAAAACTTATATCGGCGCATTACCGGGTAAAATTATTCAATCTATGAAAAAAGCAGGAAGTATGAATCCAGTATTTTTATTAGATGAAGTAGATAAAATAGGATCAGATTTTAGAGGAGATCCATCATCAGCGTTACTAGAAACGCTAGATCCAGAACAGAATTCTACATTTTTAGATCATTATATGGAAGTAGATTTTGATCTATCGAAAGTATTTTTTATAACAACAGCTAATTCACTTGAAACTATTCCAGGACCTCTACTTGATAGAATGGAGATCATACGAATTCCAGGTTATACAGAGCAAGAGAAATTAAATATAGCTAGGTCATTCTTACTTGATAAGCAACTTAAAGAACATTCTATGACTAGTAAAACGATTGATATAACTGATGATGCTTTATTAGAGATTATTAGATATTACACAAAAGAATCAGGTGTAAGAAGTTTAGAGAGAGAGATCGCATCAGTAATTAGAAAGTGTATCAGAAAGCTTGTTAGCAATAGTAAGTTAAAGAAGCTACAAGTTAAAGGTAAGATGATAGAGGATTATCTAGGTGTTAGAAAGTATCGTTCAGGATCGGTATATGATGATAAAGAGGTTGGTGTTGCAACTGGTTTAGCATGGACAGCATACGGTGGCGATCTTCTTCAGATCGAGGTTGCACTATTTGAAGGTAGTGGGCGTTTAGTGGTAACAGGACATCTTGGAGATGTTATGCAGGAGTCTTCAAAGATAGCGTTATCGGTTGTGAAATCAGTAGCAGCTAAGATGGGCGTTCCTTCATATAAGTTTAAAGAGTTTGATGTCCACCTTCATGTTCCAGAGGGAGCAGTTCCAAAAGATGGACCTTCGGCTGGTATTACAATGGCATCGGCGATACTGTCAGCTATGTCAGATCGTCCAGTTAATTGTAAGATTGCGATGACGGGAGAGATTACTTTACGTGGTAAAGTTTTAGAGATAGGTGGCTTAAAAGAGAAAGCATTAGCTGCACATAGAGCTGGGTTAAAAGAAGTTATAGCTCCTATTGATAATAAAAAAGACTTGACGGAAATACCTGAAGACGTTAAATTAGACATGAATTTTCATTTTGTTTCAACATTCGAAGAAGTTGTCAAGTTGGTTATGAAGTAGTTTTATAACTTAGCAGTTGGGTAAGTTATGTGGCTTAGTAGTTTGTATAATTTAGCAGATATACAGTTGGGCAAGTT
>CAMQYS010000038.1 GCA_947039395.1 uncultured Deferribacteraceae bacterium | reverse complement strand
AACTTTCAATTATCGTAATAACTCAATTGCAGAACTTTCAATTATCGTAATAACTTAATTGCACGACTTTCAATTATCACAATAACTCAATTGCAGAACTTTCAATTATCGTAATAACTCAATTGCAGAACTTTCCACTATCGCAATAACTCAATTGCAGAACTTTCAATTATCACAATAACTCAATTGCACGACTTTCAATTATCACAATAACTTAATTGTAGAACTTTCCACTATCGCAACAACTTAATTGCAGAACTTTCAATTATCGCAAATTATCTCTACTACTTTACATTTTTTAAACTTTCAAGATATTTAACCACAGTTGTTTGTTTATTCTCTTTTGCTATATCTAAAGCGATTTTATCACTATAAACATTTTTATAATTTACTGATGCGCCACTATCAATAAGCAGTTTAACTAACTCTAAATTACCTTCTCCTGCTGCCCACATTAATACAGTATCTCCAGTCTCATATGTAGCGTTAACATCTGCTCCTGACTTGATTAAATATTTTACTATATCAAAATTATAGCTAAATGAAGCAAGTGCTAAAACTCCGTTATCAAAAATATTCTTAGCGTTTATATCTGCACCACTATCTATTAAAATTTTAACAACTTCTAAATGTCCATCATCTGTTGATGCTCTTGCCAATGCTGTACTATATTTAAAATCTTTAATATTTACCTCTGCACCTTTACCAATAAGATATCTAACAACATCAAGATGTCCAGAACGTGAAGCTTGCATTAACGCTGTATCGCCGTAAGATATAACCCCTTCCTCCTTAGGTATACCATCAAGCTCTACCTGTTGATTAATATTTGCGCCGTTATCAATTAAATATTTTACAACTTCTAACTGTCCATATTTTGAAGCTATCTGTAACGCTGTGTATCCACCTATTACGCTTCCATTAATATCAACACCATTTGATATACATCTCTGTACACCTTTTAAATCTCCGACTTGTGCGTACTCTAAAATATCTATACACTTAGTTGTACTCTGCTTAACATTACTCTTATCACCTGCTTTAATATTTTTATCATAACTAACTAATGTGATTGATAATAGTACTACTAATACTACAATAAATTTCAAACTTTTTATATTGAACCTACTTATAACCATTTTTGTATATCCTCTAAATTAAAGATAAATTATTCTAACAGTTGTAATTCTTAAAAACAACTATAATACTTAACAAGCACATCTTACTTATTATTAATAGCTGTATCCATTGCATTATCACCGTTATTATTTTTGATATTAATATCAGTGCCGTTATCAAGAAGTAGCTTCACAATATTATAACTGTTGGGATCTTAACTGCGATCGAAAGTGCCGTCTCATTATTAGTATCTATGGCATTAAGATTTATACCGCTATCAATAAATTTTTGCACACTAGAAATATCTTTATTTCTAACTGCATGAAATATATCTGTACTTGTTTTTACATTAGAATTATCACGATTATCTGCTTGAACCATTTTATCGTAACCAACTGACAATACAACAAATAATAGTAATAAAATTAATTTCAATTTTTTCACTTTGTCTACTCCCTTATTTGATAATTAATGATTATGGTTATAGCTATTTCAAACTCTCTAAATACTCAACAACATCTGTATACTTCCTTTGAATAGCTATATCTAAAACTGTTATTTCATCATAATTTTTAATATCAATATCAGCTCCATTTTCTACTAAAAACTTAACTATTTCTAGATGCCTTGAAGCGTGCATTAATACTGAGTCTCCATCAAGATCATGTTTATTGATATCAGCACCCTTTTCTACTAGAAACTTTACTATATCTAAATGTCCCTCACGAGAGGCAAACATTAATGCTGTTTCTCCTCTAGCTCCTCCATCCCCTTTCGCAATATCAACACCTTGTTCTATTAAATATTTTACAACTTCTAAATGTCCATTGCTTGAGGCAAACATTAAAGGAGTTTTTCCATAGCTAGAAAGTAAGTTTATATCAGCATTGTTTTCAATCAAATATTTTACAATCTCTAAATCTCCATACTGTGATGCTACATCTAATGCAGAACCTCCATCTCCATTCACACTATTAATATCCTCTCCGTTAGCTATAGCCTTTTTTATGCCCTCTAAATCTCTTTTTTCTGCATAATAAACTATATCTTTTCCAGCATTAATATCTGCACCTTTGCTCACCAAATACTCTACAACTTCTGATTTACCATTGTTTAAAGCAGATACTAACGCTGTCTTGCCATCTCTATTTGTAACATGAATATCTGCACCGTTTTCAACTAGAAATTTTACAATATCTAAATGCCCACTCCATGATGCATTCATCAATGCTGTACTATATATATATTCGCTGGATATATTAATATCTGCTCCTTTTTCAACTAAATATTTAACAACTTCTAAATGTCCATTGAGTGATGCTAGTAGTAACGGTATATCTGATGTCCCAAAAGAACCCCAAAAATCAATAGTTGCGCCACTCTCTACTAGATATTTAACAACCTCTAAATGTCCAAACTCGGAAGCATACATTAATGATGTTTTATTAGTTGAGAGTTCTTGAATATTTATATCCTCGATGCTCTTCATATACTCTTGAACACCTTTTAAATCTCCGTACTTAGATGCTTCAAATATATTTGTATGCTCTATAACTTTTTCACTATCTGCAACTTGTGATATATGAGTAGCGTTGTCTATAGTTTTATTATCAATTGTTTCTACTATCACAACGCTCTCAATACTCGGTTTACTAGAACTGTTATCTGAACTGTCATAAGTTGATTGAACCTTTTTTTTACAACTAACTAACGACACTGTACATATAATTATTGCTACTAAAATTAATTTCAATTTTTTCATTCTGTCTACCCCTATATTGTAATTAATGATTAGGGTTATGGCTATTTTAAACTCTCTAAATACTTAACAACATCTAGGTGTTTATTTTCTGTAGCCCACATTAATGCTGTTTTATTATCATCATCTTTCATATTAATATATGCACCGTTTTCTACTAGAAACTTTACTATATCTAAATGTCCCTCACGAGAGGAAAACATTAATGCTGTTAAACCTGATTTATCTTTCATATTAATATCTGCACCTTGTTCTATTAAATACTCAACAACATTTAGGCGTTCTCTTCCTGAAGCCCGCATTAATGCTGTCTCGCCATCTCTATCTGTAGCATCAATATCTGCACCGTTTTCAACAAGAAGTTTTACAATCTCTAAGTTTTTACTTTTAGAACCGTTTATAATAGAGTTAATTAACACAGTTGTGCCTCTTTTGTTTTGAGCGTTCACATCTGCACCTTTATCTATTAAAAGTTGAGCGATTTTTGGAGTTGTATATGAACTAATAAGCGCTGTATCTCTAAGTATGTTATCTTGTGCTTTAACATCTGCTCCGTTTTCAATAAGTAACTCGATAATAGCTTCATTATATTTATGAGAGTGAACTGCTGTAAGTAACGCTGATTTACCATCTTTGTTTTGATAATTTATATCTATACTATCTTTAGTTATAAGCTCTTTAACTTTATCTAAATCATTATTTTGAACAGCTATAATTAATGAGTTATCTGACGCTCCTCTTGATTGTAAAAGCTTAACAACGTTTTGATGTCCGTTCTCTGTTGCAATCTGTAACGACGTATCACCACCACTTGTTTCTATATTAATATCTGCACCGTTATCTAATAGTAACTTCACGATCTGTTCATGTCCGTTTGATGATGAATACGTTAATGGACTGTTATACTCCATATTATCACGCTCATCAATCTTTGCACCTGCTTTAATAAGCAGTTGAGAAATCTCTACATAACCCTTTTCTGCTGATACCATAAGTGGTGTTACTAAACCATCATCTGCCACACTCTCTATATCTGCACCGTTATCAAGAAGTAGTTTAACAATATCTGTATAACCTTTTGAGGTTGCTTGCATTAATGCAGTTTCTCTTCCAATTTCTTCGCTTCCTGCGTTATCTACCTCTGCTTTATTTTCAATAAGTAGTTTAACAATATCAAAATGTCCTAACCCCGCAGCTTTGGCAATCGCTGGTTCTAACGCCTCTCCTTGAATATTAACATCTGCACCTGACTTGATTAACAATTTTACAATCTCTATATTACCGATTTCTGATGCATAAATTAATGCAGTGTTACCATGATTATCTTTAAGATTAACATCAGTACTATCTGCAATATAACCTCTAACCTTTTCAATATCACCCATTCTTACATAATCGAAATATGACATCTTTGCTCCTGCTTGAGTAATGAGATTTACGATATCCGTATGTCCTAACTCTAAGGCTATAAGTAGAGCTGTTTTATTTGAACGATCTACTAATGTTGTGTCTGCACCATGTTTAAGAAGTAATTCTACAACTTTTATATCTCCATTCTCTGTTGCTATCATTAACGGTGAAATATAGTTTCTATCTACTGCATCAATATCAACTCCATCATCAATAAGCAATGTTATCATCTTGAGATTACCATGATCTGAAGCGTACCATATAGCTGGATCCATATTTGGTATGTTGATCGTTACATCAGCATCTATTAACAGTTTTACCATCTCTATGTTATTATTTTTGGCAGCAAAATTTATTGCAGCAAATACACCTTTATCTAATATATCAATATCAGCTCCAGCTTTAATTAACGCTTTCACCTCAGATAAATTATCACTCTTAACCGCATCTATAAAAGATTGATTTAAATTTTTATCATTGTTTTGTGTGCTACTTTCAACACCGTTATCAGTTGTAATATTAGTTCTCTCTTGATCTGTTTTAGCTTTCTTTTTATCGCAACCGATAACCGTTATAACCAATAACACACATAAAACAATAACTAGTTTTTTAGACATTTTATCACCTTTTTATTCTATATAATATTTTATAAATCAATTTAACTACTCTTTTGCACCTGCTGATTTCAATAGTTCTATAATCTCTTTATATCCTCTTTTTGTTGCATTTGATAACGCTGTGTCATGCTTATAAGTTGTAGTAACATCTGCACCTTGTTCTATTAAAAATTTTACCATATCAATATGTCCAGCACCTGATGCATCTACAAGTCCATAATTGATATCATATTTATCTGCATCTTTTATAAAATATTTAACTCTTTCTAAATCATTAAATGTGATCGCTAACTCAAAATCCATACTGTTATTTGCAATATGTAAAAGGTGCATAACTCTTAATCTTCTATGAATACTTGCCCAGTATAAAGCGTTCTTATTATCGTTATCGAGAATTGTTACATCAGCACCGTTATCAATCAAAAACTTTGATACAGATAAATTATCGTAATGAGCAGCATACATTAATACCGTTTTACCGTAACGATCTTGAGCATTTACATCTCCACCATTTTTAATAAATTCAACTTTTTCCTCTAAATATTTCTCTACCGTTTTTGGATACTTGAAACCTCTAACATCAACAGCTAGCCATACCTTAAATCTTTGTAATATAGATGGTGGAAAATCTACCCACATATCCCATTTCATTTTATCTATATCCATACTATCTTCAAGCAGGTTACCGTAACCAAGAAAATAATCATCTTGAGTTTTATTTATATATGGACTGTAAGTGCTGTAACGAATATGAGTGTTATAAACATCAACATTTGACATCGTACCTATATCTAAAATCTTATCAGTTGCAGTCTCTGACAATATTATATATTGTGGAGAACCACCAATATTGTGTCTAAACGGATAAACTTTTCTTATTGTATATCTACCATTCTTTGAATGTTCAATATATACATTTGCCATATCTATATCTTTTATACTGTAAACGTAATAAACGGTATAAAGCACTCTGCCTAGAAATATTATAATTATTAACGCTATCACGATCTTCATATATTTTAAACCTGATCGGTTGATTTTATCGAAAATCGTTTTCATATTAGTTATTAACCCCTGTTGTGTCTTCACTTCTTGATATATAACCTAAACCTTGTTTACTGAAAATAAGGTTTTTTTCTACTATTTGAAAAGTTTCTGTGATTAAGAAATAGTTCCAACCTCTAAACTCTATTTTATTACTTTTACCTGCTTCTAAAGTATTGATAGTAACTTCTTCTAACACTGTGAAATTTAAACCTATTATCGCTGTGAAAAACTCTAATATTGTTACGTTTAATGATATCTTCTGCTTTCTCTCTAACGCTAATCTGAATAACCCTTTTCGTACATAAACTATGCTATCAATTGAATTGTAAGCACAAGCTTTCTCTTTGAAAAAAGTCTTCTGTACAAAACCTCTCTCGTAAAACTTTATAGTTGATAAAGCATAGAACCAATTATAAATAATCGTTGCAACTAAAAATAAAAATACTCCAAGTTCAATATTGTAATATATAGGTTGTAAAGGTATAAAAATTAAATCATATCCTAAAAAAATAATACCAACTAGTGCGATAATTGTTTTTATAGATACATAAATGAAACGTCCTTTTATAACCTCTTTTAAATCGCCAAATATAGCGTGAGATGATTCAAAAATATTCTTCTTAATATCTCTATCTTCATCATCACTAATTTTATAGATTACTTGATAACCTTTTGGTGATCTCTCATGATAGACAACATTAATTTCATTATTTGTTGAATGATCCTCTTTATTTAATGAAATGCTTCTGCCTTCATGCTTATTATCTGTATCAATCTCTTCTTCATGATTAACAAGATCTTTATTATCATAATCTGGATAATCAACTTCTGCTTGCTTTTTTATCCTTGAATGTTTGACTTTGTTATAAATCATAACTATAAAAACAATGATTATAAAGATTATAACTGTCGGTTGCTTGAGGTAATTAATTAACTGTTCCATTCTCTATCCCCTTATATCTATCAGAATGAATATCATCAAATATCCTATATATTATATTAGATAGAAAATCGTTTTTTTGCAATCATAATCATATATTTAAACAATAAAAAAACCACCTATTTAGTGGTTTGTTTTATATAATGATTTATATGTTTTTAACTTTGATATTGTTCTAAAATAATATAACGATTACTGTAAAACAGGAGTTACTGCAAACTGAATTATTTTACTCTTGTCCAATGCTTTTTCGTTAGTAATTGTAATATCAACACTACCAATTTCTGTAATACCCTTTATAAGACAATTTCCAGTAATGGTAATAGCTGTAACTCCCTCTGCAACGGTACATACATAATCTGATGAGTCGATATCTTTAATACTTGTTGATGAGTCTTCTATCGTTTCTGTTGTTTGTAATTGATTAGTTGCATCAACTTTAACCGTATTTCCACCAGTTCCTGTTATTTCAAAACTGTTAAATATCGGAGCAGGATTTGCTGTAACTGTAATCTTATCGTTTGTAATTCCATATACTACAGAAATCTCTGCTGTACCACTATCAGCTTTTGCAGTCACTAAACCTTTATTCGTTATATTTTCTACCGTTGTAACAGCAGTATCAGAAGAAGTCCATGTTGCAATATCAGTAACATCAATTGAACCAACAGGAGAGTAATTAGCTGTTGCAGTAAGTTGTTTAGTTAATCCATTATCTAAAGTAAAATCTATTGGTGTAATTTTAACATCAACTATATTTGAATTAGTCTCTAAAGCTTTAACTTTTGCTATATTCGACTGTCCTTGAAATAATACAGAGATATCCGTTTCATCCGTTTGTGATGTTGCAGAAACTAAACCTTTATTTGCGATGTTATCTACTGTCATCGTGGTTGTAGGTATGCTCCAATCTGCAACAGAGGTTACATCAACAAGTTGATCGCCCGTATCTGTTGTAAATGTAGCTGTTGCTTTAAACTGTTTATCCGTTTTTCTAGCTATAATAGTAAAACTACTTGGAGTTATACTAATAGAAGTTATTGCAGCATTTAAGGTTGTTACTGATTGATTATCCATACGTTCTATATAGCTTGCAGTTAGAGTTGCTTTTGCATTTATTTTATGAGCTGTTAAAACGTTTCCAACTAAAGTGAAGTCTTCTTTTACACTTGGATCTATTGGAGTAAATACCCATATTGGTTCAGTTGTAAGAAGTTTGTTTAAAGAAGGATTTTCATAAACAGTATTAACTTTAAGTTCAGTTGGCACATCTTTATAAAGATCTGGTAGCTCGATTGTAATACTATTTGGTTGAATAGGTGGAGTTGTTTCGTCATTTCCACAAGCAATAAATGATCCTAAAGATAAAAGTGCTATTAATAATAATTTTATTAATTTCATATTTAATTAATTTCCTTTAAATATTTTTGTAACGGATCAATAATTTGAGAATAGGTACAGTAAATATTATAGATATAATATTGTCGTTTGTAATATTTATATTAGTACCGATATTGACACATTAATTTTATTATATATTATATCATAAAAAAAAGCCACTTATTAGGTGACTTTTCTTATAAAATAATTTAAAAACTATTCTTCAATTAATGAGTTTTAATTATTAATCTTATTCTACTTGTAATAACTTTAAGAACTATTTAATAGTTAATTAATTACTGTGTAGTTATCTTTACAGTTATCGGTTCAACTATTACTATCGGTAGATTTATAGGTTGCTTGTTATCATTTAATACAGCCTCAATAACTACATTACTTGCAACACCTGATTTAGCAGTTATAACTCCTGTTGTAGTATTGATTTCTGCTATATCTTTAGCATCGCCACCACCAACTAAGGTTAATGTCCATTTAAAATCAGTAGCATCTATTGAACTCTCTTGTGAAGTATCTGAGTTGTTAGCCACGATTGTTGGGGTTTGAGCATCTATAGTTGTTATAGGATTTTGTGTAATTGTTATAGACTTAAGCTCTGAAGGTGAACCTGTTATAGTGATCTCACCTATTTTACCGTTACTTGATTCTGCAGATATTTTAGCTGTACCAGATGCTTTGACACCATTTATAACACCTTTTGTTGATCTATCTATTGAGACTACTGATGCATCTGATGTAGACCATGTTACTTCATCTGTAATATCATCTGTTGAACCACCTATATAAGTAGCCATAGCTTTAAGTTGTTTCTCTGCACCGTTTGGAAGTTTTAAGGTACCATTATTATCAACTGTAACAGTTATTTTTGCTACTGTATCTTGCACAGCCGTGATTGATGTTGTGTTTGATCTTTCAACTGTTTTTGATGTGAATGTTCCTGTTGCTATCGCTGGAGAGGTGATAACTGCTGTTGCTGTAACTATACCTGTTACATGATCTATTGTAATATTAGATGTTGTTGGCATGCTCCAAACTATATCATTTGTAGCATCAACAAATCTATTGTTTTCAAATGTTGCTAACGCTGTGAGTGTTACTTTACCTTTGTTTTTTACTAGTTTAATAACTGGGTCTACTGGAGAGATAGTTATACTTTTTAAAGCTATTTCTGATGGAATTATTATAAGATTTGCTGTTGATATTACTCCATCAATATTAATTTTTGCAGTTATAACACCTTTTGCACTTGCTATATCCGTTACTTTAACTTTAACTGTTTCAGAAGTTACTCCTGTTGCAAGATTGTCTGAAAGCTCTACGCCTGCTGTATCTTCTGTACTCCATGTTGATTTGATTATATTGCCGTTTGCATCAACAGTTTTGAGCATTACTGTTGTATCTGCATAAAATTCTGGAGTTCCATTATCTATCTCTGCAACAATTTTAAGTTTTGGAGATGTTGGTGCGATTGTGTCGTCCCCACATGCTAATAATGATACAGATGATAAGAATCCGATTAATAATAATTTTAATAATTTCATAACTGATACTTCTTCCTCAATGATATTTTTATATTTCATTAATATTTTAATAGTTATATCAAAATATTAATAAAATATCTATATGTTATTTATATATTACATAATAAAAAAAAGCCACTTATTAGGTGGCTTTAATTATAGATTTGTTTAGAAGTTAATTATTAAAAAAAGAAGCCACTTTACAGTGACTTCTTTTATTTATTGCTTTAAAACTTAATTACTTAATTTTTAAACTTTTAATCATTAATGATAATGATTAAAGAGCAGGAGTTGGATCTTCTATTACAGTTGTAAATGGTGTTGTTTTCGCCGGTAACGATGTATTATTAACGCTTGTAACTGATATAGTTACTGCACCATTATTTGCAGCTGCAGCACCATTTTTAAGTGTATCACAAGTGCCTTCAGCATTCAACGCTGATGAAGGAGCTGCACCTATTGTTACTGCACCAGCAGTAGCAATAGCTGTGATTTCACAGTTGTATTCCGAGATATCAGCATCAACAAGTGTATCACTTGCTCCAACTTTTTCTTTAATTACTAAAGAAATAGCAGCTGAAGGAACTGTAGGCATAGTAGTAGGATTAGCAACTGTAAATTCAGTTACTCCTGTTGGTGTTGATGCAGGCGTTACTGTAGAAGTTACTGAAACGTCTGCAGTAAGTAAAGCAAATGTCGCTTTTACAGCGGCAGCTTCAACAGTAAATGTATCAGTTGCAGTGATAACATTACCACCACTCACAGCTAACTCATCTAAACCCGCTTTAACTACAAAAGTTGTATCTGCAGTAACATCAACTATTTTAGTTCCAAATTTAGCAGTTGCAACAAGAGCTGTCTTTGCAGTTGCATCACCTGCATCACCTGCTAAAGTAACAGCTGTTCCATTATCTACTTTAAGCTCTGTACCAACAATTTTTGCAGCAACGATTGTGTAAGTTGCGTTATCGTAAGTTGCAGTGCTACCAGTACCAGTTTTTAATGATGCAGTGATAGTACCTGCTGCAATTGCTGGGTTTGTAACTTTAACTGTCATGCTACCTACAGCGTCTTCTGAAACATCTGCTCCAACTATTGCTTTTGACTCAAAACTAGCTGTTGTAATTGGTGCGCCTGCTGCATTAATTGCTTGAAGCTTAACTGTTACGTTGTCATAAAGAACTGGAGCTGCCTTGTCTGCTCCAACAATTCTTACTTTCGCCGTTGGTGTTACTTCGTCTTCTGCACATGCTACGAATGCTACTACTGATAAAAGTCCAATTAATAATAATTTCATTAATTTCATAGTCTACTATTCTCCCTTGAATATTTTTTTTGTAACAATTGAATACTTTGCTAACCATAGTTTACTAAAAACAACAGTAAAACACGTATTAGTACTGTATTGTTATTGATACGTTAAGAGCACTATATACCCATTTTTTTAAAAAAGCTACTATTTATTTATTTTTTTTTGAAAAGTTTTTTAATGCGATCAGATACTTAAAATATACCACATGTTATATTGCAAATATATGGATTGTAACTAAAGCTTAATACGTTAATAACTACTTATTAATTTTGAGTATTGTATATAGTTACTTCACTATGTAATCTATATTTATTATAGTAATAACTGTATTGTTATATCTGCACAACTAGATAAGTTATAACTCACAACTCATATACATCATCTCTTTTTCAAACCCTAAACTTTCATATAAATTTATAGATGACTGGTTAGCGTGTGATACTGATAACTTTTTGAACTGAACATGATCTATGTAATCACGGAATAATCTTGGGTATTGATCTGAATGATCTTTCTGTAACTCTAATAAAAGTGATATAACTTTATTGTACTCTAACTCGCTCTCTGCTTTCTTTAAAACCACTTCTTAATCTCCATTGTTTCTATTATATAAAATATCTACCTCTAGATATCTCTCTCGTTTTTGACTAGCTTTTTAACTGGAACTAATTGCCATATACTCTCTGCCTTTAAACCTATTAACCAAAAACTTAATGCTAATATTCCAAAAAATATCAACTTAGGGGTGTCGTGCCAAAATAACTCAAAATATTTCGTGTAGAGATTTATAAAAATAAAAATTAATCCAAATCCTCTCGTAACTTCATCATCATATCTTAAACCATGATAAAGTGATATAAGTGATATTATAAATAAAAGTATCGACCAATCATATAAATTGACATCAATATCTATATCCCACCAGTTTCCTATCATATCGTAATTACCGAAAATTGTCATTATCCAAAGAACAACAAATACATAAAATAAACCGAAACCTCTTGATATTTTTAAAAAATCATCTCTGTTCTTCAACTTAATAAATAAAAATGTGCTTCCAAAAATTAAAAATAAACCGAATACTCCAAAACGTAACACATGGTTCATGCCTAAAAAATAAGCATCTCTATCAGCTCCGTAACCAAACACCGACTGAAACCAACTACTTAATAGTAACAATGAAAGTATCCATATTAACTTGGACGGAAACCATAATCCTAATAATCCATATATTAATGACTTCAATAAAGTTATAGCAACCATACCTTTATAACTGATATCAAGCAACTCAACTATATATATAAAAGCAAACTCTGTTACTACTGCTCCTAAAAAGAATATCGCTTCATTACTATAAATTTTATTACTATATTTTGACTTTCTTCTAATACCTATAATGTATAAAACCGTCGCAACTATAATTAAAAGTATCAACTTTCCTAAATCTGAACTATTAAATATTTTAGCAAATAAATCTGTACTCGATGATAAATTAAGTGCAAATATTAACAATATAATAATACAAAAAATAGATATCAAAAATGAATACTTAGCTAATCTCTTCCAATCAAACGATCGGATTGTATATGAACTGTTAAGTCTTTCAAACTCAGCATCTGAAATCTTACCCGTTTTATGCAATTTTATAAAAGTCTTATTAAGTATATTCGCTTTGCTTTTTGATACCTCCATCTATTATTCCTTGAAGTTAATATAGGTTATATTATTATACTTTTTGCAAATATCCAACGATTCTTTTGCATATGATGTAACATAGTTTTGTATACCCTCAATATAATTATCTTTACAGTTCTTTATCGTGTTCGTCAAAATTTTCGACAACCTAATACTCTGATCTTTACTCATACTTTTATCTGCATACAACATACAACTGTTTCTAAACTCTTTTATCAATGATATACAGTTGTAACTCTCTAACGTATCTGCATACATATCCCAACCTGTGCCATCTGAAAACCTTAGTAAAAGATCTGCTTTTACATAAGTTCCTATTTGTATAACTATACTATTCTTTGATTTTTGGATAATAGTAGTTATAACATCTATTAGTGCGATTTTTTGTGAAACCGTAATCGTATCGCCGTAACGAGAGTAATATCTTGAAAACCACTCCATAACATTTATATTATTTCGCTTTACTAATACTTTTGAATATATATCCCAACCTGTATTATCTTCTAAAGATAGTAAAATGTTTGCTGTCTCAAATAACACGTCTGTCGACGCTTTATCAATCAAACTATGTGCAAAATCTAACAACATTTTTATATACGCTTTATTGACAATCTTCTCTTCTTTACTCCAATTCCAATAATTATCCTGTTTTATATATCGGTCATAAAAAAATAAAAGCGTTCTAACTAAATCTGCTTTTGTTTTCTCATCTGACTCTTCAATAATTCGATCGAACAACTCCTCCATTATTCCATCTTGTAGAAACCATACCCGAACAGAGTAAAATGTCTCCCTACGAGAATTCCAACTAAGCCTCTTTGCTGATTTCTTACGCATAGTAAGATCAGAAGATTTTAAATTTACAAAAGCTGTATCTAAATCTTCAAAAATCTCAGCTTCCAATTCCTTGTAAAGATTACTCTTTAAGTTTTCTTCCCTTCGCTTATCGATTGTCATTTGTTATGTCCTTATTATACTATTTTTTAAGTGTTGATAAATATTCAACAATATCTGTATTCTCTTCACCTATTGTAATACTTAAAAGATTCTCTAAACTTTCCATTTATGATATCGTAGTTAGCTCCATTCTCTATTAAATATTTAACTATCTCTAAGTTTCCATATCTACAAGCATTTGTCAATACAGAAGAACCGAACACTCTTATATAATTTATATCTACACCGTTCTTAATACTCTCTTGAAAGCCTGCTAAATTACCCGTTTCTGCAAATACTATAAGATCGTTACTACTCTTCATTACGCTTCTCTAAGTTTTTTATTACTTGATACTCTCTAAATATTTAACGACTTCTGTATGTCCTTTTTCTCTAGCAATATCTAGCGCTGTTTGATCCTCATCTTTAGCAGTAATATCAGCACCTTGCTCAACTAAATATTTTACTACTTCTAAATGTTCTTTTTCCGAAGCCCATATTAATGGTGTTGCACCCCACTGATCACTTGCATTAACATCAGCACCATTTTCTACTAGATATTTGACTACTTCTAAATGTCCATTTCTTGAAGCATACATCAAAATGGTACGATACTTATCATTTTTAGTATTAACATCAGCACCTTTTTTTACACATTCTTTTACTTTTTTTAGATCTCCTGCTATAGCCCATTCTTTAATTGTCATTACATCCGTATCAGCACCTTTTTTAATAAGATATTCAACGACTTCTAAAGAAGCCCACATTAATGCTGTTTCACCTTCATCATCTTTCGCATTAATATCAGCACCGTTTTCTACCAGATATTTTACAATTTCTAAATGTCCTTTCTCTGATGCCAACATTAACGCTGTAAAATCACCCCAACTTATAGCATTAACATCAGCACCTTTCTTTACACTCTCTTCTACTTTTTCTAGCCAACCTGAACTAGCCCATTCTCTAAGAGTCATTCTATCTGTATTAGCACCTTTTTTAACCAAATATTTTACTATTTCTAAATGTGAATTTCTTGAAGCAGTCATCAATGGTGTAGTATTAAACCTAGAGTTTATGTGATCGATATCAGCACCTTGTTCAACTAAGTATTTAACCATTTCTAAATGTCCATTTTCTATTGCTCTCTTTAAAGCTGTTTCATCATCGTTGTTTTTAATATCAAGATCAGCACCTTTTTCTACTAAATATTGTGTGAATTCTAAATTTCCTCTTTCTGATGACCACATTAATGCTGTTTTAGTATAATCACTTACAATATTAATATCAGCACCACTTTCTACTAAATATCGTGCAAGATCTAAATTGCTTTGATTTAAAGCAGTCATCAATGCTGTATTACCGTAACTATCTTTAGCATTAATATCAGCTCCTTTCTTTACACTCTCTTTTACTTTTTCTAGCCAACCAGATCTTACCCAATCACTAATAGTCATATTACTAGTATCAGCACCTTTTGATACTAAATATTTAGTAACTTCTATTGATCCACCATAAGTAGCCATCTCCAAAGCTGTTTGACCGTAAGCACTTTTAGTATTAACATCAGCTCCTTTATCTATAAGAAATTTTACTATCTCTAAATGTCCTTTTCCAGAAGCACTGCCTAAAGCTGTCCAACTATCTTTATTTTGAGCATTAATATCAGTAACTTTATCTGCAAGATATTTTACGACTTCTAAATGTCCATTAGATGAAGCTGTTCCTAAAACAGTTCCTAAAACGTAGTTTTCTTCATTAACATCAGCACCATTTTCTACTAATAGTTTAACAGTTTCTAAATGTCCATTCATCGATGCAAGTATTAAAGAAGTATACCACTGTTCAAATTCATGATCACTAGCATGAACATCAGCACCTTTCTCTATAAGATATTTTACTACTTCAGCATGTCCATTCATTGATGCAAGTATTAAAGGGGTATTACCTGTATAGTTGGATTCATCTACACCAGCACCTTTAGAGATTAAATATTTAACTGTTTTTATATCTCCATCTTTAGCAGCAGTCATCAACGCCGTATAACTAATAATATCTTTAGCTCCAGCTTTTAAAAGTAATTCAGCTATTTCAGGATATTCATACTGAACAGCTAATAAAAGAGGTGCTATAGCATTTCCTGCAGTAACATCTGAGTACCTACCAGCTACATCAAGATCAGCACCTGCATCAATTAAAATACGAACACCCTCAATATTACCACTGCGAACTGAATGTCCTAATGCACTAGCACCGTAAGGATTTACAGCACTAACATCTGCACCTGAATCTATAAGTACTTTTATTATTTCATTATGCCCTTCCTCTGAAGCTACCATCAAAGCTCTGTCACCTTCATTACTCTTATGATTAACATCAACGCCTTTCTTAACTAGATATTTGACTGTTTTTAGATCTCCATTTCCTGAAGCATATATCAACAATGAATAGCCTCTCCAATCCATAACATTAATATCTGCACCTTGCTTTACAAGTTCTTTTACTTTTTTAAAATCACCTTTGTCTTTTACTAATTCTAATAACTCTTTATCAAGTTCTGGGTTTAAATTTTTACCTCCTTTTGATAAAAGATATTTTGCTATATCTGTGTGTCCTTTTTCTTTAGCTTCCAATAAAGCAGTATCTCCGTCTTTATTCATAGCATCAATATCAGCTCCATTTTCTACTAGATATTTTACTATTTTTAAATGTCCATAAATTGAAGCATAGATCAAAACTGTTGTGCCATATTTATTCTTAGCATTAACATCTGCACCTTTATCTACTAAGTATTTAGCTATTTCAAAATGTCCATCATACGAAGCATTCATCAAGGCTGTGATATTATCTATATTTCCAACATTGACATCTGCACCTTTATCTACTAAGTATTTAGCTATTTCAAAATGTCCATCATACG
>CAMQYS010000037.1 GCA_947039395.1 uncultured Deferribacteraceae bacterium | reverse complement strand
CCTGTCCAATATAGTTGATAAAGTGATAGAGGTTCGATCGGTTGTATAATATTATGCCTGTCCAATATAGTTGATAAAGTGATAGAGGTTCGATCAGTTGTATAATATTATACCTGTTCAATGTAGTTGATAAAGTGATAGGGTTCGATCAGTTGTATAATATTATACCTGTCCAATATAGTTGATAAAGTGATAGAGGTTCGATCGGTTGTATAATATTATACCTGTTCAATTATAAATCTGTAAAATAGAGCGAATAAAGTTATGGCATATTATATTTATGAAAAACGGTTGATAAAATTATTTTTGAGCATAAAAAAAAGAGTTAATTAAAAAGCATTAATTAACCCTTTGTGAGTAAACTATCTAAACCTTAGTTCTTAACTAGCTGTTGATTTAACAAGTTCTGTAAAAGACTCTGGAGAATGAATAGCTAATTCAGATAAAGATTTTCTGTTTAACTCAATACTATGCTTCTTCAACCTACCCATAAATTTTGAGTATGAAGTTGAATTCGCTTTACAAGCAGCAGAGATACGAATGATCCATAAACGTCTGAAATCTCTCTTCTTTCTTCTTCTGTCTCTGTAAGCAAAACATAGTGCACGTTCAACCATAGGTCTAGCGATATTATATACCGACTTAGCTCTACCTCTAAAACCTTTCGCTAATGCGATAATCTTCTTTCTTCTTCTGCGGGTTTTATACCCACCTCTTGCTCTTGGCACTTTAAACTCCTTTCCCCAATGACCACACTTTATTGATTGAAGGTATTAAATCTTCAATATAATTATGTAACATCAAGTAATATTATATATTTATCGTATGGCGGCCATATATAATGCCATATCGATATATTTTAAACACTCATCAATTATATGATTTTATCTGTTGAAATAAAAACAATTTTTACTAATAAGGCATTAAAACTGCCATATTTCTAGCAACTTTTCCTTCGATAACACCTTTTAGAGATAAATTACGCTTACGTTTTCTACTTTTACTAGTAAGAATGTGTCTTTTACCTTGCTTTTGAAATACAAGTTTACCGTTAGCAGTTATTCTAAATCTTTTCTGCGTACCTTTATGCGTCTTAACTTTATGAACACCCATTAAAACCTACCCCGTCATATTTATAATATAATATTTTTTTATATATGTAGTTAATATATAAAATATTTCTCTGATTAATTAGTTGATTTTATCGCTTTTGGATTAATAACCATAATCTGTTGTTTACCAAAAAGCTCTGGTTTTTTCTCCATCAACCCTAAATCTTCAACATCTACTAGGACTTTATTAATAATTTCCAATCCAGCATTTTGAAACATCATCTCTCTTCCACGATAACGAATAATAATTTTAACTTTATCTCCATCGGTTAGAAAACGTCTTATATGTTTTAATTTAACATTATAATCATGATCTTCGATTTTAGGACGAAATTTAATCTCTTTAATATCAATTTGATGAAGACGTTGTTTCTTTTTTGTTTCTTTCTCTTTCTTATTCTTCTCAAATTTATACTTACTATAATCCATTATTCTACAAACAACAGGTTTTGCTGTTGCTGCAATTTCAACTAAATCTAGCCCTTTATCATCTGCTATTTTCAAAGCTTCTGATATTGAAACAATACCTAATTGAGATCCGTCATCTGAAACTAAACGAACTTCACTATCTGTTATTGCTTCGTTTACTCTCTCTTTATCACTGTCTCTACTTGAAACTATCGCTCTGTCCTCCATAATTCTAAAGATTTGTTGTTGACTAAGTTATTTAGTATACTGATATATTCATCAAATGCAAGATTATTTTTTAATGTGTTATCTCTTAGTCTTACAGATACGGTTTTATCAGCTACTTCTCCATCACCAACTACGATCATGTGAGGAACTTTTTCAACTTGTGCTTCTCTTACTTTAAAGCCTATTTTTTCATTACGCAAATCTTTTTCAACACGATAACCTAGTAACATTAACTTTTTAGCAATCTCTTCTGCATATGTAGCACTATCGTGACTAATATTCATAACTTTTATCTGTACAGGGGAGATCCATAGAGGAAATGCTCCTGCAAAATGCTCTATAAGTACGCCTAAGAACCTATCAACTGATCCTAATATAACACGATGTAGCATAACAGGTCTATGTTTTTCACCATCATCACCTATATAGCTTAGATCAAATCTTTCTGGCAGATTAAAATCACATTGAATAGTTGCACACTGCCATAACCTTCCTAGTGAGTCTTTTAATTTTATATCTATTTTAGGGCCATAGAAAGCACCGTCACCTTCGTTTATAGTATACTCAAGTTTATTAACTTCCATTGCATCAACGAGTGCAGCTGTTGCCATATCCCATGCTTCAAGCGTTCCTATAAACTTCTCTTTAGGTCTAGTAGATATAGTGTGAGTAAACTCAAATCCAAATATATTCATCACATCTGATACGAACTTTAATATATCAGTTATTTCATCTTGTAACTGTTCAACTGTACAAAATACATGAGCATCATCTTGAGTGAAAGCTCTTACACGCATTAAACCATGCAACACTCCTGATTTTTCATGACGATGAACAGTACCTAGTTCAAAATATCTTTGAGGTAGATCTCTATACGATCTTAACTCTGATTTATATACTAATATATGTGATAAACAGTTCATCGGTTTAACACCAAACTCTACATCATCTATTTCAGTAAAGTACATATTTTCTTTATAGTTTTCATAATGTCCAGATCTTACCCATAGATCACGTTTTAATATTGATGGGCCGTAGACGATTTTATATCCACGTTTAAGATGTTCATCACGTTCATACTGTTCAATTATTGTTCTAAGCATTCCACCGTTCGGTAGATATATAGGAAATCCAGCTCCAGCTTCATCTTCGATCATAAACAGTTTTAGTTGTTTACCAAGTTTTCTATGATCACGTTTCTTAGCTTCTTCTAACATATTAAGGTATTCATCTAACGCTTCTTTAGTAAAGAAAGCTGTTCCATATATGCGTTGTAGTTGAGGGTTCTTTTCATCACCTCTCCAATAAGCACCAGCAACAGATAATAGTTTGAAATATTTTATTTTATTAGTAGATGGTACATGTACACCTCTACATAGATCGGTGAAATCTCCTTGAGTATATAGAGATACAGTATCAACACCTAGATCATTAATGATCTCAACTTTATAGTTTTCGCCTTCGTTTTTAAATTTCTCTATAGCATCTTTAGTAGATATTTCACTTCTAACAAGAGGTATAGTTTCAGAAGATATTTTCTTCATCTCTTTTTCGATTTTAACAAGATCATCAGGTGTAAAAGGTGTCTCTTGATCAAAATCATAGAAAAACCCATTTTCAATAACAGGCCCTATCGTAACCTTTGTTGTAGGAAATAACCTAACTACCGCTTGTGCCATTAAGTGTGCTGTGGAGTGTCTTAAAATCTCTAAAGCTTCTTCATCAGATTCTGTTAAAATTTTTACTTTATCATTATCTTTAAGAGGGAATGTTATATCCCTAAGCTCATCATTAACGATAGATGCGATAGCTTTCTTAGCTAGCTGACTAGATAAAGATTTTGCTAAATCTATTGAGCTACTATTATCAGGTATTTCTACCTGCTTACCATCTAATAATTCTATTACCATAACTGTATCCTCATTTATGTGAATTCCTTTATTATATATTACAATACATAATAAATCAATAATCAATTATAGAGAAAACTTTCATTTTTGTTGCAGCATGATATTATGATCTAGATAGATATATTTTAATTTAAACCTACATATAGATATTAAGTTGACACAGCAATTTAATAATCGTAACATTATAATACTAAAGGGTTTATTTGGGGGGATTTTTTTATGACAGTAATAATGATTGTTCAGTTGTGTATTGTATTATTGGCATTATATGTTGGTGCAAGGTATGGAAGTATTGCACTTGGTGCAATGTCAGGTATCGGATTATTAGTTTTAGTATTTGCATTTGGTTTAAAACCTGGAACACCTCCTGTTACGGTTATGTTTATTATTATAGCTGCTGTAACTTGTGCTGGGGTATTACAAGCATCGGGTGGAATGGATTTTCTGATTCAGATTGCTGAAAAAATCCTTCGTAAAAATCCATCTAAGATAACATTTTTAGCACCTATTACTACATTCTTTTTAACGGTTTTAGTAGGTACAGGACACGTTGTTTACACGTTAATGCCTATTATATGTGATATATCATTAAGAAAGGGGATACGTCCAGAACGTCCTTGTGGAGTTGCATCTATTGCATCACAAGTAGGAATAACCTGTTCTCCTATTGCAGCAGCAGTCACAGCGTTTGTTGCTATAACAAATGAAGCTACAGGAATGTCTGTAACAATTACACAAGTTATAATTGTTACAATACCAGCGTGTTTAGTTGGACTATTTTTTGCATCTTTATACTCTAATAAACGTGGTTTAGATTTAGATAAAGATCCTAAGTTTCAAGCAAGATTAGCTAATCCTGAAACAAAAGAGTTTATGTATGGAACAGTTGCAACAACTCTAGATAGAGAGTTACCTAAAACTGCTAAATGGTCGGTATACATATTTATGTTTGCTATTCTTTCGATTGTTATTCTTGCAACATTTCAATCTTTACTACCAGAGTTTCCTAATAAGGCTGGTGTTATGAAACCTTTATCAATGGCGTTACTTATTCAGATAGTTATGCTTGCAACAGCAGCGTTGATTATACTTATATGTAAAGCTGATCCTAAAAAAGTTGTAGCAGGTTCTGTATGGCAAGCTGGTATGGTTGCAGTAGTTGCGATCTACGGTATTGCATGGTTATCAGATACATATTTCTTACATTATAAAGCAGAGATGATGACATCAATGAAAGGGGTAGTTGAAGCATATCCATGGTCGATAGCGTTTGTTCTATTTGGTGTATCGGTACTTATCAATACTCAAGGTGGAGTTGTAACATCAATGCTTCCACTTGCATATAGTTTAGGAATACCATTTCCAGTATTATTAGGAGTTCTACCATCAGTTTATGGGTACTTTTTCATACCGAACTATCCATCAGATATTGCGACAGTATCATTTGATCGATCAGGAACAACAATAATAGGTAAATATCTACTTAATCACAGTTTTATGATACCTGGATTAATTAGTGTTACGGTTTCTTGTATTGTCGGAAGTATCATAACTATGGTTCTGTATTAAGTTATTCATATTACGATTATATTAAAGTTATAATATAAGAGATATACATTTACGCAACTTGATAGATAAACTGTTTTAAACATAAATCTATTAGGTTGCGTTTTTTTATATATATAATTGTGGTTAGTATTGCGATTGATATTTTATATTTGTGGATAATTTATTGGTTAA
This sequence comes from uncultured Deferribacteraceae bacterium, assembly GCA_947039395.1. Lineage (GTDB taxonomy): Bacteria > Chrysiogenota > Deferribacteres > Deferribacterales > Mucispirillaceae > CAMQYB01. The sequence continues at coordinate 12,365 of CAMQYS010000037.1, read as the reverse complement.
AGTGTAGAGGCGATTGTTAATTGTTTGCAAGTGCATTGGTTAAAGTATAGAGGTTAGTATATCTACTGATCGCAAGCGATCCAGTGACTACATAGACTACATATGATTGAGATGTTTATAGCTATTATAATTGGATAGGTATTATAGATTATAAATAGTTTAAGTTAACTTAAATAATGTTAAAAAAAATATGGTGATATTAAGGTAATATTACGGCGTGCTTACAGATTACATAGGTTCAGAGTTGAATTTAAATAGTGTTAAGTAGGTATCGCAATACTTCAAGAGTCTTCTAAGATGTCTACAATAAAGAAGTTAACTCTTTCTATAAGTTCGTTTAATTTATTATTTAATTGTCTCTGATCGTTAAAATCATCTCTAGCGATATAATAGTCATATAAACCTGCTCTACTTTTTGCAGATCTCCAATCAGATATAATACACGCTTTCAACTCTTCACTGTTTTGTTGTCCTTCCGACTCCCATATTTTTATATTTTTTTCTATCAACATAACATAAGTAAAACAGTATGGAACAGGGTTGCTATCGTTAGCCTCTACAAAACCTAATAAGTTTTTAATATCTGTTTTTAGAAGATCAATATTGTCCATTGTTCACCTCTATCTATATAGACTTTATAACTTAATCTTATCTACATTATTATAAATATATAATAGGTATGGGCGGGATTGAACCGCCAACCCCTGCAACGTCAATGCAGTGCTCTCCCATTGAGCTACACACCTATAATTATAGAGTTTCTATAACCGTATCTTATTATAATATAGTTACACAATAAATCATACTGTAATTTGATCCGTTGTTGAGCGAGATCTATTGTTTATAATTGTTTAGATATTTTAATTGTATAGTAAAAGATAAAATATTTTAAAGGTTTTTTTAATACGATTGATATATGATCAATTAATATTGGATTGATAGATGTATGATTTATTTTTTTATATAGCTTTTTTTACGTTCTCATCACTTGTTAAGTTTTCTAAATTACCATCACTTTCTAAGTTCGCGAGTTTTTGCTTATTCATACTTTTAAGAATAGTCTTTTTAATGATTGTAGATCCAAGAACTTGTCCTGCAATACTAAATACAAGAAAAATTAACGCATATTTAAATGGTAGTTCATATATACGTCTCATAATAATTGATACAGGTATAGGAGCATGGATCGCTAAAAACCATGGAATAGAGAATTTTTTGAATCTCATTCTTAACATACCAAAAGGTACAGAGATTAGGAAACATAGCCCTGCAATTATTAATATAATAAAAAATAGTTGTTCATTCATAATAAATTGTTATACACTAAATGTATGCAATTAACAACATTATTAATAATCGGAAGTGGTGGCTTTTTAGGATCTATATCAAGATATATAGTTAACTATATGTTAATTAATAGTAATTTTATCGGATTAAACACATTAACGGTTAATGTCGTAGGATCTTTATTTGCTGGAATACTGATAAATTTTCTAAAAGATTATAATTTAGTATACTTGTTTTTCTTAATCGGTTTTCTAGGAAGTTTTACAACCTTCTCAACATTTTCAGTTGAAGTATTAAACTTTTTTCTACGTAAAGAGTATCTATATGGTATAGGATTTATATTTCTAAATGTATCTCTTTCACTTATAGCAGTTTTTATAGGTTACTTTTTTACAAATAAATTTGTATAATAAACTTGTATAATATATACACGCATAAATAAAAAGATATAATTACATAATAGCTAAAGGCAAGAGGTATAGCATATAAACTTAAAATACCTATTCTACTTTGCCGTATAAAGAGTATTTAATTGTACTCTATTTTATAATTTACTTTTAAGAGGTTTGATATTAATGAATTCAAATACATTTGGTAAACTTTTTTCTATAACAACTTTTGGTGAGAGTCACGGAGAGGCTGTTGGAGTTGTGATAGATGGTTGTCCAGCTGGGATTACTATTACAGTTGAAGATATTCAAAAAGAGCTAGATAAAAGACGTCCAGGTAGTAGTATCCTTTCATCTCCAAGAGATGAGAAAGATATTGCTATGATATATTCAGGTATATTTGAGGGTAAAACGACTGGTACACCTATTATGATAATGGTAAAAAATGAATCACAAAAAAGTGGTGATTATGATGCTATAAAAGATTTGTTTCGTCCAGGTCATGCAGATTATACATATTATAAGAAGTATGGCATAAGGGATCATAGAGGTGGAGGTAGATCATCGGTGCGTGAAAGTATCGGACGTGTTGCAGCCTTAGGAATTGCAAGAAAGATTTTAGATAGTTACGGTATAGATCTTTTTGCACATGTTACCCAAGTAGGTAAAATTAAGTCTAAAACATTCGATAGAGATTTTATAGATGCGAACCCTCTACATACCGCTTGTGTAGAAAAATATGATGAGATGAGTGCAGAAATTTTACGAGTAAAAGCATTAGGTGATTCAATAGGTGCGATATTAGAGTTTAGAGCTAAAGGTGTATATGCTGGAGTTGGCGAACCTATATTTGATAGATTAAACGCAAGGTTATCTTATGCACTTATGAGTATTCCTGCGGTAAAAGGTGTTGAGTTCGGTTTAGGATTTGAATCAGTGAATTTATTAGGCTCACAGATGAATGATGAAATTAAAAGTAGTGGGTTTGCTACAAATAACTCTGGTGGAATGTTAGGTGGAATATCTAACGGTGATGATATTTATGGAAGATTAGTTGTTAAGCCAGTATCATCAATATTGATACCTAAGAAAACGATAGATATTGAAGGTAACGATAGTGAGATTGTAACGATGGGTAGACACGATAGTTGTGTTGCAGCAAGAGCAGTTGTTATAGTTGAGGCTATGATAGCATTGACTCTTGTTGATTTAATATTGATTGATAAATCAAAAAAAATGTAATTTTAATGAGTAGGTGTTATGAAATATTTCCGATATATTCATAGTATATTGATAGGGTTGGTTTTGATATTAATAATCCCTTATCCACTTTTTGGATCATACATACATATAGATAATTTAGATGTGGTAGGTAGAGATAATATCAGTACTGTTTTTAAAGAGTTCAATCTTGAAAATAGTTTCATAATGGATAGTGGATTTAACTCACTATATAGTAATATGAAAGATAAAGATGAAGAGCGTTTTGATATATTAGGTAGGCTTTTTTATGATCAACTAGATGATAATGTAACTGATAAGGCTGTAGCATTTGATACTCAAGAAGAGATTGTTTATCAGTATGATGAGTACGGCAATATTATATATGATGAATTAGATGATAACGTTACTATAGATATGGTGGATGAATTTTTCGATGATATATTTATCTATTCAGGGATAGAGTTATCGTTAAATATTCCAAGCACATTTTTTTTCAGAGCTAAATTAATTCATAATTCAGATAAATCAGGTTACGAGAAACAACGTGAGTTTATGAATTTAACATCTGAGGCGATTGAGGCTTTTTATAGTTATACATTAGATTTTAAAATAGGTGCAAGAGATATATCTCATGCAGAAGATGAACTTCAAGCGATGCTTGCTTATTTAGATATAATAGTAAACAACGATCATGGATATAGAGAGTTACATTCAAGAGAAGAGTTAGATAAGATTACTGAAATATTTGAGATACTAGATGAAGTTGTAAAGATGCAGATGAGAGATGATATGGCAAATAAAGGAAAAGTTATAGAGTCTGTATATGAGTATCCGTTAGCAGATGTACCGTACGATGATGAGATATTTTTATCAAACTATTTTCCAAGAGTAATTTTCAATGAAGCTAAAAAAATCCATACAAGTAACTTTTCTTATAATGATAAACGTATATTGATCGGAGATCTATTACGGTTAAATTTAGATACTTTATTAACTTATGTTTACGATCTTGATACTGGTTCAAGAGATATAGAGGAGAGTAATATAGATGCCTCAAGTATATTGACGTTTGTTAAATCTATGAAGCTCAACGATCATGGCTACGGTGAGGGGATATCGACTACGGATATGAAAAAGATGGATACCATAATAGAAATTTTAGAAGATTTATTTGGTATAAAGGAGCGTAAGGTTGAATACTTATAATACTTATAAAAATATGATTTTATGTTTTTTATGTTCGCTATTTTTTATTAGTTGTTCGCAGAAATTGGATAAGTATAGAAGTGATATCGAGATGACAAAAGCACCAACAGAACTTTTAAGATTGAGTAGTAAGATAGTTAAGGATGATGAATTAAGTCCGAGTGTAAAGACGACGTTGTTATTAGATGTATCAAATAAATCATTAATTTTTTTCCCAGTATATATGAAGTATTTAACGGTTGGCAGAATAGATAGAAATAGTAGAGAAATCTTAGCGTTGATGAACGTGTGGAGATTTATGATAAGCTCTCCATTTTTAGTAGGCGAAGATGATGCGAATGATATGCACACAAGACTACTTGTGCTATTAGGAAGATTTTAGAGTAATCTAGAAGAACAGATACTAGAACATATTAGCAGAGAGTAGGGAGATATTTTTAGTTAGAGGTGTGTAAGATTTTTAAGTAGTGATTTTTTTGTAGTAAGTAATTTATTCAAAATGTAAAATAATAAATGTAAAATAAAAAAAGCGTAAGGTTTCTCTTACGCTTTACTTGTATATATTTTCAATTATTTAAAACTCAATTTAATTTATAAAGTTAGCGCCGTTTACCGAGCTATAATTATTTTAAAAACTTTTCAATTTTACTTATATTTTTTACAGAATTTTTTATTTTCTTTTGAGTCAGTTGGACACTCTTTCTCGTATAGATCTTTAAAGCCGTTACATGCAGATGTTAATCCACCGTCACAAGCTAATTTATAATGCTGTAACGCTTTGTTAAAATCGATCTCAACTCCTTCACCATATTCGTACATAGAGCCTATTAATACACAACCAATCATCTCTTTATTGTTGCAAACTTTGCTATAAGAGTTTATAGCCTTTTTACTGCTTTGCTTAACACCTGTACCTGCTTTATATAAAGAACCTTGAGCAAGACAAGCAGCCATCATTCCTCCGTCACAAGCTTTTGTAATATATTTGAAAGCGTTGATGTTATCGCTATCGTTGACATATTTTTCTGCGACCTCAAGACATGCGTCTACATCATTTTTATCATTACACTGAGTAATCAACTCGTCGTTACTTTCAGCAAACAGTGTAGCTGAATTAAAAGTAACCACCGCAACAATCGTAAAGATAACAAACAGTAACTTCATGATTTTTACCCCCCCCCATCACAATATTTATTAATTATATAGTAGCACATATAAAAAAAGTTGAGAATAAGTTTTTACTCTCTACTTAATCTATTAAAATAATAATTTAAAAATTTACTTTTTATATTTTTTACAGAATTTTTTAGGATCGGTTGAACACTCACTTTTATATAGTTCATCAAATTTTTGACAACCTTTATCATTTTTACTGTCGCAAGCTTTTTTATAGAGCTGTAACGCTTTGCCTAAATTGATATCAATTGTTTCTCCAGCTTCATAGAGTTCTCCAAGCACAAGACATACATCTATCTCTCCGCCGTTGCAACTTTTAGTATATAATTTTATAGCTTTTTTATAGTCTTGTTTAACAACCGTTCCACTATAGTAAAAATATCCTAATATACCACAGCCGAGCATCTCTCTACCGTCGCAAGCTTTTTTGATATACTTGAAAGCGTTCTCAAAATCTTCTTTTTCATAATACTTTTCACCAGCAGTAACACATGCATCTATATCATTATACTCATCACATTTGATAGGTGTTTCTATGTTGTGATATAATTCATCGTAACTACTACAACCAAATGGTTCGCCACCAACGCAAGTTAATTGATAGTATTTTAGTGCTTTTTTAAAATCAATCTCAACCTCAACACCTTCTTCATACATAGCTCCTAATATACCACAGCCGAGCATCTCCCCTCTGTCGCAAGCTTTAGTGTAATACTTTATAGCTTTTGTAGGATTTTTTTCGCCATCTATACCTTGCAGATAAAATGATCCTTGAAGAAGGCAACCGAACATCTCTCCACTGCTACAAATTTTATCAATATATTTATAAGCATTGGTATAATCTTTTGCGTTACCATATATCTCTACCAAGTTAAGACATGCGTCTACATTATTTTCCTCATCACACTTACTTATTAACTCATCGTTACTTTCAGCAAACAATGTAGAGGAACTAAAAGTAACCACCGTAACAATCGTAAAGATAACAAACAGTAACTTCATGATTTTTACCCCCATCACAATATTTATTAATTATATAGTAGCACATATAAAAAAAGTAGAGAATAAATTTTTACTCCCTACTTAATCTATAATAATATTGATTTTATATTTTACTTATATTTTTCACAAAATTTATTTGTAGTAGTTGAACACTCTTTTTCATATAAAGTTGTAAAATTACTACATCCTTCATCATTTCCACCGTCGCAAGCTTTATTGTATAGCTTTAATGCGTTATCGTAGTTTTGATCAAAAATATCTCCTTCCTCATAGAGTTCTCCAAGAACAAGACAGACTTCTATCTCTCCACCATTGCAACTTTTAGTATATAATTTTAAAGCTTTATTAAGATTTTTTTTCACACCGATACCTTCTTGATATAGGTATCCTTCTGAAGCACAACCGATCATTAAACCACCATCACAAGATTTTTTGATATATTTAAATGCGTACTCATAATCTTCTTCTTGTCCATATTGAGATGCTAATTGAGTACAAGCGTCTAAATCTTTTTCATCACATTTGATACTTAGATCTTCGAACGATCCGACAAATGGATCATCAAGTCTATCACACGCCATCTCTTTTCCACCATCGCAAGCTTTTTTATAAAGCTCCATAGATTTAGCGTAACTGAAATCTACTCCAAGCCCTTTAGCGTATAGATCCCCAAGTGCACCACATCCAGCCATCTCTCCACCGTCGCAACTTTTAGTGTAAAATTTTCTAGCTTTTTTATAATTTTGTTTAACGCCCATAGCTCTTTGATACATATCACCGATAGTACCACAGCCGTACATATTTCCACCATCACAAGCTTTTTCAAGATATTTAAGTGCAGTAGCATTATCTACATGAATATACATTTGTGCTACTTCCACGCAAGCAGTCATATCATTTTCCTTATCACACTGAATAGTTAGCTCGTAGTTTGCATCAGCAAATACGATAGATAAGTTTAAAACCAGAGCCGTTACAACGATAAACATAACATACAATAACTTCATAATTATACCTCTTCATTATCCGATAATTATCTGATAGTAACACATATAAAAATAAGTAGAGAATAAAATTTTTTAATCTCTATTTTTTATTAATATTAGTGTTTTGAAAGTTATTTATATTTTGAACAGTTTTTTTATTATCATTAGAATTAGTTTGATATTCTTCTTCATATAGATCATTGAGTCTATCACAGTCCATATCCTTGCCACTATCACAAGCTTTTTTTAACATATTTGAATGAAGTAGCATACTCCTTTTTATTATCCTATAGAGGTTGTTTGATGATTGCATATATACAAAAAGTAGAAAACAGAAAATTACTATTCTACATTATATTGCATTTTTGTTTTAGAATTATTAAGACTTTTTTGTGCTTATAGTTTTTGCTGTTAGATGAGATTATGTTTATAAACATATTAATTACTCTGCAACTACTATTTTGTTGAGTTTATATATTCAATATGATTTTCTCTTTATTTTCAGTTAAGATTTCAATAGTTTTTGTATTTATAAATCTTATATTATCGACCCAGATTTCTTTTCCAATTTCACGTCCCCATTCAATCCATTGATTATTGCTTTTGTGATACTCCCACTCGGTAAAAGGTTCTTTAATAAAATAGAGTATTACTCCACAGCCAGCCATAGCACAAACTGTTTCGTCCTCTGAAATTATTCCTATATCTGGATCGCCATAAAAATCTCCAATCACGATTTTTTTTTTGCGACGCTTTTATTATCAACATAACGATTTCGTATTCATTAACAATCATGTAATTATTACTTTCAGCTAATATGTTCATTTCTCTCCTCCTCAAGTTATCAAGATGAGTAATATTCGTTTGCATTACGGTTTAGATTTTTCTTTAATACTATTATTCAAACGAATTGTAAGTATATTTTTAAATTCAGAATTATTACAGATAAAAAAAGTAGAGAACGTTTTTGATTCTCTACTTGATTTATATTTCTATTAATTCTGAATTTAAAATTTTACTTTTTATATTTTGAACAGAATTTTTTAGGATCGGTTGAACACTCTTTTTCATATAAAGTTTTAAAACTGCTACAACCTCTTTCAATATTTCCGTCGCAAGCTTTTTTGTATAACTCTAATGCTTTATTGCTATTTTGTTTTGTTCCATTTCCTTCTGCATGCATATCCCCAAGTGCGCCACAACCAGCTAATTCTCCACCATCACAACTTCTCTTAAATAATTTCACAGCTTTTTTATAATCTTGTTTAACGCCCATTCCTTCTTGATATAGATGTCCCAGAATACCACAACCTAGCATATTTTTACCATCACAAGCTTTTTCAAGATATTTAAGTGCGTTACTATAATCCTGATCAATGCTAATATATATGACACCTAACTCAACACAAGCATCCATATCTTTTTTATCTTCACACTTAACACGAAACTCTTCATGTGGTGTCACGACTGTTGTTTCAACAGTCTCAGCAAGCACGATAGATGAGTTGAAAACAACTACCATAAGAACAGTCAACATAGTATACAGTAACTTCATTATATCCCCCAAAAATTTATTAACCATATAATAACATATATTTAAAAATAGAGAATAAGAAAGTGTTATATTTATAGATATAAAAAAAGTAGAGAATAAAAAATACTCTCTACTTAATCTATAATAATAATTTAAAATTTACTTTTTATATTTTGAACAGAATTTTTTAGGATCGGTTGAGCACTCTTTTTTGTATAGTTGATCGAAGCTAGCACAGCTAATTCTCTTTACAGTATCATCTTCACTGTTGTAAGCTTTCTTGTATAACTCTAATGCTTTATCAACATCTATCTCTGTTCCTTTAGCGTACATATCTCCAAGTAGGTTACATGCATACAGATCTCCACCATCGCAACTTTTAGTATAAAGTTTTATAGCTTTTTTATAATTTTGTTTAACGCCTAACCCTTCTTTATATAGATTTGCTTGAGTACTACAACCAGGCATATAATCAGCATCGCACATTATTTTTAGATATTTGAATGCGTTACTATAATCTTTATTTTGAAGATATTTATTAGCTATATCTCCACAGGCGTACATATATTTATATTTATTACATTGAACCTCAGGATCTATACCTATATCAGTAGCTAACTCTTCAAAGTAAGAGCAAATAGTATTTTTACTAGCGTTACAAGCTTTATTATATGCTCTTAGTGCGTTCTCATGTTTTGTATCAGCAACAAGTCCTTGTTGATATATTGCTCCAAGTGCTAAGCACCATTTAACTTCACCCTCATCGCAACTTTGTTTAAAGAATTTCACAGCTTTTTTATAATCTTGTTTAACGCCCATTCCTTCTTGATATAGTACTCCTTTTATACCACAAGCGAACGTATCATTGTTATTGCAAGCAGTATCAACAGATGCGAATGCGTTTATGAGATCTTTTTTATCAGCGTACTTTTCGGCTAGTTCAAGACATATTTTTGTATCTCCATCATCACATTTAGTTCTTAGTTCTTGAAAAGAGTTATATATGTTGTTGAACCTATTACATTTATCATCATGCGGATCGATTACATCGCTTTCACAAACTTTTTTATTAAAGTGCAAGACTTTGTTATAATCTATATCTACTCCGTCTCCATTTTGATACATATATGAAAGAGCTATGCATGCATGTATCTCGTTACCGTTGCAACTTTTTTCAAATAATTTTATAGCTTTTTCATAATTTTGCTCAACACCGATCCCATCTTGATAAAGGTATCCTTGTATGCCACACCCAAACATATTATCGCCTTTACAAGCTTTGTCACTATATTTTACAGTATTGATATCATCGTCTGCATCCATAAATATTTTTGCTAATTCAAGACAAGCATCTGCATCGTTTTTATCATCACATTTAATAAGTAACTCTTCCTTTGTTTCTAAAGTTTCAGCAAGCAGTGTAGATGAATTAAAACCTATCACCGTAACAACAACGGTAAATATAGTGTACAATAACTTCATAATTTTATCCCCTTATATAGTAGTAATGAATATTGTAACAGAATGAGAAAAAAATGAGAATAGAAAAGTTGTGTAGGTTTATGATTAAGGTTTGTTATTTGTTGGTATAAAAAAAGTAGAGAACAATATAAAACTGTCCTCTACTTATTATTTATGATATTAATTTCAGAAATTGATTATTACGGAAAAGTTACATCTTCACCATTAATTTCAGCCTCTTGATCAGTTACTGTAAATTGACTATTAAACTCTAATTCAACTTCGTATTCTTTATTAGTGATTATATACTCAACCTCTACTTCATAAGTTGTAGCTTCACTTGTAACTGATCCAGTTTTAATTGTAGTAACCTCAACTATAGTAGCCTCAGGAGGTCTAGTATCGTCTAGTTTAGTTGTATTCTTATTAAACCATCCTTCCACAGCTGTTTTAAGCCCATCAGGAGAAATTGCACGATATTCTACTTTTACTTCACTTTCTCTTTCTGCAACAGTTGCATAAGTTGTGTCAGTAAATACAATTTCATTCTCTGTAGTTATGCCATCATTAGTAACAAGCACTTCAACTTCAACCTGAGTTCCGTCCATCTCTGCATCTATAACTTGAACGATTGCAGGATCAGGATATAATGCTGTAACAGCATTAATTAATTTTTGATCAATAACAACTTTATCTTCATCATTATCATCATCATCATCTAACTCTTCTTTTGAGTATAATAAGGCATAAGGGGCTTGAGTCTCATAATACAGTTCTGCCTCTAAGTTTCTATTAGCTATATTTTCTAACTCAATTTCATATATTTCTTTTGGCGTACCGTTGATATGCTGAGTATCAATCTCAACTTCAGTAACTGTCCATAATGTTGTATTGCCATATTTTGATGCGTCAAAATTACTCTTGATTTCAGGTGGTATAGTTGTTCCTAAATCTTCAACATCTTTCTTAAGAGTCGCTGTAGCATTAGCAACTTGATACCAAGCAGTCATATTTTTTGTAGTGGTAGCACGAGTATCAATTGATCCAGCTGTTGCAGGTGTTATTGTAAACGTAGCTATATCATATCCTCTTTCAACTACTACTTTTGATACAGCAATAGTACCTTGACTTTCAAAATCTTCCTTAACTTTCGCTTCTACAATTGCACGATTTGCACTATCGCCACCATTTCCTGTGTCTTTATCATCCCCACACGATACTAAAGCGAATGCCATTGCGAACATAACACTTAATAATTTCATAAAATCTTCTCCTCTTTTTGGTTATTAATATTTTTATAATTAATACGTTTATCACTATTTATTCTTATAATATATCTTTTTAGACAAAATAGGCAAGATATAACTTATATTTTAAGTATGTGCATACATACTTATTTGAAAATTATAACTATGTATCTATATATATATTAAATCACTTATTATTTTGTACAGTACGGTTTTTTTATCGGTTGCACAGAGTTCTCTATACATAACTCTATAATTTTTGTAACCTAGATCCTCATCGTTATCGCACGTTTTTAAAGAGTTATAAGGCTTTATCGTAATTAACAGCTACACCGTTACCGTTATAATATAATAAGCCAAGATTGTTACAACTAGGTGCATATCCGTTATCACAAGTTTTGCTGTAAAGTTTGATAGCTTTATGATAGTTCTGTTTTGTGCCATATCCATTAAAATACATATCAGCAAGATTATAGCACCATGAGTCGTAAGTATCACAAGCTTTTTCATAAAGTTTGAAAGCTTTTAGAGTAATCTTGTTTGACTCCAGTTCCGTCGTAATACATAAAACCAAGATCGTAACAATCATCTATATTTCCAGCATAACATCCTTTAGATCGTTCATCGAACAATTTTTTATCATCAGCGAATAGTAGTGATGTAGTAAAAAATATTATTGTTAGAGAGAAAGTTATAATTAACTTCACAAGAAATTCTCCTAGTAGGTAGTTATTTTTTATATGATAGATAATTGTATCATAAGTTGTAAAGTATGAGTAGTTTTATCAAGTAAATTACAATTATTTTTAAATTTTCAAAAAATATTTTTATATTATTAGGATTGTGTAATTAT
>CAMQYS010000036.1 GCA_947039395.1 uncultured Deferribacteraceae bacterium | reverse complement strand
TGAAATATCCTAAACAACAAAAATAACTTATCTAAACAAGTTTATATAATTTATAGATAATCTACATACTCATTATGAAAGTTACCATTCAAGCCGATCATTAAACTGATTACTCTGCTGGATCATACCCACCACGACTAAAAGGATTGCATCTTAAAATACGCCAAATAGTTTTTAACGTTCCTAAAATAAATCCCTTCTTTCTGTATATAGCTATAGCATAACTTGAACAACTAGGCTCAAACCTACACCTGTTACCTAAGTAAGGTGAAAGCAATAACTGATAAACTTTAATCAAATTAATCATGATATATTTTGGATGAAAGAGTTTCAAAAAAAAGTTTAATGTCATTAAAAATCTCTCTGTTAGAAAGTCTGCCCGCAGGAGGCATCGCCCTTACAATAAAATGAATGTTCTGGGGTAATAGATATTTATTACAACGATAAAATTCTTTTATAATACGTTTAATTCTATTTCTGCAAACAGCCTTTTTAGAAACTTTTTTACTAATTACTATACCTATCTTTCTATCAACTGGTAGTGAAGAAGATTTTGAATAACGATAGTAATAAGTAAAACTAGACGTAACGGAAAACCGTTTACCTCGATAAATAGATAGAAACTCATCATTGCTTCTTAATCTATCTCTCTTACTAAAACTGTTATCCGTTTTCATACTCATCTAAATATTTTTAAATTTAGATTTAAGCAATTAACTTCTTACGTCCTTTTGCACGTCTTCTTCTTATTACTGCTCTACCACCTTTAGTAGCCATTCTTGCTCTAAAGCCGTGTTTACGAACTTTTTTAATCTTTGTTGCCTTCTTTAATGTTAACTGAGCCATCACTTCTCCAAAATCAATTTATCGCATAGGTTTGTTTAATATTCCAACCAGTTTCCTATATCTTACATACCATATCTTTCTACAGTACATTTTTACAATTTTATATGTTTTTACTTAAAAAGTCAATTTATATATTATACTCAAGTTACTTAACTTAACTAATCTAAATGCTTATTTAGTAGACAGTTATCTAAAATAATTGTAATTCTTTAACCATGATACTTCTACACACTGATAGAAATCATGCACCCATCAATAAAATAATCTTCAATAACGTCTCTAATGATGTTATATAGAACTCTTGCTTATTAGGAGTTTTAAAAAAATAACAGCCTACTTTAAAATTTACTTTATCATTTATAAAACAACTAAACTCAGTATTAATTACACTTTTTTGATGAAGTGTAGAAACTCGTACTGGAATAGTTATAATGTTGTTTGAGGTTATACCGTTGCTCTGTATGTTTGAAAGATATAAACGCATCTTAAGTAACGATTTTTTATCGTACTCAAGAATAAAGTTATATCCATTATTAAGTTGATTTATAAGGAGAAGTGAACTATCTTTTTTGTATGCCTTGATATTCAACTGTGAATTTATTACATTACCACTCTCTTCCAAACCAACAAATAAGAAAACTCCACCCGATTTAATCTCTTGAGAGAATAAATGGATAGGAACTAAAAAATAAAAAAACAGAAGAATGCATAGTAGTTTTCTCATATATTATAACTAAGTCAACATAACTATTTTCTTCTTGTTGATGTTGCTTTTCTTCTTGCTTGAATAGCTTTCTCTTTATAAAATGCTATATCTTCCTCACTAACTCTAACCTGAAAACCAAGAAGATCACTTAATAAAAATCCTTTAGGTAATGAATGCTCAATAATCTTCATTGTTAACTTCCAAAAAAGCGTACTGATATTCTTTAAGCCTGCTGCAAACGATTCATTAATCTCTCCATTTTGTTGATTCATATATGGTAAAATCAACGCTTGAACTGAATGAAGAAGATACTTGAAATCATCATGCGATTGAGGAACAATCTTGAGAAATTCATTTATAACAATATTCATCTTCTCTTTAAATGATGGCATCAATATTGATACTTTCCAAAAAGCTCTCTGTCTTTCTAACTCACCATTATGATCATTTAACTGCTTACGTTTTGAAAAATCAAGAGGTATAAGAATTTCCTGCATCGGATTCATCGCTGCATCAAAATTTTCTAATACTAAAGATATTCTCATAACAACATCTGTACGCGTAACTGCACTAACTACATTTATCGTATCATTATGCTTGATAAACATTCTCATACCTGCTTCTTGAGATGTATCTAGTAAAGTATTTACTAACTTACCAAATTGTGACTCATTCATAGCTTCAAAAAATTTCTTATAATGAAGAAGAAGGAACTTTAACTCTCTTGTATAGTTACCTATTATTTTTGAAAAATCCTGTTCTCCACTTCTTAATTTACGAATATAATTGAAAAGTAAATACTCAAAATTATGCAATTTCTCTCTAAATGTATTTATCTTTTGAAAAACATCACGCGTTGAAGGATTTATTGATATCAATCTAAACATATAGTAGTACTTATCTATTATCAACTTAATTGTCTTAAAAGTCGATCTAGGAATAACTGCTTTTATCTCTTGTTCTTCTGATACAGAATATGAAAATCTCTCTATATATCTTGGGAAACATTTCATCTTAGAGTCCATCAACAACTCTGCAAATGCACCCATATTAACTAACCCTTCTTTAGATATCCTTGTAGCTAACATTCCGCCATCAAGTTTTTCAAAATCTAAGAAAACATTATCCATCGCATTGCCAATTCGATCAAGCTCCTCTAGGATCACCTGCTCACTACTCTTCTGCTTTTGAGTAGAAGCAACATGCTTATGTACAAATACATTAGGACTATTGAGATCAACTACTGACACAGATGTTACTTCTTCCTCGTTATTTGAATCATCTTTTTTAGCAAAACTTGCAATATATTTCTCTAATACGCCATTAGAGTAATCAGCGATATATCTCGCAATATATAACCTTAAAGATTGACGAACTTTTTTATACTTCTCTTCAAGATCTTTATCTTTTTCAAGTTTTACTATCTCCTCTAACATCATTAACATAAAAAAATATCTACCTCAATTTTAATTGTAATTACAATAAAATCTAATTCATGATTAAAAAATTATTTATAAAATACACACTCTATAAAATAAACCACAAAAACACAACACCACATACTATTTCTACACAGACGATACAAAGACACTCTATCTGTAATATAATTCAAATATTATACTCATCTTCTAAAATATTATATATCAAATTCTATATATAATATGCTAAAAAACATTACTATACTTAATTAAAATATTAATAAAATCTAAAACTTCTACGATAACTAAATAATCTATTGCAGTATAATAACAGAAATAATTTACATTAATTCATATGCAAACAAGAAAATCTACAACAATTAATAAGTATCCGTTATAATAACTAATTAACAAACAAATATAATTACTCTGTAACTCTTGTAGAATACGTACCATTACCTGCTTTATATATTTCAGATATAAAAGGAACTTTTATAGCACTTCCTTCTTTATCAAAACTCAACATACCTGCTACACCTGGATAGTCTTTAACTTTCGCTAATCCTGATTTTATTTTAACTCTACTCTCTTTATCACAGTTAGTTGTATTCACTTTCTTCATAACAGAAAAAATAATATTCGCTGTATCGTAACCTTGTGCTGCAAACATATCAGATTTAATATTTTTTTGAAGCGCTAACATATTAAATCTTTTAACTAACTCATTATTTGTATTAGGTGAAAAACCAGCGTAATAAATAGTTCCTATAGCTAGGTCGCCTACTAGTGGAGCAAATACGTCTTGCTGAAACCCAACTGCCCCTGCCATTATCACATCAATACTTTGTTTATCAATCTCATTTATAATAACCGCTGCCTCTTTAGAGTAACCTGTGTATATTACAACATCAATATCTTTGCTACGTAATTTACGTATCTCTGCTGAAACATCTGTAGCAGCACCATATATATTCCCTTCTCCAACAATATTAGCGTTACGCTCTTTTAAACGCTTTCTAAAAAAAGCAGATAATGAAACCGAATAACTATCTGCTGTATTTGTGATGATTACATAATTATTATACTTCTTCACATCTATTAAATAATCTGCAAGATACGGTGCACCAATAGAGTCTTGTAAAGTAGTACGAAAAACATAATCTAACCCGTCTGTCACTCCCACAGCTGTTGCACCAGGTGATATAACTGGAATCATATGTCTAGCATAAGCAGACCTTGATGAAAGGAATGCTGATGATGTTGGTTCACCAATAACTGCACAAACACCAGAGGTTACAAGTAAATTAGATCCAATTAATGACTCTTTTTGCTCTCCTCTACTATCAAGCGATACTAATTTAACTTGTCTACCATTAATACCACCTGCACTGTTAATCTCATCAACTGCTAGTTGAATACCACCTAAAGCTTGTATGCCAAAATTATCTACTGGACCAGTCAACGGACCTTGAGTTCCAATCAATATAAACTCACTATCGTTTGGCTTACTATTTGAACAAGAAACTACAAAAAATAAAGAAATTAAAAGTAATGTAATTAAGTATCTTAAGCTAGTCATTATATAATCCCCATTAAGCATATATAAATTAAACCATAAAGTAATATTCTCTCCATAAATATCGCACATAAAACTAGAACAATATACTGCTACACAATATATATCTAAAATATATCAATACAGCATAATCCTAGCACCAATACAACATAAAAAGTACCAAAGCTTTATCTTTTAAGTATACATAGTACGGTAATAACATAAATAATTTAACTCGTCAAATATACATTTGTAAAAAACTAACAATTTATTTATTAATAGTAAACACTTCATCAAATAATAAATATAACTACTCTACAACTATCGTTGAATACGATCCACTATCAGTTTTATATATTTCAGATATAAAAGGTTTTTTTATAGCACTTCCCTCACGATCAAAACTTAACACACCCGCTACACCTTGATAATTTTTAACTTTCATCAACCCTGACTTTATCTTACTTCTACTCTCATCATCACAATTGTCAATACCAGCGTTTTTCATAACTAAAAAAATGATATTTGCTGTATCAAATGCTTGTGCAGATAAAATATCTGATTCAAGACCTACCTGACGTGTTAGGTTATTAAAATTTCTAACTAATTCATTATCTGTATTTGGTGAAAAACCTGAATAATATATAGTGCCTATAGCTAAATCTCCTATAAGTGGAGTTAAGCTTGCCTCCTGTAATCCATCTGCACCAACTAATATAGAATCTATACTTTGCCTTTTCATCTCTTTAATAATTACTGCTGCTTCAGGATGAAAACCTGAATATAATACAGTATCAATATCTTTATTACGTAACACCCTTAATTCATTTGAAACATCTGTAGGGTTACCATATATTCTTACTTCTGTAACAATATTCGCATTACGTTGGTTTAACTGGCTTCTAAACAGATTAGAAAGTTCAACTGAATAGCTATCTGCTGTGTTTGTAATAATAACAAAATTATCGTACTTTTTATTATCTATCAAGTAATCTATAAGATACGGAGCACCTGCTGAATCTTGTAATGTTGTACGAAAAACATAATCTAATCCATCGGTTACACCCTTTGCTGTAGCACCTGGAGATATAACTGGAATATTATGTCTATCATATGCTGATCTAGATGAAAGAAACGCTCCTGAGGTAGGCTCGCCTATAACAGCACAAACATCAGAGTTTACAAGAGAGTTAGATACAATTAATGATTCTTTCCCCTCTGCTCTACTATCAAATGATATCACTTTAATCTGTTTACCATTTACACCACCTGCACGATTGATCTCGTCAACTGCTAACTTTACACCACCTAATGCTTGAGTACCATAATACTCAACTGGACCAGTTAACGGACCTTGAGTTCCAATCAACAAATATTCGCTATCTTTCGATTTTTTATCACCAAAACATGAAACTATAAAAAATGAAGAAATCACAACCATAACAATTGAAAATATCAATCTAACCATTCAATCAACTCCATAAAATAGTGAAAATTCACTAAAGACTATTAAATCTAAATACTAAGTACCAACTATAAGTTCATCTATTATAAACATAAAATACTCATAAAAGCCAAAACTACTGATACCTCTTCAATCGGATTTTTAGAACAAATCAACAGTTAAATTATTCTTAATAACATTATACACGATATATCAGATACAGTAACATTAACATTCTGGTATATTATAACTAGCATAAACCATTCCAAATACAAAACATTCTTACATAATTAGCTATTTATCATTAATTTTATTAAATTTAATCTAAATAAATACAAATAAATCAAAATCAATCAATTAAAATAAAATTATTTTAATATACGAGTAGAGTAACTACCATTATCCATCTTATAAATCTCTTGTAAAAAAGGTACCTTAATAGCACTTCTATCTTCATCAAAACTCATTAAGCCAGAAACACCTTTATAATTCTTAGTTGTGGCTAGGATATCTCTTATCTTACTACGTTCTTCTTTGCTACTACAATCAACTACTCCAGCCTCTCTAATAGACTTAATCAGTAGCTTCGTAGCATCATATCCTTGTGATGAACCTAAATCAGAGTAAAGACCGATCTCTCCTAGTTTTCTATTAAATTCCTGAACTATTTTTTCTTCTGAATTCATAGCAAAACCAGCATAAAATATCGTACCTAATGAAGCATCTTTTGCAACATCCCATAACTGTGGAGATTGTAAACCATCTGCACCGATCAATATCGCCTTAATGCCTTTTTTCTCCATCTCTAACAATATCAACGATGCCTCTTCATAGTAACCTGTATAGATTATTGCATCTATATCTTTGCCTCTAAGTGATGTTATCTGTGCAGATACATCTGTATCACTATCACTTATAGTTTGTTCAGCAATGATTACTCCACCTTTTTGATTAAGATAATCTCTAAATACTTTAGATACCCCCACTGAAAAATCATTGTTTATTGCTGTGATGATTGTAAAGTTCTTATAGCCTCTCTTATCCATCATATAATCAATTAAATACGGCGCACCATGTGTATCTAGTAACGTGTTACGAAACACAAACTCACGTCCATTAGTTACGCCCTCAGCTGTAGCTCCTGCTGATATAACTGGAACACCATTTCTATTATATATATCTCTTGATGCAAAATATGCACCTGATGTTGGCTCTCCTACTCCTGCACATATGCCTAAGGTAATTAACCTATTTGCACCATTTGCTGCTAAAGTTTTCTCCCCTCTACTATCAAATAATTCAAGTTTAATCTTCTTCCCATTAACACCGTTCTCATCTTCATTAGCCTCAGCTACAGCTAACTCTATCCCTGCTAATGTTTGTAATCCAAATATCGCTATCGGTCCAGTTAATGGACCTTGATAACCGATTTTAATAAATTCTTCACTTGATGCATCATCTAAATTTTTTCTCGGACACCCCAATAAAACTAATACCGATGTCAATACAAAAATCAGTAAAACTAACCTTCTAAACTTAATCATACTTTTTCTCCATTATAAATCATGTTTTATAAATTAATTTCTACAAGTATAAACATAGCTTACATGGTAAATACTATACTAATAAATGAAACTTAAATTCACTAAAACATGATTATTTTAATATACGAGTAGCATAACTACCGTTATCTGTCTTATAAACCTCTTGTAAAAAAGGTACTTTAACAGCATTTCTATCTGAATCAAAACTCATCATTCCAGAAACACCTTTATAATCTTTAGTCGCTGCTAAAATATCTCTTATCTTACTACGATCTTCTTCACTGCTACAATCAACCACACCTGACTCTTGTATAGATTTAATCAATAACTTAGTAGCATCGTAACCTTGAGCTGCAAATAAATCAGAACTACGTCCCATACTGTTAATTTTACTATTAAAAACTTGAACTAAATCATCTTCAGAGTTTATAGCGAAACCAGCGTAAAATATCGTTCCAACTGTAGCATCTTTTGCAACTTCCCATAGTTTTGGTGACTGTAGACCATCTGGACCTAATAATACCGCATCAATACCTTGCTTCTTAAGCTCTAATAAAATTAATGACGCCTCTTGATAGTAACCAGTATATATTACAGCATCTATATCCTTTCTTCTTAATGAAGTTATTTGTGCTGATACATCGGTATCTCCATCACTTATAGTCTGCTCAACAACTACTGCTCCACCTTTTTTCTCAACATACTCTCTAAATATCTTAGATACTCCAACTGAAAAATCATTGTTTACCGCTGTGATAATTGCAAAATTCTTATAACCTCTTTTATCCATAACATAGTCAACTAAATATGGCGCACCATCTGCATCTAATAACGTGTTACGAAATACAAACTCACGTCCTTCAGTGATACCTTCAGCCGTTGCACCTGCTGATATTACTGGAACACTGTTTCTATCATAAACATCACGTGAAGCAAAATATGCACCCGATGTAGGCTCGCCAACCGCTGCACATATATCTAACGTTATTAATCTATTAGCACCGTTCACAGCTTGAGTTTTATCTCCTCTACTATCGAATATCTCAAGTTTAATCTTCTTACCATTAACGCCACCCGGATAATCATTCGCCTCAGCTACTGCTAACTCTATCCCCGCTAAAGTTTGTAAACCATATACCGCTATTGAACCTGTTAATGGTCCTTGATAACCTACTGTTATAAACTCGCTACTTACTACATCATCTGTTTTTTTCTTAGGGCATCCAACTAAAAACATAACTGACATCATTAAAATAGTTGGCAGAAGCCATCGTCCATACTTTTTCATATCTTTCTCCATAATAAATTTCATTTTTATAAATTAATCGTACCTTTAACTATCTTAGTACTTAACATCTAACAAACCTATCTCTTAAATAAATTAATACCATACCAACTTAACTCTGTAATGCTTAGCAACTTAGTTTATTCAATAATATTCACTACTTAAAACTAAATCTTAACTACATTTATCACATCTTTAATACTTATTAACTTAGTAAATCTAATACCTAAAATAGACATTAAATTTAATATAACTATTCAACTATGCGTGTACTAATTGAACCGTCATCTGCTTTATACACTTCAATAAGGAAAGGTTTTTTAATTGCATCCCTATTCTCATCAAAACTCATCATTCCTGCTATTCCATCAAAATTTTTAGTTGCAGCAAGTACATCTCTTATCTTCTTTCTATCTGCCTCACTTGAACAATCTTTAATACCTGCCTTCTCAATTGAT
The DNA here is from genome assembly GCA_947039395.1 of uncultured Deferribacteraceae bacterium. Taxonomy (GTDB): domain Bacteria; phylum Chrysiogenota; class Deferribacteres; order Deferribacterales; family Mucispirillaceae; genus CAMQYB01. Next base: position 9,674 of record CAMQYS010000036.1, on the reverse strand, counting down.
TCTAATAACAGTTTAGTTGCATCATAAGCTTGAGCTGCAAAACCATCTGATTTTAAATCCTTTTTAAGCATTTTTGAGTTAAACTCATTTATCTTATCGGTTCCTGCATCTGCTGTGAAACCTGCATAAAATATCGTGCCTATTGCAGTATCTTTTGCAACCTTCCATAGATCAGGAGATTGAAAACCATCTGCCCCAAATAAATCTATATCTAAACCTTGTTTCTTAAGCTCTAAAAGTATTAAGGCTGCTTCATTGTAGTAACCTGAAAAGAATATCGCATCTATATCTTTACCACGTAATGATGTTATCTGTGCTGAAAGATCTGTATCTCCATCACTTAATGTCTGCTCTCCAATAATATTAATCCCACCTTTTTCAGCTGCATCTCTAAATACTTTAGATACTCCAACTGAAAACTCATTATTCACAGATGTCATCAATATAAAGTTTTTATAACCTTTCTTATTTAATGCGTAATCTATCAATACTGGCATACCGTATTTATCTAACAATGTGTTACGAAATACATACGATCTGTTATCCGTTATACCTTCAGCCGTAGCACCAGATGAGATAACAACAGTTTTACCCCTTTCATAAACATCACGTGTTGCAAAATATGCACCAGAATTCGGATCTCCTATTACAGCACAAACATCTGATGTTAATAATCTATTTGCAACATTTACAGCTTGTGGCTTCTCGCCTCTACTATCAAAATATACTAACTTAACATCTTTACCATTAATACCACCATTTGCATTGATCTCCTCAATAGCTAATTTAGTACCCTCTAATGTTTGTAATCCAACAAATGCGATATTTCCAGTATGCGCACCTTGATGGCCTATTACAATCTGATCGCTTGACTCTGATGATTTTTTTGGACATCCATAAAGCAATGTTACAACACTTAACAATAATGTAATAATATAAATTTTTCTACAATTAGACATTAATACCCCCCCCCTCACACAACAAACAAAATAAAGTAATATTATAAAACAATATCATCTCATCAAGTGACTATCTTATTGTTGATAATCAAATAATGATAGTATATAATCAAAAAATGATTTTGATATATTACTATATTGTTAATTAATTGTAAACATCAAGATATAAAAATAATTATTTTAAATAGGATATTATGTATATAAATAGGATATTAATTCATCAATGTTGTGGCCCTTGCTCTATCTACCCTATCGTTAAAATTTTAGAGAGTAAGTTATTTACTCCAGTACTATATTTTTATAATCCAAATATTCACCCGTTACAAGAGTTCTATAAACGTCTTGAAGGCTCTATTCAAGTAGCTAAAAAACTTGAAGTTGAATACTATTTCGATGAAGATTACGATGTTAAATTCTTTATCAATAAGGTTATCAATAATATTGAAGAGAGATGTAGTACTTGTTATGAATTAAGACTTGAGGAGACGTTTATTAAGGCTAAATCGCTTAATATTTCAACTGTTACAAGCAGTATTTTATATAGTAAGATGCAAAAACACGATATGGTTTTAAAGATCGGTAAAGAGATGTCTGTAAAATACGGTATAGATTTTTACTATGAAGATTTTAGAGAGGGCTGGCAAGAAGGGATCGATATATCTAAGGATATGGAGATCTATAGACAAAATTATTGCGGTTGTATATTCAGCGAAGAAGAACGATTTAAAAATCAACTAAAGAAAAAATATAAGTTCGAAGAGAGAGTGTGAAGAGGATTGTAGAGAGATATATTTATCTAGCAGATGTCAATAAGAGGACAAATATTATATGAGTAAAACTATTATCGAAGTGGTTACTTTTCAAGCTAAAGAAGGAGTGTCTGAAACACAACTTTTAGAGCTATCTAATGCATTTGGAGAGGCGTTAAAACGTGAAGTTAAGGGTTTTATAAAACGTACACTCACAAAACATTGTACAGAAGATAAATGGGTGGAGCTTGTTTGGTGGGAGTCGATGAACGATGCAAAGGCTGCATTAGAAACAGCACCAAAAACACCTGAATTTCATAAATATTGTGCAGTGCTTATTGAAGATGGATCTACTATATACTATTTAGAAGAAAAGTAAAAAGTAGCACATCGTAACGATACTTATATATATTATATCTAGTCTATATCTATTAGGAATATCAAGTGTCAGAGATCTACATTCATTATCTTATTTATATGCAATTTTCAACATCCTTAATTCCGATCATTTTAAAATAATTATACACTCCATCGTAATATGCAGGTTTTCGTGTGCTATCATTTTCATCACCAGTAGGGATATAAATAACGAACCCTTGTCTTGCTCTAGTTAGCAGAACTCTATAAGCATTTTTTAAGTACTCCTTACTTTTTTCTTTCTTTTGCCATTTTGTCCCTCTAAAATCATAATATTCAAATGAAGTTCCATTAAATCTAAAATTTGCATCCCAACATACAATACTCCAATCTAACTCCAACCCTTGAATATCAAACTCTGTTGCTGTCTCTTCTAGAAAATAAGATGAACGAACATCTGTTTTTCCATTCAGAAACCACATAGGTGCATCAACTTTATTTTGTACCCAAATACCATATTTACGCAGCCTCTTTGCACCAGAGCTCGCTGTCATTCCATATCTTTCTGAGCCTTTCGCTTTCTCTAAAACCCATTTTTTAGCTGTTTCTAAATCACGAGTTATATTAATATGATAATCTTTACAAAACCCGTTAAACAGCTTTCTAGCTTCGTCTATATCAACATCTAATACAGCTTTTACAAAACCAGATACTTTTTCGCTTCTAAACGAACGCAACGACACAGATAAATGTAAATACCTATTAATATCACAATTTAACCCTAAAATTAACTCATCCACTGTTTTTCCACCTGTATATTCATAATCTGCAATTTTATCAGACACATATACATCCCAGTTAGAGTAATTTTTCCTTAAAGAATCAAACCACTCTGATAAACCAGCCTCGCCTGTATTTATCTCTTGTCCACCACCGATTAAACATATGATTACACTCCAATCAGCATGAAGACCCATAACCTTAATTAGAAAATCTGGTTCTGACATATTAAAATTAGGTGTATGTTTTTTCCGTCCCATAAAATTGGTAAGAGATGACTCATCCCATGCACGCTGGGCTTCATCAAAAATAACCACTTTTTCAATAGGTGGAGTATTATAATTATTCTTAATAGCATCATCTCTAAAGTGATGGAGAACTTGAATAAATGTCTTTGACTTTCTTAATGCTTCACTCTTTTTTACTTTATTCTGCTTTACACTATCACGCGCTAACGCTTCCTGTAAGACATCCACCAATGGTCCATTTCCTGATAAAAAAACAGCGTGTTCATCTTTATCTATCTTCTTTCTATTGATAGAAATATTTAAGCCTGCCAACGTTTTCCCTGCTCCTGGAACGCCTGTAATAAAACAGATAGATTTTCTGTTATTCTGTTTACTATAATCAATTACATCACTTATCGCCTTTGTTGTTTCTGTTAGGTTAATAGCGCTTGCATCATTACGAGAAATATCTTCTACATTATGCCCACCATAAAGTGCTTGTGCTGCTTCAATAATCGTAGGCGTTGGCATATATATTGAGTTTTCCCACTCTTCTGCTATAAAGTTATCTCTACTATATTTATCAGATACACTTTTCATATATGTTGTGATATTCGAGCTATTACAACAGTAGGTAGTTAAAATATTTTCCTTTAACAATGAAATATCAGCAACCTTTTCTGGTGCATCTGTACATATTAAAACAGGTACTAATAGTTTATTATGACTCTCTTTATGAAAGCAGTTTAAATCAAGTGCATAATCGGTAACTTGCTCTATCGCATTATTAGGATACGACTTTTCACCAACTTTAAACTCTAATAAGAACACAATTCCTTTATATAGTAAAACCGTATCGATACGCCTTCCGATACGAGGAATAGAATATTCAAATAAAATATATCCATCTTTAAAAATAGATAGCTGTTCTTTTAAAATTTCGATCTGCACCGTCCAAGTATTTTTTTGTTGATCCTCTGATGCAAACTGATCGTTTCTTGTTAGCTCTCCAAATATCTCTAACTGATTTTTAGCTATAAAATCTGAAACTTTATCTGAATAATACGCTCTTTGCATTGTATGTGCTCCTGTTATCGTAATATATCCATTATACCATATTATATAAACATATACTATTTAAAGTAATATCGTTCACCAAAGACTATAAAATCATTTATAATCTCTCTCTCACTACTTGTTAACGATGTACCAGCAGCAAGCAATCCCCTTATAAATCATCACACAACCATCCTATCTACCTATCAAACATACAATATCCATATCTTTTTGCTTTCCTTTTTTAAAAAACTATGTATACTAAAAATATAAATAGTAATCATTACTATTTATATAAATACATTTATACATTTTTAAAAAAATATATTAATAATCTACGCCTAGACTATATGTATGTATTTATATAAAAAATATTGATTTATAATAAAAGGAGAGAATTAGAATTATGGATAAGAAAAAATTGACAACTGCTGTAGGTGCTCCTGTTCCTGATAATCAAAACGCATTAACTGCTGGAAAACGTGGGCCTATGCTTTTACAAGATGTATGGTTTTTAGAGAAACTTGCACATTTCGATAGAGAGGTTATACCTGAAAGAAGAATGCACGCTAAAGGGTCTGGAGCGTTTGGAGATTTTACTGTAACTCATGACATATCTAAATATACTAAAGCTAAGATCTTCTCTGAAATCGGTAAGAAAACGGAACTATTTATAAGGTTCTCAACTGTTGCTGGAGAGCGTGGAGCTGCTGATGCTGAAAGAGATATCAGAGGGTTTGCTATGAAATTCTACACTGAAGAAGGGAACTGGGATTTAGTTGGAAATAATACTCCTGTATTTTTTCTTAGAGATCCATTAAAATTTCCTGACTTAAATCATGCAGTAAAAAGAGATCCTCATACAAATATGAGATCTGCTCAAAATAACTGGGATTTTTGGTCGTCTCTTCCTGAGGCTTTACATCAAGTTACTATTACTATGAGTGAAAGAGGGATACCTACTTCATACCGTCATATGCACGGTTTTGGTAGCCATGCTTTTAGTATGATTAATAAAAATAATGAAAGAACTTGGGTTAAATTTCATATGGTTACGCAACAAGGGATAGAGAATTTAACCGATCACGAGGCTGAACAAGTCGTTGCTAAAAATCGTGAAAGTAACCAACAAGATCTTTTTGATGCAATAAATAATAAAGACTTTCCAAGATGGGAGATGTTTATACAAGTTATGACTGAAGAACAAGCTGATAAAATGCCGTTCAATCCTTTTGATCTTACTAAAGTTTGGTCTAAAAAAGATTTTCCTCTTATACCTGTTGGTATGCTTGAACTTAATAGAAATCCTGCAAACTACTTTGTTGATGTTGAGCAAGCAGCGTTTAATCCTGCACATGTTGTACCGGGTATTAGTTTCTCTCCTGATAGAATGCTACAAGGAAGATTATTCTCATACGGCGATGCTCAACGTTATAGACTTGGAGTAAATAACAATAATATACCTGTAAATGCTCCTAAATGTCCTGTTCACTCATATCATAGAGATGGTGCGATGAGAACTGATGCTAATCAAGGATCTACAATCGGATACGAACCTAATACTAAAGGCGAATGGCAAGAACAACCAGAGTTTAAAGATCCTGCTATGAAACTTGAAGGAGATGCTTATCAGTACGATTTTAGAGAAGATGATAGCGATTACTACTCTCAACCGAAAGCACTTTTCAACCTTATGAATGACACTCAAAAACAAGCGTTATTTGATAATACCGCAAGAGCTATGAACGGTACTACTAAAGCTGTTCAACTAACACATATAACTAACTGTTTTAGAGCAGATCCTAATTACGGTAAAGGTGTTGCTAAAGCGTTAGGTATTCCTGATAATGAAATTAAACCGTAACTGTTAATAATTAAATCAATTAAACAAATTATTTATTTTGAATTATTAGCCTCGATAGACGTCAATGTTTTATTGAGGCTTTTTACATCATAACTACTTTGAAAAGTTTCAGAATTATATAAGATAATATTAAAATATTTTATTAATATTGACATTTATTTTCTTTATGAATAAAATCAATTTATCTGTAATATAGGAGTAAATATGAAAAAAATTGCTGTTACTCTACTACTACTTTTGACACTCTCTTTTGGAGTTGCTTTTGCTAAAAATATCACATCAAATTGTAGATATAAAGGTATATCTCTTTATGGTAAAGTAAGAATTGTGAAAAATTTTGGCGATTTAAAAGTGCGATATGTGGAGTCGTTTCCTGATATAAAAGTACAGTATGTAACTCATTTTCCGAGCCAGTGTGGAGAGTGGCAAATTGTTGATAATTTTGAAGATTTTACAATTGAAATAGTCGATCATTTCGCTGATATTCAAGTTAAGAAAGTGAATGATTTTCCAGGGATTAATTAATAGCTGATATTAATAATTAATGTTGCTTAAAATAAATTAAAATCGTAAAGATCGTAATCAAAATAAATATAAAAAACTAAATAAAAGAGTGGTGAAGTAGAGATGAGTAAATCTAATCAAACAGAGTATGTTTTAGAAGATGTGGTACAGAAGAGTAGTGAAAACCCTCGTAAATTTATTATACCAACAGTTGATGAAATTGATAATCTTAAAGTTGGTAACTCTGTGCGATTAATTTTTACTATGAATACACCTCAAGATGATGAATGTTCGGCTGAAAGAATGTGGTTAACTATTACAGATATTAAAGAGGATCAGTTTTTTGGAGAACTTGAAAATAATCCATGTTATCTAAAATCTATTAAGCGTGGCGATATTATTAATTTTACGAGAGAGAATATCGCAACTGTAATAGTTAAAGATGAGGCAAAATTTGATGAGCAACAGCTTGTATTTATATCTAAAAAAGCAGTTGAAAAACGTGAGGTAAATTGGATAGTTAGAACAGATGATTTATGTGGTGAGAATGATAGTGGTTGGCAACTTTTCTACGGTGATGAAGATGATGAATATCTTGATGATCCAAGTAAGATCATTCAACTGACGATTGAGCAAGTTCTACTTTTTGAGCCTCTGCTTGAAAAACCGTTTACGGATAGAGGCTACGCTTATGAGTACGTTGAGGAGATCAGAATGTTCGTTGAGGCAGATGATTGGGTAGCTCCTGAAGATAATTAAAAACAAATAATTGAATAAATTAATAGATCACAAAAATATTGATTTATTGATTTATTGATTATATAATTTATATATCTAATAATGAGGTAAGGAAAGTGGAAATAGTTACATTAAAATTGAATGCAAAATTACAACCAGCAGATAGACATGAGTGTTATGAAGATACATTAACAGAGCTTATGGAAGAAGCAAAATTTGGATCGATTGATGGTGGTGGAACGGCGATGATTGAAATTAACGGTAATAACGAAGTTGATTACTGTGATATTGCTATTGAGTTACCAGATATATCTGATGAGTCTATAAAGCGTTTAATTGATATTATAGAAGATTTAAGTATTCCAGTTCCTAAAGGTTCATTGTTGCAATATGGCGATGGTGTTGAAACTCCTATTGGATCGTTTGAGGGGTTAGCGATATATTTAAGTGGTACAGAGTTACCAGATGAAGTATATGAGAAGTGCGATGTGAATGTGGTTGTAGAGAATGTTGAGGAGCTTTTAGGCGACAACGGATTAATGTTGAGCCACATGGATGGTGCTCAAGATACGGCGTTGTATTTTTACGGATTTTCGTTTGAAGAGATGAAAGAAGCTATAATGCCATTTCTTAATGAATACCCATTATGTAAAGGTTGCAGAGTTGTTCAGATAGCTTAGATTGTTGATACTCATATATATAAGATATTGATACTTAAAGAGATTTTGAGTAAGAATTTTAATATAAAGTTAAACCCCTACAGTTTTTTACGCCGTAGGGGTGTTTTTTATATGATATTTTAGTACAAAATTATTACTAAATTAGTACCTTATTTATTACTTGTTTATTACTAAATTAGTACAACTTTATTACTTCTAATTTACTTAGTTGTAACTGGTTGTTTTCTAAGCGTTGGATATAAACTGTTTGTAAGCTCCCAAACTGTATCAAAATTCCAATCGTTGAAATTAGTATCAACTGCAAACTCTGCCTTATTAAGTGCTTTAGACTTATTACTTATGTTAGTGAATTTGTCCATGCCCCTGCCTGCTGCTTTATCAATACCGTCTGTATTATCATGCAACCAATAAATATTAGTCGCAGTAAGAGTACTAACTCCAATCGTACCTATGATACCACCAGCTGAACGCTGAGATTCTGTTGCTGTTACAGTTTTAGCATAACTATGAGAATTTGTAATAGTTATAGGTGTATTTGGATAACCACTACTATATCCAACAAGGCCACCACCACTACTGACTCCTAACATATTACCACTGTTTGAACTGTTATCAATTGATAACATACCATTACTCCATCCAATCATACCACCTACAGTATGTCCTGATGTATCCATACTATTAAAACTATTCTTGATACTTAAAGATAACCGACTATATCCAACAAGACCTCCAACAAACAAACCTACCGTTGGTGTTGCAGTCCTAATGCTTGAACTATTCTCAATTATTACTGTTCCATAACTCTCTCCAACAAGACCACCAGCCATAGACGTATTCATAGATTTGATAATACCGTGATTAGAACTTTTATTAATTTTTATAGTTGAATCATCAGAACTAGCGTATCCAATAAGACCACCAACATAATTCGTATCTTCCCATCTGCCTGTTCCTACCACTAATATACCACTGTTTACACTACTTTCAATAGTTACACTTTCATGACTCTTTCCAACAAGACCGCCACTAGTATAAGATCCTGTAATAGTACCACTGTTTGAACTATCATTAATAACTACACTACTAGATGTATGTACCTGTCCAACAAGACCACCACCACTATTGACTCCTAACATATTACCACTGTTTGAACTATTAAGAATAGATAAACTAGCAGTACTCCCACCACTCCATCCAACAAGACCACCTACAACATCTCCTGATGTATCCATACTATTAGAACTATCCACGATAGTTAAAGCTAATCTATTATGTCCAACAAGACCTCCAACAAACCTACCAACCGTTGGTGTTACAGTCCTAACGCTTGAACTATTCCCAATTATTAATGTTGCATGATTCTCTCCAACAAAACCTCCAACTTGAGAAAAAGTATTAGAGTTTATAAAGCCACTATTGAAACTATTATTAATCATTATCATTGACAACCTAGAACTAGTGTATCCAATAAAACCACCAATATAACTACCGTCTCCCACTGATTCTACTTCTACTCCTACTGTACCATTGTTGAAACTATTAGTAATATTGAATGATGAACGAGTCCCATTTGGATCAGACACATTAACATGCCCAACAATACCGCCTATATAGTGACTTCCTTCTACTTTAGCATTATTTTTAACACCGACCAAACTGCCTCCACCTATAACCTCACCTACAAAACCACCTGTATAATCCTTACCTTTAATTATACCACTTGCAATAGTTAAATTATCTATCAAGCCGTTACTAAA
>CAMQYS010000035.1 GCA_947039395.1 uncultured Deferribacteraceae bacterium | reverse complement strand
TCCTGAATTGCGTTTCAAAGAGTTTCAAAACTCTCCCAACTGGGAAACAAAAAAAATAAAAGACACTATAGATTTAATTATTGATAATCGTGGTAAAACGCCACCAATTGAAAGCAATGGTATTCCTCTAATAGAAGTCAATGCCTTAGTTTCCTCTAATGTTGATTATAGTAAAATAAAAAAATATGTATCAGATGAAACTTTTAAAAACTGGTTTAGAAAATACTTACTTGCAGGAGATATTTTATTTTCAACTGTTGGAAACACAGGAGTATGTGCATTATATCTAGGTAATATAAAATCTGCAATTGCACAAAACATTATTGGTTTACGTTTTAAAAAACAATATAACAATATTTTCATGTTAAATTTATTAAGTGAATATAAAAACCATAAATATATTAGATCAATTGAAATGTCAGCAGTTCAACCAAGTATAAAAGTTACTCAATTTATAGAGCTATCGTTTAACATTTCACCACTTTTAAAAGAACAAGAAAAAATAGCAGAGTGTCTATCTTCTCTTGATGATTTAATATCTGCACAAGCAGAAAAAATCGGAGCTTTAAAAATACATAAAAAATATTTAATGCAAAACTTATTCCCTGCGATTAGTGAGGTTAATTGATGCATAGTTGGTTATTAGAAAACAGAGAACTCATTTCTATTTATACAAGTATTCTTGCCACAATATCTACAATTGCTATACCTATTATTTTATTAGTATGGACAAAAAAGAGTGAGAAGAAAAAAGAATCTAGAGAACAAGCGAGAATTGAAAGAGATAAGAAAGAGCAAACTAGAAAAGAAGAACAAAACTATTTAATCAGATACATCGAAAAATACCTATTCAGCACCTATGATGACTATTACAATTTTGATAAAACAGAGGATTTAGATAAATTAACTCCTGCAGAAAAATCAAAGAGATACGAAAATCATGTGCAAAAATTAACATATATTTTAGCAACTAAATCAAGTAAACTAGCAACAGTAAATCTTATATTAGGAAACTTCTCATATAATTATTTGCATGATTATTTTAATTTATTAACTTATATTGTTTCTCAATCTTTAGATTACACATGGAAAGATCGGAATAGTTTTGTTTTATTCTATGGTAAAATTTTAGAAACAATGCCTACATTGGTGTCAATTATACTTATTGAAAAAGAACTATTTGAAATAATGAAAGAAGATTTAATTAGTACTCTTATGTATGCTAATTCAGATGAAGAGAAATATGTTATAGAGTGTGCCATAAAAGAATTTAACAAAGAACAATCTTACTTGAAAGAACAAGTAAAAAAATAGAGGAAAAACAAACATGAACGATACACAACAAAAACAATTAGGTGCAACGCTATGGGGAATTGCTGATAAATTAAGAGGAGCTATGAATGCTGATGATTTTCGTGACTATATGCTCTCGTTCCTCTTCTTAAAATATCTATCAGATAACTATGAAGAGGCGGTTAAAAAAGAACTCGGTAAAGATTATACCGATTATGAAACTGAAATTAAAAATATTATCGCTGATAATAAACAAGATAAAACTATCACATCTTTAAAAAAACATATTAAAGATTATTTTAAAAAACAACCTAAAAACGATGATACTAAAAATCTTATCGCTAAATATGAAGCCTTACTTGACAGCAATAAATTAACCCCTCTCGCTCTATGGTATATAAAAAATTTAGACGACGTTGAATCGTTTGAAAAACAGATGCGTCGCAAAACTCATTACGTAATTCAACCTAATTATCTATGGAGCAATATTTATGAACTCGCTAGAACGCAAAATAATGAGCTTTTAAAAACACTACAATCTGGGGTTAAATATATCGAAACTGAATCGTTTGAAAGCACTTTTCACGGGCTATTCTCGGAAGTTAATCTTGATTCTGATAAACTCGGTAAAACTTATCAACTTCGCAATAAAATGCTCTGCTCTATCATAACTGAAATCGCTGAAGGATTAGATAAATTTCCGAACAACAGCGATGTGCTTGGTGATGCTTACGAATATCTTATAGGACAATTCGCCGCTGGCTCTGGAAAAAAAGCAGGAGAGTTTTATACTCCGCAACAGATGTCTACAATCTTATCTCGCATTGTAACACTTGACAGTCAAGACCCTAGCAAAGGAACAAAGAAAAAACTTAAAAATGTACTAGATTTTGCCTGTGGTTCTGGATCTCTTCTTATCAACGTTAAAAATCAACTAACAGATAACAGTATAGGACATATATACGGACAAGAAAAAAATATCACAACTTATAACCTTGCTCGTATGAATATGCTGCTGCACGGACTCAAAGATTCAGATTTTAAAATCTTTCACGGCGATTCACTTATAAACGACTGGGATATTTTAAATGAAATGAACCCCACTAAAAAACTTGAATTCGACGCCGTTGTCGCTAATCCTCCATTCAGTTACAGGTGGGAACCAAACGATACCCTTGCTGAAGATTTCAGATTTAAAAGCTATGGACTTGCTCCTAAATCTGCTGCCGATTTTGCTTTTCTACTTCATGGATTTCACTTCTTAAGTGGTGAGGGAACGATGGCGATTATTCTACCGCACGGAGTTTTATTTCGTGGTGGGGCTGAAGAAAAAATTAGAACTAAACTGCTCAAAGACGGAAACATCGACACCGTTATCGGTTTACCTGCTAACTTATTCTTCTCAACTGGTATTCCTGTGTGTATTCTTGTGCTTAAAAAATGTAAAAAATCGGACGATGTACTATTCATAAACGCTAGTGAACATTTTGATAGAGGTAAACGTCAAAATGTATTAACTGAAGATCACATCAATAAAATTGTCGACACATATCAATATCGCAAAGAAGATGATAAAAAATATTCTCGTTGTGTGTCTATGGAAGAGATAGAGAAAAACGATTACAATCTAAACATATCAAGATATGTAAGCACGGCAACAGATGAAGAGATAATCAACATCGAAGAAGTTAAAAAGAATTTAGATAACATAGAAAAAGATATCAGCAAAGCAAAATCAATACATAATAAATTTTTAAAAGAACTTGGATTAAAGGAGCTACCGTAACAAGCTAGCTCCTTTCCTACTACAATCCTCATAGAAATATAGATATCTAACTTATATTTATCGCAGAGTAATATGGAAGTTTTAAATGGTTAGAAGATTGGTATCTAAGTAACTGTAATGGGGACTGGGAGCTGGGTATGGCGTGAAAATAGTTACACTTGATAATTCAGATTGGAATGTAGAAATTAATTTAGAAGATACTATACTCATCAATTAATCTAATAAGCTAGCACCTATAAGATCTTTACTATACTTAGTTTTGGGAGTACTAAATAACTCATCACACCCTCCCTCTTCAATAATTTTTCCGTTTTTCATCACGATAATATAATCTGCTATAGATCTTATGATTTCTAAATTATGAGTGATAAAAATATACGATATATTATATTTAAGCTGTAGTTTCTTTAATAGTTCTATTATCTGATACTGTATAACTCTATCTAATGATGATGTTGGTTCATCTAATATAATCAGTTCAGGATTTAATATTATTGCACGAGCGATAGCTATACGTTGACGCTCACCACCTGAAAATTCATGAGGATATCTATTTAAAATATCAATACTTAACCCTACTTCAGTAACTATATCTTCTACTCTTTTACGTATAAATATTTTATCTTTAATATTATTAGCCAATAAACCTTCAGATATAATACGTTCAATACTCATTCTTGGATTAAGACTTGCAAATGGATCTTGGAACACTACCTGCATATATTTACGTAACTTTCGCAGATCACTAGGCAATAATTTTGACAACTCTTTATCCTTAAATATAACAGAACCTTCATAATCAATAAGATGTAGTATAGCTTTTAATAACGATGTCTTACCTGATCCTGATTCTCCAACTACTCCGAGTGTAGAACCTTTATTAACTTTAAAAGATATATTATCAACTGCAACTTTTGAAACGCTATTAGAGAATAGGTTTCGTTTTCTATATATTACCGATAAATCTTTAACCTCTAATAATATATCCTCACTAAACACTCTATCTATTACAGGTTTATTTTTTATATTAATAAGTGATTTAGTATACTCTGCTACAGGGTTTTGAAAAATATCTTTCGTTATCCCTTCTTCAACAATACAACCATTTTTTACAACTACCACTCTATCGCTATACTGTTTAACTACTGATAAATCATGAGTTATTAATAATATTGATAACTTTAACTTATCTTTTAAATCATTCATTAGATTTAATATCTGTAACTGAATAGTAGCATCTAACGCTGTTGTTGGCTCATCTGCAATAATTAATTTAGGGTTTGAGGCTATCGCAATTGCAATAATTATCCTCTGTCTTTCACCACCTGAAAAGGTGTCTGGAAAATCATTTAACCTTCTTTCACCCTCTACTATACCAACTAAATTAAGTAGTTCAATAGCTCTATTTACAGCCTCTTTTTTACTAAGTTTATCTATAAATAATAATCGCTCTGTTATCTGTTTGCCGATAGTATGAAGAGGATTAAGTGATACCATAGGCTCTTGAAAAATATATGCGATATCTCTACCTCTTATATCTCTCATCTGATCCTCTGTATATAAAGAGATAACTTCGCCACAAAATTTTACAGTACCTAAATTATAAATAGCACCGTAATATCTATTAAGATAAGTGATCGCAAGTGCTGCAACAGATTTACCTGATCCTGATTCACCTACCATCGCTAAAGTTTCTCCTTCATATATATCAAATGAGAAGTTATCAACAGCAACAACATTACCTAGTTCAGTATTAAATGATACTTTAAGATTTTCTACTTCAAGAACTTTTTTCATAATTTATCTCTTCTCTAAATGTCTTGGATCAAATGCATCTCTCAATCCTTCGCCGATAAACACAAGGAGTGTTAACATTGAAGAGACAAGTACAAACGCAGATATACCAAGCCATGGTGCATGTATATTAGTTTTTCCAGCTGCTAGAATTTCTCCTAGTGACGGAGATCCAGGTGGCATGCCAAACCCTAAAAAATCTAGAGATGTTAATACCGTTACTGATCCTGCTAAAATGAACGGAAGAAATGTCATAGCCGATACAAGTGCATTAGGTAGAATATGTCTAAACATTATTATAGAATCTTTTACACCTAACGCTCTTGCTGCTTTAACATACTCTAATTCTCTGCCTCTAAAAAACTCTGCACGAACAACTCCTACAAGTGACATCCAACCAAAAATACTCATCAATAGAAGTAGCCACCAAAACCCCGAACGTATTAAACTACTTGCAATAATTAGTAAATATAACATCGGAATACCTGACAATATCTCCATAAATCGTTGACTAAAAAGATCTATCTTCCCACCGTAATAACCTTGAATAGCTCCAACCAATATCCCTATAATCGAAGTAATTACTGTTAACAGAAATCCAAATATTACCGATAATCTAAACCCATATAATAGACGTGCAAAAACATCTCGTCCTTGATCATCTAAGCCTAGTGGATTGATTAATGTTGGTGGAGTTGGTGGTGGTTCTGATATATTATAACTGACTGTATTGTAACTAAAGCGTATAGGTGTCCATATTGCCCAACCGTGCTTATCAATTATATCCAACATAAATGGATCTTTATAATCTGCCTCTGTATCAAAAAAACCACCGAACTCTTTCTCTGTATATACAAAAAAAATAGGAAAATATAATTTATCCTGATAAGATAATATAATCGGTTTATCATTTACAATTATCTCTGCAAACAAACTTAAAATAAATAGTAATGAGAAAATTATTAATGAATAAAACGCCCTTCTATTCTTCCTAAATCTACTTATTCTTCTTTTAGTAATAGGTGATAACTGCATCTATCAACCCCTACGAATAGAATCAAAAGAGATTCTAGGATCAATTAAAATATACATAACATCAGTAATAATACCTACGACCAACCCCATTAAAGTAAATATGTATAAGGTTGAAAACATGATCGGATAATCACGGTTAAGTGTAGCTTCAAACCCCATTAACCCTAATCCATCAAGAGAGAATATAACCTCTATCAGTAATGATCCTGTAAAAAACATAGATATAAATAATGCTGGAAAACCTGATATAACTATTAACATTGAGTTACGAAAAACATGTCCATATAAAACTCTTCTCTCTGTAATCCCTTTTGATCTAGCTGTTGTTACATACTGCTTATTTATCTCATCTAAAAAAGAGTTTTTTGTCAGCATAGATAATGATGCAAAACCACCTATCACCATCGCAAATATAGGTAAAAAAATATGCCATAAATAATCTTTAATTTTCTCAATTAAATTCATATCAGCAAAACCGTCAGATACTAATCCACGCAGAGGAAACCATGAAAAATAATTGCCTCCTGCAAATAAAATAATCAAGATGATAGCAAAAAGAAATACAGGAATCGCACTACCTAAAACAATAAAAAACGAACTCCATACATCAAAATTGCTACCGTGTTTTACAGCTTTTCTTATCCCTAACGGAATACTTATTAAATAAACTAAAAGTGTTGTCCATACTCCTAATGATATCGATACAGGTAGTTTCTCTTTAATTAATTCTATCACACTACTATCTCTAAAAAAACTATCCCCAAATTCAAATAGTAAAAACTGTTTTAACATAAGAAAATAACGCTCAACGATTGGTTTATCAAAACCGTATAATATCTCCAACTCTTTCCTTAAATCTTCTGATAGATAGTGTGATGATTTATATTGATCAGCTCTATTATCATCACCTATCATTATCCCTGTAGCATCAGGTGAATCATCACGCATCGCTCGCTCTTCAGCAGACACATCTTCGCCACTCATCCGTGCTAACATCGTATCTATAGGGCCACCAGGAGCCATCTGAACAAGAAAAAAGTTTATTGTAATTATCCCAATTAATGTAGGGATAATTAATAGTAATCGTTTTGATATATACCTAATCATCTCGATATAATCTCATCAATCTCTTTCTCTTTATCACTATCTATCCACCAACTATTGAACCCTAAACCATACGCTGGAGGATTTAAAGGTTGAATAAATTTATCGAAGTAAGCGATACGATACCTATCTGAATAACCTGCAGGAATAGTATAGTAACCTGTAAGAAGTAGTCTATCTAATGCTTTAACATAATTAATTAACTTACCTCTATCGCTCTCCTCAACTATTAAATCTATTAATCTATCAATTGATTTATCGTTGATCTTTGCATAATTTCTACTCCCTTTCTCTGATGCTACAGCACTACTCCACATATTACGTTGTTCATTTCCTGGAGAGTCTGATTGCTTTATCCTAGTATAGATCATCATATAATCTTTATTGCGTACCTTCTCCACATATTGCGTAGAATCAATATAACGGATATGGAAATTTATACCTATTCTTGATAATGAGTTTTTAAATGATATAATATCTTTCTCTAAAGCTTTTGAGGTTATCACTATCTCAAATATTAGTGGTTTACCATCACTACCTACCATCTTTCCATTTTTAATCGTGTAACCTGCTTCTTCAAATAAAGCAACTGATCTCATTAGATTTAATCTATTATTACCTGTTGCATCAGTTTTTGGAAGTTCAAACTTCGTATATAATACATCATCTGATGCACTAGGCTTAACTCTTTTAATTATCTCAACAACCTCTTTAGAGGGAATACTCTCAACTGCTAATTCCGAGTTAGAGAAATAACTTGTATGCCTTATATCATTACCAAAATATAGGTTTTTATTTATCCATTCATAATCATAAGCGTAAGTTAGTGCTTTACGTACTAATATGTTATCAAGAGGTTTTATTGATGTATTAAACATTATCCCCATCATTCCTGAAGGATTTTTATGATCAATCTCTTCTTTTTTGATTAGTCCAAGATCGAAGTATCTACCCTTATATCCATGATACCAACGTTTGCCAGAACTTTCTGAAATAAAATCAAAATGTCCTGCCTTGAATGCTTCAAATGCTACCATCTGATCTCTAAAATATTCAAACTCTATAGTTTGAAAATTGTTTTGCCCTATATTTACAGGTAAGTCTTTCCCCCAATAGTTATCAACAGCTTCAAGCACAACACTTTTACCTGCGATAAATGATTTAATCTTATATGGACCACTACCAAGTGGTGGCTCTAATGTAGCCTTAGAGATATCTTTACTCTTCCAATAATGTTTAGGTAGAACTACCATCTGTCCTAAAATTAATGGCAACTCTTTATTCAACCCCTTCTTATCAAATATAAATCTTATCGTATGTTTATCTACTATTCTAGTATCTACTACAGCGCTATAGTAATTCCTATAAAACGGAGAATTCTTAATCAATGTATTAAACGTAAAAAGAATATCATCTGATGTTATAGGCACTGAATCATTCCATCTTGCCTTTTTATTTAGATTAAATTGTACCCATGAATAATCATCGGGATACTCTATACTTTCTGCTAATAATCCATAATATGAAACCGACTCATCAAGAGAAGATTTTAAAAGTGTATCATAAATTGATCCTGATGATCTAAAAGGAATCCCCTTTAACGCAAATGTATTAAATGTATCATATGTACCTATGATAGCTCTACGCAAGGTGCCACCCTTTTTTGCATTTTTATCTGTATAGTCAAAACTCTTAAAATTCTTATCATACTTTAATGAGCCAGTAAGAGATATGCCATGTGTTGTGATAATCTCTGATGAATAAACCGTTTCTGAAAAAGTTAGAAAAAATGAGAGTAATAGTAATATAATCCATCTATTCATCTCACTTCTCCTTATCATATACAGTAATATAGCGTCTCATATCTGACATAGATTTTGTGATAAATTTATTTATATCCTCTATAGTAATAGATTTAATAATATCAATCATCTCATCAGCAGATAGAATAGTATCCTCTTCTATAAGACTTGAGGCTATACTATTTGTCCAAAACTTATTGTTCTGTGATGCTTGATCAATCTGTAATATCTGTTGAGTTTTCGCTATCTCTAAATCATTTTCTGTTACTCCATTTTTAATAATATTATTAAATACAAGTAAAGTTTCATCAATAATATCATCTTTTTTTGAAGAAGATGTAGTAAATGATATTCTAGCAAATAACATATTTTCTGGAAAATCTGAATATCTTATCATTACATTAGATGAATATACACCACTCTTATCTTCTCTTATTCTTTCTCTTAGTTTTATAGATATTATACGTCTTGCTAATGTAGAGATATACTCTCCATTATTAATATAATCTATATCTTTATCAAACATCATCATAACTGTTGCTTTATCTTCAACATCACCATACCCAGTAGAGATACCCTCTTTTGCTACAAGATCTACATTGCGAGCTTGTGTACTTGATTTTTTATTGCTACTTGGAAGTGATGCTATATATTTTTCAGCATATTTAATTACCTCTTCCTTATTAATATCGCCTACAACAACAAATATAAAGTTATTAATATCTCTAAAATTTCTATTAAATATCTCTACCAAATCACTACTTTTTAAATCTACAATATCTGTATCCAATAGATACTCTCTACGATAATTATCATTATACATCTTCACTACTGCTTCACGAATAAACTGTTGATACTTATCCTCTTTAGTATTGGCTAATGAAATCTCTGTCTGATCTATAATATGATTAAAAACATTACTATCAATTACAGGAGCAGTCATATAGTTATATAGTAATTGAAATGCTGTTTCAATATCTTTAGAGTCTCCTGTTCCATCAAATGAAAATGTGTTCTGTTTAATAGACGGTGCTAAAGATATTGTTTTATCTGTTAAATATCCTTTTAGTTGGCTGATAGAAATATCTTTAAACCCACTGCTTCTTATTACATTAAGCATCAATGATGATAAGATAAGATCTTTGTCACTTAGAACTGCTTTACCACCTAATTTATTACCAACCATAACAAAACTATTCTTTTCTGCATCTGTTTCTTTTATAAGTAGTTGAGCTCCATTTTCAAAAACAATTAGATCTGAATTAATATTCTTATAACTCTTCTTTGATTTAATCTTACCTAAAACTATTTTTTTATCTATAAGAGTTGTGATAGCATCAATACCTCTATACTTCTCAATTTTCATTTTAGATACTTTGCTTTCTATAGCTTTAAAAGATTTACTATCAAATGATATTTTATCAAGATCACGCTCTGGAACAGCAACTATAACAACTTTGTTTTCATTATCTATAAGCTTATTAAATGCTTTATTATAATCACTTAATTTACTCTCTTCAAAAATTTTATTAAATAATATCTTATCTTGATGATACTCTGTTAAATAACCTTTTCTAGTATCATATGATGATATCATTGTTGCAATTCTATCTGAACTATCTTTATAATCTGGTTGAGTAAATCTTGTTAATACTGATTGTTGTTTTAATATAAACTCATCTAACTCTTTTTGATTAAACCCATTACGCTTAACATTTTCTATCTCTACTAATAAAGCCTCTATATCAGAACTAATATTTGTTGGCGTTGATACGATATTAAATCGTGTAACATAAAAATTATCTGCATAATTATTAGTTGCTGAAGAGAAGCTTATTAGATCGCTTTTATCTTCTAATATCCTTAATGACACTCGTCTATTTAACATACTAATACTAGCTTGTTCTAGTAGACGCTTCTTTAAGTCACCATATGTTTTTACTCTTTGTTCATCTTTTAAATAACTAATTGTTACTGATGATGACTTAGCTTCTGGATCAGAGATTGTAGAAACTCTTAACCCCTTCTGTATAGGAATCTGTTTATCTGCCTTTTGAGGTAGTTCATCTATACTAAGAGATGAAAATGTACTCTCGATTATCTTTATAATCTGTTTAACATCAAGATCACCAACAACCACTATAGACATATTTGATGCTCTATACCATTTATCATAATATCCTTTAAGAAGAGTTCTATCTGCATTGGATATAATATCCATTTTTCCGATAGGATCTCGTACTGCATATAATGAGTCTTTAAAGAGTATCTCTCTATTTTTTACTCCCAATCTATATCTAGAGTCGTTACGACTATTAAACTCTTCAATAATAACTCCCTTCTCTTTCTCTATCTCATTTTTATCAAATGAAATAGCATCTGCCCAATCTCTAAAAATCTTAAATGAGTCTTCTATTAATTTTGGATTATCTGATGGAATACTCAACTGATAATTAGTATAATCTGTTGATGTTGATGCATTACTATGTGTACCAAAACTTAATCCAACTTTTTCTAAAAATGCTATTACATCATTACCTTTAAAGTTTTTAGTACCGTTGAACGCCATATGTTCAACAAAATGTGCAACACCTTGTTCATTTTCATTTTCATCTAAAGAACCACTTCTGATATTTAAACGCATCTCAATTTTATTTACTGGAAAATTATTCTGCTTAATATAATATGTTAATCCGTTTTTTAATTTTCCAACTACTATCTGATCACTAAATGGTAACGGATCGCTATCTTTAATATCTTTCATTAATTTCTCATCTTTTTTTGCATACCCTATATTTACAAGCCCAATCAGTAATAGAAAAAGTAAAACCGTAATCTTTTTAATAAAACTATTATTCACAAACAAACTCCTTAAATCTAATTTAATATATCCAACTAATCTAATTCTCTTCTAATTTAAACTTCACAGCGACAACCATTCCCACTTTAACAATTACTCCATCTTTTATAGCAGGAGTAAACTTCCATTGACTAACCGCCTTTAATGCTGATGTCTCAAATATATTTACTGGACTTGCTTTTACAACTAATGGAGATTCAACAGCCCCTTCTTCATTCAATATAAACCTTACAAGTACTCGCCCCTCAATCCTATTATCTTTTGCATATTTTGGATAATTTGGTTTAATGCTTGATAATGCTCTTGGTATAGTATCTACATCTTTTAAAGATATAATTCCTCTCTCTGAACCTGAAACTTGAGAGTCTGATCCTGTTCCAGTTCCACCTCCAGTACCTACTCCTTCCATACCAATAACCCCATCTAATGATTGTTTTGGAATAGATGCTACTTGTGAGTAATCTGATTGAGAATCATAATTATACTCATCTTGGAAACTGTTAATATCTTGGTTATCTTCTACACTTGACTCCAACTTTTTAGGTTTAACCTCTATACCACTTTCACTATTTTTTACAATCTTCTCTTCTATCTTCTTATCTATGTTCTCATCAACTTGTTCTTGGTTCGCTACTTCACTATTTGACTTCTTCTCCATCTTTTTTATAACTTCTTGTTGTGCCACACCAACAGATACCTCTTCTTGTACTAAAGATGCGGCTTCATCTGATGAACCTGCATTACCTGTAATGATTGATGTAGATATAGATAGCGAAGATGTACCGTAACCAAAAGAATTACCACCTTTAACGATCGGTCCCATAAAAATTAATACAAGAATTATTATATGGATTGCAATCGATTCTAATGCTGACCTTACCATAATTAACTACTCTTTTCTGTCTGTAGATTAACATTCTCAAACCCTACTTCTTGCAGCAAACTCATAAGCTCTGCAAAAAATTGAATAGTTGACTCCTTATCTGCACGCACCGTTATATTTGAGTCTTTTTCTAAAGTAGTAAATAGAGATTTTAATTGAGAGATATCTACACTCTTATCTTCATAGTAAAAAATACCATCTGATGATATAGAGATCGTGATAGTTTCTACAGCTGTTTCAGAGTATGTTGATTCTGGTAAAGCAATAGGAATAACTCCTGTTTTTACAAAAGTTGCTGTTGCTAATACTATCGTTAAAAGTACTAACATGATATCTATAAAAGGGACTACATTTATTGAGTCAAAGCTTCTCTCTCTCACTCATTGCCTCCTTAATCAACATAAGTTCAGTAACTTTTCTATTTAGAAAATTATATATAACCATCGCAGGAATAGCAGCCAGTAATCCAGCAGCTGTTGCTTTTAATGCTAACGCTAAGCCTGTCATTATCTCTGGAATATTTCCACCTGTTGAGTTTCCACCTAGCGAAACAAATGTATACATAATACCCATAACTGTACCTAACAATCCCACATAAGGAGCGTTACTGCCTATCGTTGCGATGATATGTAGATGTTTTGTTAATGCTACTTCATAAAGTTGAATGGCTGAATAATCGTTAGGATTAACCTCTTTATAAAATCTTATCCTCTCTATTGCAACAGCTAAAGCTATCACACTCATTACTGCTAATAAACCTATTACACCATAATCAATAACTAATTTTATATTCACTATTTATATCTCCTAATCCCATCTAAAATAAAAATTGCTAACAACGAATATATCCCACCTAAAAATATCAACATTAAATCTATTGAAAATATAACTCTATCTCTCTCCCTAATAGCTATTAAATACATAAGGTATAATATTGTTAATAAAGATGTAAACAGATACGCATCTATCATATTGTTTGAAAATCTAAACTCTTGATAATATGCAAAACTTCTTGCATCTGTCGCAATTATAAATGGAAAAACAGTATCATATATCAACCTATATAAAGGTGATAGCTGATCTCCATATTTATAAAAATGTGATGCGAGTGCATTGCTGGATCTATCTGATATATATATATTCTCATGATAATTATTAGATATAGTGATAGATATAATCAAAGGATTTAAATAATATTTAAGCTTATCATTATAAGGATCATACGCACCAAGTGATAATTTATCTAATCTATACTTATCTTTTAATAAGCTATATACAGAACCATTATCTGTTACAATTAATCCATAGTTAGGAAGGTTTCTATTCTCTTCAACAGTTATATATATAATAGCTTCATCTATTTTTACCCCTGTTTTTCTGATAAAAGGTTTACCCTTAATAGAAAACAGATGATATAAACTATCTGATGAATCTAATATAAAGTATCCAAAATCATACTGTTTTTTTGTCGTTGGATTTCCAGCAATAATCTTTGCTGGAAACTTAAATCCAGCATCAACTAAAAGCTTCGTATGTAGCTGACTTTTATTATCATTAATCTTATTGGTAGCAGCATCAATAAACTCCATCTTCTTATTTATTCTAAAAAGATCTGGTGGCATTTGAATAGTCGAATACTCTCCACTTGAATCAAATAACGGATATAAATCAATCATCCTCATAGATCTATCAATTGATTTAGGATAAATTCCAAGAAAATCACTCTCTCTTATTGCAACATCTACTGGGATCTCTTTGCCATCTATACTTTTTGGATATTTATCCCAAATTTTTAACTCTCTACTAAAAAGCATCGGTAGTAATGATGAATACTCTTTTTTTGTATAGTTATCTCCATTACTATCAAAATATCTAAATTCAAAAGATTTATCATTTGTACGGAAAATAAAATCGTTTAAAACCTCACTATAAAATGTAATAGGATGATTTACTCGTTCTGAAAAAATCTTAGAGTAATATTGAGGTATAAACTTAGAAAATGATAACACCGCAATGATTAGTATTGATACTCTTGCTATATATTTCATCACATAACCCCTTTTCTAAATCTTATAGCTGGATAGTAAATTATCGGTATAGAAATTATCACAATTGCCATTATTATAAACAGATAATAAATATCTGTTTTATAAACTGTAACGTCAATTAACGTCACTATACCTACTATTAAAACAGCTATCTTTATCTTATTTTTCCATAGCGGTTCAAGTGTAAGAATTGAGGCGATCATATAAACTAACACAGATTCTAAATACCAATAAAGCATCACTTTTGGAATTAAACTATATATGTCATAAGGAAAAAATAATGAAGATACTACAGATATCAGAACTGTATCAATCACAAGTAATAAAGTTAAAAACAAAATACTAAATGAGATCATGCTAGCAGTCATAAGGTACTCATTCATAGGAAGGTGACATGAGATACGAAAACACCTTTTTATAACCTCTGGTAAAAACTGAAACACTCCTAACGCAATAGCTGTTCCGTAAAACACTACCTCATATCTATAGAAATAAATTGAGTTCTTAGCAACTATATCTAACCATATCTGAACTGGTGTTACCATTTCAAAACCACCACGCAATGTTATAAAATAATATAACGCTACTACCATGTGGATAAGCAGAAGTATTATCAATATCTTTTTTAATTTTATATATTCTTTTAACCAAATACTTTTAATCATATATACCTCTTAATATTTACCAGTAAGTGCGATAAAAGTATCTTCTAATGTTAAATTGAAATACTCATAATCTATCTTCTTACTTAATGCTTTACTAAAAAAAATATCTGCCTCAACAGGTTTAATATAAGTGATAACTTCGTAACATCTATTATTTGTAGAGATATCCTTAATCTCTGTATAATTATTTAATAACTGGATATCTACATCAAGATTTATACGGTATCCATGTAACCCATCACCTAGATTATTAATTTTTCCAGAAACAATAACTCTTCCTTTATCAATAAGAATTGCCTCATCAACAAACCTTTCTATATCTTGCACAATATGAGTTGTTACAAGAACTGTTTTCTCTCTTTTTTGAACATAATCATTTAAGTTATCAAGAAATAATCTTCTATATCCTGCATCTAACCCCATAGAAAAATCATCAAGCATTAATAAATCTGCGTTCTGTGCCATAAGAACAGCTAATGTAACTTGCGAACGTTGACCACAAGACATATTTTTTATCTTATGAGATCTCTTCAACCCTAATTTTTTTATAAGATAAGCATATATCTCTTTATCCCATGCTTTATAAAATGATTGATAAAATTGTTCCGTTTCATCAATACTCATAAAGTCATAAGCTAAGTGTCCCTCATGAAGTAACGCTATCTTAGATTTTGTATTATTTGATAATGAGTAAGAGT
Source organism: uncultured Deferribacteraceae bacterium (assembly GCA_947039395.1). Classification (GTDB taxonomy): domain Bacteria; phylum Chrysiogenota; class Deferribacteres; order Deferribacterales; family Mucispirillaceae; genus CAMQYB01. Next base: position 3,204 of record CAMQYS010000035.1, on the reverse strand, counting down.
TTTCATCAAAAATTAAGCATCTACCTGAATCTGGTTTAAGAAACCCCATCATTATATTTATTGTAGTTGTTTTGCCTGCACCATTTTTACCTAATAATCCAAAAACTTTTCCTTTATCAACTGAAAGGTTTATCCCATGTAAAACTTTATTACTTCCATAAGTATGTTCAAGATCTTCCACTGATATAATTTTATTACTAATATTAATACTCATAACTCACCTTTAACCAAAATTGTCTACCTATCTCATACGTTGAAGAGGTAGTTGATGTTCTATAATCTGATCCAGTATCATTTTTTATGTTAAGTAAATTATTTATCTCTAATGATACTGAAACTTGTGCTATTTCAGACACCCTCTTTTCAAAAGTGATAACACAATCTAAAAGAAATGTTGTACCACGAGTTTTTGTTTCATATACAGAGGTTAATATCTGAGTTGGTTTACCAGTTGATGGATCAACAGGTCCTAAACCTAACAAGTAATCATTAGATGTGATCTCTAGCTGTTTATAAGGAGATTGAAACGTTAAGAAAGTAGAGAACTTGAAATATTTAAAAAAAGTACCAGTATATGCTAAATTAACTACTACTGGTTTATTATAGTTATCTTTAGGAAGCTCACTTAACGAGATTACATTGCCATTATAAACAACACGCTTATCAAGATCCTCTAGATTGAAAATATCCTCATAACTGTTATTAGATGTTGTAGAGTGTTGCCATGCAACATTGAAAGCTATACGATGATTTGTCCATTTTCTATCATACTTCATCTGTACCGACTGATATGTACCACTACCGTTATTATTTAATCTATAGTACGATACACCATCAGCCTCTGTATCGCCATGTTCTCTTGCAAACCCATCATCGCTAAGCCGTGCTATATATTTTAAAGATAAGTAACCACCTAAAACCTCTTGATCAACAGCTGCCACAAACTCATCAACATAAGGGGTTGCAAGCTCACTAAAATTATAAGATACTTTCGTTCCATCAGAGATAGGTTCCCACTCTTGCAGTTGATTTCTATACGTCCAACGTCTCTCTAAGTAACTAGGAAGTATACCTTCCTTTAACTTATTTGCAAGAAGTGTAGCACTGTAATACCTATTATACCCTGCTGTAATAACAGTAGAGTTGTCATTAAAAATATCGTATTTTAACTCTGTCCTTGGTGCAAAATTAACATTATCCATAAAATCATCGTATGTTACACGAAGCCCTATTCGTAAGTTAAATCTATAAAACTTCCAGCTATCTTGAGCGTAAACTACATACTCATTAACTAAAGCAAAAACATTAGAAGCTGGTGTTATCGTTCTACCAGAGAAATATTGTTCTCCATCAACACAAGTTCCTGTATCTCCATCACAATTCGTATCAACTGACTCCGCTACCTCATTATATAAAATAGCCTCCTCTTTTCGGTTATGTCTTCCTTGAGTATACTTATAAGATAAACCGTAAGAGAATTCATGCGTACCTGCTAATTTAAGATTTTTAATTGTGTGATCAAACGATACATTACTACTCTGCTCTGTTTTATATATACTACCCCATCCACCTTCAGCACTAATTGCAGTCCTTGTTGGATCATCACCATTATTAACTATCTCTCCCCACGGCTTATTATCTGATGCTATCCATGATTTAAAGTCTTGTGGAGCTTCTCTTGAATTTTCTGAATAATTATAATCAACATGAACTTTGATTTTATTATCACCGATCTCATTATGATAATTTAATGATGAGAAAACACCACCACCTTTAATTATAAAATCACTATTAAGAGTGTTTTTTATAAAATAATCACCATGATTTGGAGAGTAAGAAGTTGTTAGATCTATAAAGCTTGAACCATCAATATTATACACACCCTTTAGGAAAGCTGTTTGAGCAGTTCTGCTTTGATCCTTATATCTATTAAAATAGTTTAAAGGAATTGTAGAGCGATTTAATTTATAACTTAACAATACTCCAAAATCATCAGTTATAGGAATAGATGATGAGAGAGAGTGAAAACTTTTAGAAAAATCTAACTGGTTAGAAATATTGTTAGATAAACTATTCAAATACCTCTCCTCCTCTGTTATAAAAAAATGTGTAAATTCTGAACCTGTAAACTTATATGAGTAATCAAGTTTAAACTCATCATCAGGTGTTTTTGTGACAATATCAACAACACCACCTGTAAAACCACCATACGAAGCGGGAACATTACTGTCATAGACGATAATATCTTTAATAATAGAGGAATCTATAAAAAATTTATACGAACCACCAGATACATCATTAGCTTGATAAGGGTTCTTAGATGCAGGATCAAGAGAACTTGAATTACTTATTCCATCAAGCATAAAAAGGTTCTCATACGTTTTACCACCTGATATAGAGATCTCATCAGGTGCGATCTCACCTGCCGATGATGAACTTCTAGCATCGTTACTAAACTGAACACCCGGTACAATCTTTAAAATATCTGTTATATTTCCATTACCTGTTGGTAGATTTTCAATAAAATCTCTAGGGATAGTCGTTTTACCTGTATTTTCAAGTTTATTTAACTTTTCAACCACATTAACATCTCCCATATCAAAAAAATCTTCTATTTCATCAAGATATTCATCATCTAAAACAGCATCTAGCTCATCATCATCTAATTTTGAGCTATTACTATCTATTGAAGTGATAGTTGCCGTTTCATTATCAAGAGCGTAAATATTTTTTGAAAAAATTGACGTGGTTAATATGATAATCGTTACAAATAAAGAAATATTATAAATTAATCCTATAAACTTCATAAACTAACTACACCATAATCCATAATAAAAACGTAATAACATACATAATATTGAATGATTTAGAAGAAAATACTCTAAATTTATATTTATATTCATATTCGTATAAAGACTTTAGTCAAGACTAAGTATTTTAATAGGTTTTGTCAAGCTAAAAGATTAGCTTAAGCTAATCTTTAGTGTGATTTATTGGTTTTTTGGTTATTTATTGAGACAATTATAGTGTAATTATAGATAAAGTTAATTAAAAAAGATAGGTAGAGAGTCTAGAGTTTCTCTACCTACCACAAAAAACAGAAATTAAGGATTTTGAAACTAATTAACAAGAAGTTATGCCTATTCTCATTAATTATCTTTTAAAACTGTCTTAAATCTGTATCATTTATAATATTCACACAAT
>CAMQYS010000034.1 GCA_947039395.1 uncultured Deferribacteraceae bacterium | reverse complement strand
AATCCAAGATTATAACAGCCACTAGTAATCCCACCATCACAAGCTTTGTTATATAATACGCTAGCTTTTTTATAATCTACTAGCACACCTTTGCCAGTATCATACATATTCCCAAGTTCAAAACAACTTTCAGCGTTGCCTTTATCACACTCTTCACTAAGTTTATCAATTAACGCTTTATCATCTGCATAAAATACTGACACACTCACTATACCTAAAAACATAAACATAATCGCAACTGTAAAAAATTTCATAATCCTAAATTCCCCTGTAGTAAAATTTTATCAAACCTTAATATATAATATTCTCACTATAAATAAAATAGTTCAGATTATTTTTCCATATCGTCGTATATCATTTGATATGCATCACAACCCCATTGATTACCAAGCTCACAGGTTTTTTTAAATAGTTTCAACGCTTTATCGTAATCAACTGGAACACCTTCGCCTACTACATACATACCTCCAAGAAGAATACAACCCTGAGCATCTCCACCATCACAAGCCTTGCTATATAGCCCTCCAGCTTTTTTGAAGTCTACTGGCACGCCTTCGCCTTGATAATACATATATCCAAGATTAAAACATCCCTGTGCATATCCATCATCACATGCTTTATGAAGGTAACTTGATTTATTCGCACATGAAATTATAAACATAGATAAAATTGTGATGATAAATAAATTAATATTAAAAAATCTCATCATTAAAATTCTCCTAAAAAATATTATGAAAAGTACGTTAATATAATGTAGCATAATTTAATAGCTAAGTTGATATATGTTGAAAATTATTTTTTCATAGCCTTGTATATTATATTATATAATTTACAACCAGATACGCTTCCAAGATCACAACTTTTACTAAACAGTATTAATGCTTCATAGCGATCCTCTGAAACATAATTTCCTTTAAAATACATATTCCCAAGAAGACTGCAACCTTGAGCATTATTACCATCACAAGATTTTTTATATAACTCACTAGCCTTTTTATAATCAATAGGTACACCGTCGCCACCATCATACATAATGCCAAGAGTAACACAGCTAAGTGCAAATCCATCATCACAAGATTTAACATATAGTTCGCTAGCTTTTTTATAATCTACTGGTACGCCTAAACCTTTATCGTGTATTAATCCAAGATTAAAACATCCCTGAGCATATCCACCATCACAAGATTTAGTATATAGCTCACAAGCTTTTTTATAATCAACAGATATACCTACGCCTTGCTCATATATTACTCCAAGATTAGTACAACTTTCAAGAATTCCACCGTCACAAGCTTTACCATATATCCGACTAGCTTTTTCCTTATCTACTGGTATGCTTATGCCTTTAGAATACATATATCCAAGATTGTAACAGCCTTCTGCATGTCCACCATCACAAGCCTTAGTAAGCAAATTGAATGCTTCACGATCATGATCATTTTCTTCTTCTACATCTACGATCTTATCTGCAAGATATAGTGCTGCTAAATCATAACACCCAGTAGGCTCTCCACTTGCACATAATTTACGTGCAATATTTGCCTCCTTTTCATACTGACTTAGAGGAGTTTTACCAGCACATGAAATTATAAACATAGATAAAATTGTGATGATAAATAAATTGATATTAAAAAATCTCATCATTAAAATTCTCCTAAAAAATATTATGAAAAGTACGTTAATATAATGTAGCATAATTTAATAGCTAAGTTGATATTAAAATTTTTGAACAAAAAAAATAGAGGGGTTTTAGAAATTAAAAACACCCTCTGATTATATTTATAAATAATTGATTTATGTTGAGAATTTGAACTTATGAGTTGCGATTATTTTCTCATTTCGTCGTATAATATTTTGTATGTATCACAACCCATTTGTAGATAATTTTATAATTATCACAACCCATTTGATTACCAAGATCACAAGCTTTTTTTAATAGACTTAATGTTTTATCATATAATTCACTAGCTTTTTTATAATCTACTGGTACACCTTCGCCATCCATATACATAACTCCAAGATTATAACAACCACTATAATTTCCACCATCACTAGCATTTCCACCATCACAAGCTTTACTATATAATTCACTAGCTTTTCTCTTATCTACTCGCACGCCTTCGCCGTTAGCATACATAACTCCAAGATTAAAACATCCCTGAGCATTTCCACCATCACAAGATTTAGTATATAGCTCACAAGCTTTTTTATAATCTACAGGCACCCCTCTGCCAGTATCATACATAACTCCAAGATTATAACAACCTTCAGTATTTCCACCATCACACGCTTTGTTAAATAACTTAACTGCTTTTTTATAATCTTCTGGTACAACTTTGCCGTAATAATACATAAGTCCAAGTTCAAAACAACTATCAAGGTTGCCTTTCTCACACTCTTTACTATGTTTTTCAATTAACGCTTTATCATCTGCATAAGATATAGGTACAATCACTATACCTAAAAACATAAACACAAACATAAAAGTAACTGTAAAAAATTTCATAGCCCTAAATTCCCCTCTAGTAAAGCTTTGCTAAAATAAAATAGTTAAAATTATTTCTTCATTTCGTCTTTTATCATTTTATATAAATCGCAACCTTTTACGTTACCAAGTTCACACCCTTTTTTAGCTAAACTTAATGCTTTATCGTATAATTCACTAGCTTTTTTATAATCTACTGGTACACCTTCGCCATCCATCTACATAACTCCAAGATTATAACAATCACTATAATTTCCACCATCACTAGCTTTTTTATATAATTCACTAGCTTTTCTCTTATCTACTCGCACGCCTTCGCCGTTATAATACATATATCCAAGCACGGTACAGCTATCAGTATTGCCACCATCACAAGCTTGGTTAAATAATACACTAGCTTTTTTATAGTCTACTGGTACGCCTTCGCCGTTATAATACATATATCCAAGACTATAACAACCATCTGCATCAGAACCATCACAAACTTTATCAAATAGCTCCATAGCTTTTTTATAATCTACTGGTACACCATCGCTATTATAATACATTAATCCAAGATTGTAACAGCCAGCAACATGTCCACCAGCACACGCCTTGTTAAATAATTCACTAGCTTTCTTATAATCTACTGGTACACCATCGCCATCATAATACATTAATCCAAGATTATGACAGCCCTCTGCATGTCCACCATCACACGCCTTGTTATAAAATTTACTAGCTTTTTTATAGTCTACTGGTACACCATCGCTATTATAATACATTAATCCAAGATTGTAACAGCCATTAGCCGAGCCACCTGTACAAGCTTTATCATATAGCTTAAATGCTTTCTTATAATCTACTGCCACGCCTCTGCCATCAAGATACATAATTCCAAGATTAGAACAACCCTCAACCACTCCACCATCACAAACTTTATCATATAATTCACTAGCTTTTTTATAATCTACTGGTACACCTTCGCCATCCATATACATAACTCCAAGATTATAACAACCACTATAATTTCCACCATCACAAGCTTTTTTATATAGCTTAAATGATTGCTTATAATCTACTGGCACACCATCGCCCATATCATATATAACTCCAAGTTCAAAACAACTATCAGCATTTCCTTTCTCACACTCTTTGCTATATTTATCAACTAACGCTTTATCATCTGCATACGATATAGACACACTCACTAATCCTAAAAATAGAAACATAATTGTAAAAAATTTCATAGTCCTAATTCTCCATTTTTTATTAAAATTTTACACCAACTTCTGTTACAACCATAAAAGTATTTGTTTGTCCATAAAGATTTTGCTCATACGATAAGCCGAACATAAACTTTTTATAATTTGCTCTTAAACCAATTACACCATAAACATCAAAACCTACAGGTTGAGTTGAGTACTCTTGCTCAATAACCTGAGAAAGAACGCCTAATATCAAAAAGCCTACACCTATTTTTGGCATAATGCTCCATGATTTATTTATCTCTATATACGGTTGAGCTAAAACAGTGTATTTAAAATTCAAACTTCTATACTCTGCCTGTATATAATCTATCCCTGCCTCCATAGCAAAATACTTGTTTACCTGCCAACCACCAAGTAGATTAATTGCGAAACCATCAACGTAATCTCTATTTTTCATATTAAGACAATTATAATCAAGAATAGAGTTATAACAAGTATATCCTCCTCCACCCATCAGATAAAAAAAACTTACTTTCTGTTTTTCAGTTTCTAACGCTCTCAGTTTCTTTATCTGTATAACCTCTTCTTGACTAGGTTCTTTTTCACTTATACTCTCATCTGCTAATACAACTGTACTTGTTAGAAAAGAAAAAAATAAAACAAGTAAGCATAATCTGTAAAACATCATCTTATCTCTCCTTTTTTTTAAAACCCTTATCGTATTTTATTAATCAAAACTATCTTCTCACTACTCTTTCCTACTAAAATATATCTAATTCATATCCGTAATTTTCTCATATTTTGAACAGTATGTTTTAGAATTATTTGAACATAATTTATTGTAAACTGAATTGAAGTTGTGGCAAGCAGAGTCGTTATTTCCTGCACATGCTTGTCTGTATAAGAACAACGCTTTATCGTAATCCTTAACTACACCCTCTCCTTGCAAATACATATTGCCTAAATTATAACAACCATCTATATGTCCACCTGAACAAACTTTTTCATATATTTTACTCGCTTCAACTTTATCTTTTTTAACTCCAAAACCTTCATCATACATAACTCCAAGATTGAAACAACTACCTATTCCACCTCTTTCACAAGCATCTCTATATATACTAACAGCCTCTTTAAGGTCTTGAGTAACTCCTAAACCGTACTGATACATATATCCTAGATTTGAACATCCTTTTATTGATCCGTTTTCACAAGCCTCTCTAAAAAGTGATAACGCTTTAACATTATTTTGCTCCACCCCTTGTCCTCCGTGTAAAACTCGTCCTAGATTGCTACACGCATCTACATCTCCATCGTAGCATTTATCCAAAAATGTTACAGCTATCTTATCGTATTCTCCAGCATATCTAGAACTTGCTGCAAATAAATCTTTAAGCCTTGTACAAGCATCATCAACACCTTCGTCACAAGCGATATCATACATGTAGCCTGCTTTTATATAATCTACAGGTACGCCTTCGCCAGTTGCATATATATCTCCAAGCTCGTTACATGCCTCTATATCGCCATCATCACATGCTTTACCATATAGTTGACTAGCTTTTTTGTAATCTACTGGTACGCCTCTGCCGTAATAATATATAACACCAAGATTATAACAGCCACTAGCATTTCCATCATCACAAGCTTTGTTATATAGTTGACTAGCTTTTTTGTAATCTATTGATACACCCTTGCCCGTTGCATACATATCCCCAAGCTCGTTACATGCTTCTATACTGCCATCATCACATGCTACTGCATACCTTTCTGCTAGCTTTGTAGCATCTGTAAAATTTAAATAAATCAGTACTACACCTAATAAACAAAAAATAGCAATAAGAACCTTCATCAAACACCCCTTAGTAAAACAATCATATATTCTCTATTAACTTACTTGATGTGATCTTAGTTATATTAACATCACTGTTATCGACGCTCTTACTACTGCTAGTAGTTTGAGTTCTATATCTAATGTACTCAGAACTATTATACTTACTATTTATCTTAGATATCCAAGCGATTTCATTATCTAAATTACTGTGATCTGAAAGGCTGAAACATAGTATCAATTTTTCGCACCTATCGTTAAATAATTTCTCGTCTTTCAACTCCACAAGAGTATCAAGCATTGCTTCAATTAATAACTGTTTAACCTCTGCAAACTTATCGCTATCTACCAATAACATATTCTCAAACAGCATTATATTCATAGTTTGTAAATTAGTCGTATCAAATGATCCATCCCAATCACTCGTATTCCACTTACAATGTAATGACTTTATCTCATCTTGATTGTCGCCAATTAATTCTTCTAAATTAGATGATGTATTATACACAATAGGTATACTACCTATCCCCATCATCTGATAAGATCCCATATCCACTCAATTTTTTCCCCGCTAAGTGATAAATATGTTTCTGTGATTTCACTTTTTAATAACATCTTGAACTCTAAAATTTTTTCATTTTTCATAGCTATTTCTACCTTGAACAAGATTTCTCAGAAATAGTAAAATGTATCTTGTTATAATTTTGATTAAAACCAATATAACCTTATAGCTTAGGGCTATTATAACTTATTTTAGTAAATTATATTCTCAAACCTCTCAATGATCTCACAGAACGTTATGTGCCTAGTAAATTGAATACCTTATTCGCACTGTTCAACATCTCTAAAGATACACAACCTTCAGAGCTACCTCCATCACAAGCCTTTTTATAAAACTCTTTAGCTTTACTTTCATCTTGCTTAACACCATCTCCACTTGCATACATTAAACCAAGCTTATAACAGCTTTTTGCGTTTTTATCCTTACACTCTTTACTATATCTCTACTAACGCTTTATCATCTGCATAAGATATAGACACACTAACTAATCCTAAAAACATAAACATAATCACAACTGTAAAAAATTTCATATTACAACCCATATAGTAAAATTTCAAACTGAATATTCAAAACTATTTTCTTTTATTTCTATTTATTTTTTTATAGAGTCTACAACCATCTCTATCCCCTAGATCACAGCTTTTGTCGATGATATTTAATGCCTTATCATAATCTAAAGGCAGGTGCTTGCCTTTGTAATATAGGTATCCAAGACTATAGCAACCTTTAGCGTCTGAATCATCACAAGCGTTCTTAAGTAACTCAACTGCTTTTTTTAAATCTACCGGTACACCTTTGCCATCAAGATACATAATTCCAAGATTATGACAGCTCGTAATAACTCCATCATCACAAGCTTTTTTAAATAGTTCAAAAGCTTTTTTATAATCTATAGACGAACCCCTGCCGAAATAATAGCTATTGCCAAGATTATAACACCCACCCGCATAATCTCCAGAACATGCTATCGTATATAGTTCAAAAGCTTTTTTGTAACTAGCCTCTGCTACATCGCCATTATCATATATAACTCCAAGAGAAGTACAACTTTCAAAATCTCCACCATCGCAAGCTTTCTCATATTTAGCGACTATTTTGTTTGATATACTTAATACTTTATCATAACTTATTGTTCTGTCTTTGCCTTCCATATACATAGTTACAAAATTTATACAGCCATCTGTCTCCCCACCATTACAAGCTTTATCATAAAATTCGCTAGCTTTATTATAATCAACTGGTACACCGTTTCCGTTATAATAAATATCGCCAAGATTAGTACAACGTTCAACGTTGCCTTTCCTACACTCTTTACTATATCTCTCTACTAACTTTTTATCATCTGCATAAGATATAGATACACTCACTACCCCTAAAAACATAAACATCGACATAATCATAATTGTAAAAAATTTCATATCCCTAAATTCCCCTGTTGTAAAATTATCATACATATTAATATATAGTATATCACAACTTAAAAAGTTGAAACTCAAAATATTTTTGAACATAAAAGAAGATAATATAAAAACATCTATAGAAAAATAAAGAATTATATGGCATAAATTCAATGAACCCTTTATTTTAATTTTAAGATAAAGGGTTCATTAATTTACTCAACAAAATATTACAATATTTTCATACTATTACTTATTAAACTTAGATACAATAACCTGATAATAGGCTTTTAGATAATTTTGTAATCCTTCTAATCTAGCAGTAGAGTTATCTTTTAAATCACTACTAATTACTTTATCAAAAGTGAGAGATGCATGTCCATCATCTGTAACCATTGTAATTAAATCTCCATTAAAAAGCATTGCTAATGAGTTCTCATCTTTACAAAATAATGATCCAGCTTTTGACACATTATCAATCTTTGCAATATCGTATAACGTTTCTGAAATATCTAAATGAGTTGTAATGTAATCTATTTCAATACTCTTATCCATTTTTGGAGAGTATATCATTAATGGTATTAAATGATCGTATGGATATTGAGAAGTAATACCTTTCCCTACACTATGATCTGATGAAATAATAAAAACTGTATTATCATAATATGGTTTATCTTTGATTGAATTCATAAACTCGCCTATCGCCCAATCTGTATATATAATTGTGTTTTTAAAGCCCGCATTGGAATCAGACTCTGGATCAAACATATTGAACTCTGATGGCAACTCTGGTAACGGATCATGCGTTGTGCCTAAAAAACTAAATGCTAAAAATGGTTTTCTATTTTTAATATAAAGCTCATCTATTTTATCTGATAAAAACATTAACGTTTCATAATCCCAACCAAAATATGCTCCATTTTTATCTTTATAATCTAATATAATTGGTACATCTTCTTTACCATAATACTGTTCAAAACCTAAACTTTTTGATATTGAATCTACATAATATGATCTTCTTTTAGCACTCTGAATAAGCAAGGTATTGTAACCATTCTCTACAAAAATATGTCCGATATTTCCAGTAAAGTAAGACTCTAATCCAAATCCTATTGATGGAATAGAACCTATAGGTGGGATAGCTGTCATTACCGCTTGTAAAGATGCAATTGATCTTCTATTAGGCGAATAATGATTATTAAATTTAACACTTTTTAATGATAAGTTATCAATGTTTTTTGTTAAGCCTTGATTATTATTACTAAAAGAACCTACTAATGGGGCTGGTACTCCCTCAAGTATAATAAAAACTATATTAACACCTTTATTAGATAAGCTTTCTATAATATCAGTATTACATCTCTCTCTACTAACAGTAAAATTATCTACTATCTCTTGTGCTGTAGCATTATCAAAAAAATTATATTTTGATAGATCTACAACATCATCATCACTATATTTAAAGATAGAGAACACTCCATTAAGTTTCAGATTGCCTAACGTTGCATCTTTATCAAAAGCATCAATAATATGAATAGGTTTTGAATCTAGATTACCTCTAATAGGAATATATAATAAAGGGATAAGAATAATAAATATTAGAATATTAAATGGCATAAATTGTAGATCAGGCTTTAATTTTATATTTACAAATTTATGCCAAAAATAACCTAATACAATACAAACTATAATTAATAAAATAATTGGAAAAATATATGATGGAATAATATCAATAATAAAACCTAAATCATTTCCTAGTAGAAAAAAATCATTCGTAATATGTCTACCTCTTGCTGTATAAAAACCTACATCTGTTCCTGCTACAAATCCAAGTACCACATACTCAACAAATACGCACCATAGTAGTATCTTATGGAAAACCATATTTTTAATTGGTAGAAGCAAGAGAACAATGAAAGGCGATAATAGCGTTAGAAGAATAGAGAGATCAAACCGTATACCTCCTATAAATGTTGATATTATATCACCTAAACTATACATTGAAAAAGTATCAAAATTAATAATAAATAACATTGCTCTTGCAAGTGTAAATATTAGCAACCCTATAAGAACAACAATTAAAACTTTTGTATACCTACTCATAATTTTCACCCTAATAAATTAATTATTTTATTTGTACTACTAAGCATATCTAATAATACATGACCTTTAGCGTCACCACCACTATATATAAAACCAAGACTGCAACAACTATCAAAATTGTCTACATCATACTCATTTTTATATTTAATAACGAACTCTTTCACATCTGCATACAATACCTAAACATTAACTACTCTTAAATACGTAAATAAAAACATCTGTAATAAAAATCATTCCCAAGAAACTACTATGTTATAATACTATTACATAATATTTATATCTTATAATAGAATTTAGAAAGTTAAAAGTTAAAAAAATATTTTTACATCATAAATAGAAGATATTTTTAAAACACCACCAACTATATATATCAAATTTATATCATTAAAGTCTTTGAATTGAGCAGATTAAAGATTATTGATTCATCTTGTAGTATAATACGTTATAGAGATCTAACCGTTTTAATTGCCTAGTTCACAGCTTTGTTTATAACTATATATTATTTAAATGTAATAATATATAGCTATCTAGATGTATAATAAATAAAGATTTTTGCCTAATAATAGTTGACATTCTAATCTACGAATGAAATAATAAATTAAATAATACCATAATGGTGTTAATTATAGTATTATTTAATAATAGAGTATGGACGTAACTTAAAGTTCGAATAGTATTCCTATAATGTTTATCTTATGCAACAAAAAACTAAAACCTGAGGTGCAAGATGAAGATCATCAAAAACAATTTCTTATTAAAAGTATTTTATTCTATTCCTATGTTATCATTATTCTCTGTTTTTTTACTTTTAAGCTCATGCAGTGATGCAAATAAAACAAACGCTATTATTAAAAGTATTTCAGAGGTTGAGCCTAAAACAGATGCAGGTAAAACGTATCAAAAATTTATGGTAACCACTTTAGAGTTTGCAGAGAAGTCCGCAGAGCTTCTAGCAAAATATGATATCGGTATGCCTAGTGATGAGGAAGTTGCATCTGTAGAAGAACCTAATGGTGGTTTTCTTGATATTGAAAATGTCATATCTAGCCTACCAGAAGATTTAAGCACCATCACAAGAAAAAGAACAACTGAAACAGATGTTGACGGCGTAATGGTGATATCTGAAGAAGAAGTAACATTAAAAGATGAGATGGTAGAGCTTGAGACTGAATTTGCTGAGATAGTTAAAGAAATTCAACCCGATATAACAGATGCAACAACACTTGGTTTTGTCTCTCGTGTTGATAACAACACTATACAGATTGGTGGAGATATGGTCCTACGTAACGATGATATTAGTGGTGCAATATCTATTGAACTTTTAAATGCTGAAGCACGTGGAGAAGATGCTGATGCCATATTAGCTGATATGGGTATCATAACAGCAGCTCTAAATGAGAACTCTGAAGATGTTGAAGAGCTTGAAAATGACGAAGGAGTTGACCCAACTGGAAATTTTCAAAACACTACTAATAGATGGAAGTTTAACGGTAGAATATATTATGTAATCAGAAGTAATGTTCCTGCACATGTAAGATCAGCGCTAATTACTGGTATGGAAGATTGGGAAAGAACGACTAAGGGTATTATTGATTTCCGCCCATGTAATCATAGCGGAATACCATTCTGGTCAATGTTCTATGGTTCATCATGTGTCTCTATAGAGATGAAGAATATAACTGCCCCAGGGAGTGCTACAGTAGGATATAAGCCAGGTAGCTTTGGAAAACTAAATATTTCAATATCTCAGTATAGTGATCCTAACAACTATTATAGCAAAAATGAATTACAAGCAACAATAAAACATGAACTAGGGCATACTATCGGACTTCAGCATGAACATCAACGCCCTGATAGAGATTTATTTGTAAAAGTTTCAGCAGAAGACAATAAGGATAATACTAACTATGGCAAATTATTTGATAAATTTTATTACAATCAACTTCAAATAAAATGGAGTAGAAAAAGAGTGAAAATCTGGTTTATCACTTTTTATATCTATTATCCAGAGTTTTATACAGTTAAAAAAACAGTTCAGGTAAATCAAAGAACAGTAAATTATGACTATTTTTCAATAATGCAATATAGTGGACTTTACACTAGAAATACTCACAATATGTTAGATAGTAATAGATGTACTGATATATATACAAATACATATAATATATACGATACAACTAAAAAATGCATGCCGAAAAGCTCTACTATGACTAAGTACAATAAGTATATAACTAAGAAAGATACCTCCGCTGTTAAAAAAATGTATCGAGGGAGTTGGTAATGACTTTACTCAAACCAATAGTAATTATTTTTAGCTTCATATCTTTTATATCATGTGGTGATACGAAGACTAATGGTACAAGTATAGTAGTCCCAAATAATAGAGTGTACCTCAAGGTTACAAATAACACTCCTAGCGATATAAGTTACAAAAGGGAGACTATCCACTGTAAGCAAGAACTCAATTTTGATAGTAGTGAGTTTGATGAGTGGTCTCCTGTGTGCGAGATTATTGAAAATGATTACTCTCAAGTATATTTGGGAGAAAAGTATTGGGGAACTAATACCCCTCCTATTAGTTCGGCAACACTAAAACCTTCCAAGAGTGCGACATCTTATGGACACTTAGGTAATGCTACTAAAACTGGGAGTGATGTTGCTGACTTTCTGTCATTTATCATAACGGTTACTATTAATGGTGTTTCAAAAAAGATCGTAGGTTTTAATGAAGAGTTATATAAAAAACTTTTCAACGATAAACCTCTTGAATTTTTTGATGATGTAATATCTTACGGTACATTTTATGGCGTAACTTTAAATTCAGTTATACCAACTGATTTTGAGTATAACCCTTGTTTTGTTGGTGCTCATACTACATTAACTGATTATGCAACATTCTCTTTAACGGCTAGATATTATCTTGATATCACTGTTAAAGATATTAATACTATCAATGTATCTCTTGATCAAACTAAATCAAGAATAGGTGATTCTGGATACGTTAAGGCTACAAATGAATGCAAGTTTTATATGGATGAGAATGTACGTGGTAACAAAGGGTACTTACATTATCTTTTCCCTTTTCATCCAAAAGATGATCTTGATATTCCAAAAGATCTAACTGGACGCATATATGTAATCACAGAACCAGGTATCGGCGACAAAATCATCGGTTACGGTGCTGATCCTGAGTAATAATTATTACTATCATTAATATCGTGGTGGGGTAGATTAATTTCTACCCTATCCATATACAATAACTATGCAACAACAAACAAATGTATAAATGCTGGACAAAAGTTAGAGGGGGATATGAATAAATATATCACAACGAAAGATGTTTCAATTGTTAGAAAAATGTATCGAGGGAGTTGGTAATGACTTTACTCAAACCAATAGTAATTATTTTTAGCTTCATATCTTTTATATCATGTGTTACAGAAAGTCCTTATGAGGATGGGCAAGCTAATGATGTTTTTTTTACGGTTAAAAATAACGCTACTGGTAATGCAAGCTATAAAATATCTAGTCTTATGTGTAATAGAAAATTAAATGCTAATGGAACAGAGTTTGAAGGGTTGCCTGAATGTGATATCTATGAAGGTATAAATACTGATTTCACTTATCCAAAATATTGGGATACAAACATCCCCTCTGTTGATGTAGCAACGCTAAAACCTTCTGAAAGCACTATATCATATAATGTATATGGAGATGCAACTAGACGTGATAGATCTCCTGGTTATTTTGGATCATTTGTTATAACTGTTACGATTGGCAATGTTCCCAAAAAAATAGTTGGTTTTAATGAAAAGCTATACAGAAAACTTTTCAACGATAAACCTCCTGAATTTTTTGATGATGTGATCTCTTATGGTACATTTTACGGTGCAAATTTAAGTAAAGTTATACCAACTGATTTTGAGTATAATCCCTGTTGGGTTGGCGCTCATACTGCATCAACAGAGTATGCAAAATTATCTTTAATGGCCAGATATTACTTTGACATCACTATTAACTCTATAGATGACATAACAATAACTCTTGATCAAACTAAATCAAGAATAGGTGATTCTGGATACGTTAAGGCTACAAATGAATGCAAGTTTTATATGGATGAGAATGTACGTGGTAACAAAGGGTACTTACATTATCTTTTCCCTTTTCATCCAAAAGATGATCTTGATATTCCAAAAGATCTAACTGGACGCATATATGTAATCACAGAACCAGGTATCGGCGACAAAATCATCGGTTACGGTGCTGATCCTGAGTAATAATTATTACTATCATTAATATTGTGGTGGGGTAGATTAATTTCTACCATACCCATAATATCTAATTTCATATATTCAGTAAATACTCTATAATATTCAATAACACATCTCTATAGTATCCATGATATAAATATTATTTTAAATATAAAAAACCTCTAACTATATTTATAAAAAAAGTACATCTTCAAAATCTCAGATACTACTAACTACTACTCATTATTTTTTTGATCTAACAGAACTTTATAAAGATCACAACCAGTATCACTGCCCATCTCACAACCATCTTTTGAGAAAATTAATCCTTTCTCGATATCCATCGGAACACCTTTATTATTACTATAAATTAATGCAATATATGTGCAACCCTGAGCATCGCCACCGTTACAACCTTTCTCATAAAACTCTAAAGCCTTTATATAATCTATAGGAAAATGGTCGCCTCGCTTATAGATATCGCCTATATATGTACAACCTAAAGCGTATCCACTATCACAAGCTTTACTATATGCTAGCATACCCTTTTCATAATCTGCTTCTATAAATTCAGCACGATCATACATAACACCTGTACCGATACACACATCAAGAACTCCGCCATCACACGCTTTACTGAAAAGTTCAGCTCCTTTTTCATAATCCTTATCTACGCCTTGACCATACATCAATATCTATTGCCAACATAAAGTAAGCGTTTTTACCCTAAAACCCCTTTATAAAGTAGTAATTATTCTTTTGTATGGTATAACATAATGTAAATTTTAATACAAATATCTTTAATAAAAAAGGATAAAATAAATTATCCTCTATGCAACTACACTCTAATAATATTTAATTAATTAAATTCGTATTATAAGAACAGATACTCTGTTTGAAATTATAGAACTCTAGTGTATATACCGTCGCTCCGTTTTTATTAAAAAATAAATTGCTTAGTTTCATTCTTGATCGTTATTAAGGTTATAGTTTGATTTTGTGACTTTATAAAACCACTGTCGTGAATAAAAAAGAGATAATAATCAACATATAGAATTTAGTAAACATCATATTATCCCTACTCTCACTACTCATAAACTAATATTTAAAAAACTATAAATATTAACTTCTATTTATTTAATGAGCTCATAGTTTTCTCAACTGTATTGTTATCAATACAGTAATTTTTATCGTTAGATAATTGTCTATATTCTATAAATTCAGAACTATTTTTCTTATTGTTTATCTTAGATATCCACATTATCTCATCATCTATCGCATCGTAGCCTAGCATACCAAAACGTAATATAAAACTCTCATCTCTATCACTAAATAATTTCTCTTCTTTTAACTCTACAAGAGCTTCAAGCATCATTTCAATTAATAATAATTTTGTTTTTACAAACTTATCACTATCTATCAATAGCAAATTCTCAAATAACATAGCATTCATAGCTTGTAAGTTTTCTGTATCAAAATACCCTTCCCACTCACTTGCATTCCACTTATGATTTAATGATTTAGCCTCATCTTGATTCTTACCGATCACTTCTTTTAAATATGATGTTGTACTGTACACAATAGATACACTACCGATACCTTCATCTGTTAATATTCCGTAACCGTTCAATATTTCGTAACTAAGTGATAGGTAAGTTTTTCTGATTTCACTTTTTAATAACATTTTAAATTCGATAATTTTTTCTTTTTTCATAATTATTCCTATTCTTTAAACAAGACCGTTAAGAATTAGTAAAATATATCTTGTTATAAACTTAATTAAATTAGTAGAACATTCTATAGTCTTTATTATCAAAATATTTTATAAATCATATTATTTGATACCTAATAAGTTAAAGACTTTATTTGCACTATTCAGCATCTCTAATGACACACAACCTTCAGCACTACCTCCGTCACAAGCCTTTTGATATAACTCTTTAGCTTTTGCATTATCTTGCTTAACACCATCACCACTTGCATATAAAAACCCAAGCTTATAACAACTTTCAGCATTGTTCTTCATACACTCTTTATCATACTTAGCAGCTAACTCTTTATCCTCGGCATATGATACAGACATATTAATTAATACAAAAAATAGAAACAAACTTATAACTTTAAAAAAATTCATCTATCCTCCTTCATAGTATCAATACTAAGTCGTCGTACATAATATAACATAAATTGAAAAGTTAAAAGATAAATTTTAAATTTTAAAAGATAATATTCTAAAATGGTACTAACTTATATCTCTATTATTTCTTTGGAGATCAATAATATTAAGCAGAACAATTTAATAACTATTTATTCTTATTTAAATATATTATAATATTTTAAGCATATGAAACAAATGATTTTATTATATATATACAGAATAATATGTTAAATTATACAATATTGGTATCAATATCAAATAATGATAAAGTTGGTGGACGTAATTTTAAAGTCTATATAATTTTCAAGTATTTATCTTATGTAATAAAATAAACTGTAACCTAGAGGTACAAGATAAAAAAAATAAAATAATTTCATTTTAAATATTGTAAATGTATCAATTATGAGAAAAATGTATCGTGAAAAATGGTAATGATTTTAGTGAAGTGTATAATAATTATTTTAGTTTAATATCTTTCATATCATATGTATAAAGCCCCTATGATGAGGCTCAATACAATGACATGTTTTTACGTTTAAAAATAATACTACTAAAAATATTAGTTACAAACTGTCTTTTGCTAGCTGTACAATTTACTTAAATAACAATGACGCAGAACTCAAATGAGTGCCTCAATGCAATATCTATTAAAGTTTTAAATTAAATAATCTAAAACTACTTATTCATTTGATCCGATAATATCTTATTAAACTTACAAGCATTCTCATTACCTAGATCACAACCTTTATCTGATATATGTAACGCATTATCGTAATCAACAGCTACACCCTCACCTATTGCATACATCATCGCAAGATTACCACAACCATCAGAACTCTTACCATCACAAGCTTTTGTATAAAACTCAACAGCCTTCTTAGAATCCTTATCTACACCTTGACCGTTCGCATATATTAATCCAAGTTCAAAACAACTATCAATTTTGCCACTCATACACTCTTTATCATATTTATCAACAACCTTGCTATCTGCATACGATACAGATATATTAACTAAAGAAAGAAATAAAAACATAAACGCAAATGGAAAAAATTTCATCAAAAAACCCCTTATTAACTAAATTAAAATATAAATATATCTGAAATAATATTAATTGAAAAGCAAGATTTTAAATATTAAAAAAGGATATTACAAAAACCTCTAACTATATTTATAAAAAAAGTACATCTTCAAAATCTCAGATACTACTAACTACTACTCATTATTTTTTTGATCTAACAGAACTTTATAAAGATCACAACCAGTATCACTGCCCATCTCACAACCATCTTTTGAGAAAATTAATCCTTTCTCGATATCCATCGGAACACCTTTATTATTACTATAAATTAATGCAATATATGTGCAACCCTGAGCATCGCCACCGTTACAACCTTTCTCATAAAACTCTAAAGCCTTTATATAATCTATAGGAAAATGGTCGCCTCGCTTATAGATATCGCCTATATATGTACAACCTAAAGCGTATCCACTATCACAAGCTTTACTATATGCTAGCATACCCTTTTCATAATCTGCTTCTATAAATTCAGCACGATCATACATAACACCTGTACCGATACACACATCAAGAACTCCGCCATCACACGCTTTACTGAAAAGTTCAGCTCCTTTTTCATAATCCTTATCTACGCCTTGACCATTATTATACATACCACCAAGACTGTAACAACTTTCAAAATTGTCTGCCTTGCACTCTTTATTATATTGTCTAAATAACTCTTTATTCTGTTTTTTAATTAACTTTTCATCATCTGCATGTAATACAAAAACATTAACTAATCCGAAAAAGATAAACATAATCATAAAAACAACTGTAAAAAATTTCATTTATAAACTCCCTTAATTAAAAATCATGATCTAAGTGTATATTAAATAATATCAATTGAAAAAATAATACATATATTCTAAATTATAAAACTTACATCTAATGTTATACCATATATAACTCGTACTATTAAATTATTATAATATCTCATCATAAAAGTAGATGTATTGACTTTTTAATGTATTTATGAAAGAATAACTTAATTATATGGTATTTGTATTAATATCATATAACATTAATACAGGAGCGACGCAATTTTAAAGTACGCATGATATTCCTATATTTATCTTATGCAACACACTAGACTAAGCTTTGAGGCGCAAGATGAAAATGTTTAAAACCCGTTTCTTTTTAAAATTGTTCTACTCTATCGTAATTATATTTCTGTTTACTGCTTTTTCATTTTTAAACTCATAAATGATATAGATAAAACGTAACATAATAATATATAATTTGATATATAAAAACATTGTCTAAAACAAATAATACAACTATACTTAAACTCAAGTTAGATAGGTTAGTTGATAATCTATATTGGCTCGAAATAAATGATGTGATAAATATGGAAATAGAAATTGAATTTAAAAATATTTTAGATATTGATAGAGACACTCAACTTAAAATTCGTAACTGGCGTAATCATGACGATGTACGCAAATATCTGTTTAATAGCAATATTATAACTGAAGAGGAACACCTTAACTGGCTTAAATCGTTAAAAAGTAACGATAAAAACCTGTACTTTATTGCATATAAAAAGAATACTTCTATTGGAGTAGTTAATGCTACAAAAATTGATAACATAAATAAAAGTTGTGATGTAGGTATATATTTGAATCCAGATTATTTTTTTAAAGGTTTAGGTTCGTGTATATATCGCTTATTTATTGAATATATTTTTAACAACTTAAATGTAGAAAAAATAAAATGCGAAGTGGTAGGGGGAAACATTGCATCTTTGAAACTGCATAGAAAAGTAGGCTTTATAGAGGATATAAAAAGAAAAGAGATTATCCATGATAATAAAACAACTAATGTACATCTATTTGAAATATCTAAAGTTATAACTTCTTAATTAAAAATTAGAGATAAAATAAATAACTTTCTATATAATATCTGTTCATCGTCTATATAATTAATCATCTTTTAAATCGAAAATTCTTATAATATTTAATATTGAAAATATCCATTAATAAGTTAACAACCGCACCGTTATCTAATATCTTTGAAATATGTTTGAATAAGTTATTGGAATTTCTATAATTGATTATTATAGAAATAAACCGTATAGAGTATAAAATGCCCAAGGCCGGACTTGAACCGGCACAGCCTTGCGACCGAGGGATTTTAAATCCCTTGCGTCTACCTATTCCGCCACTCGGGCTGATTTTATATTCCTT
>CAMQYS010000033.1 GCA_947039395.1 uncultured Deferribacteraceae bacterium | reverse complement strand
ATAACTGATATAACTGATATAACTGATATAACTGATATAACTGATATAACTGATAATAATACTAATCAAAATACAATCAATCAACAGTTTGATATACCTACTCAAAATAATGTGATTCATAACCAAAATGATACTATTAATCACCAGTACGATATATCAATGCAAGATAATATAATCAACACAGATATCTTACAAGAAACCTATCCATTAAATGAGAAAAAAATGAAAAATGAAAAAATTATAAGTAGACTTGAGAAGAGATTAGAAGAAATTCAAAAGAATAAATAAATTTATTCATTAAAAACATATTACTATCAAACCTCACAACAGCATAATTATTACTTGCTACCATAAACAATAAAGCTTATACTCTCATATGAATAAACTTCTGTGATGGAAGTAGTGGAATGATAGTAGTTAAATCTAACTTAATCTATATCATAGAATAAGAGAGGAAAGTTATCATATTACCACAATTAAAGAGGTATAATATTTATGGATGTATTGATTATAAATGGGCCAAACCTCAATATGCTTGGCATAAGAGAACCGAAAAAATACGGTATTAAAAAATATAGTGATATACAAAAGGAAGTAACCGCTTATGCGTTAACTCATAATATTTTCACTGATTTTTACCAGTCAAATTATGAAGGTGAGATTATTGACACCATACATAAATCAACAAAATATGATCACCTAATACTTAATCTAGGTGGATTAACACATACAAGTATATCTATTAGAGATGCGTTACTATCAGTGCAATCACAATTTATAGAAGTGCATCTATCTAATATTTTTGCACGTGAAGAGTTTAGGCATACATCTTATGTATCTGATATCGCAATAGGGATTATTTCAGGGTTTAAAGAGTTTTCATACTATCTGGCTATTGACTATTTATTACACTTGTCAAGGAAGTAAGAAATATGCGTAACACTGCAATACACTCATTAAGAAAACAACTTGAAAAAACATCTAGTGATGCCTATTTTATAAGCAATATTGTTGACATATCGTACCTTGTACCATTTACAGGCTCATCAGCTTATCTTATAGTTGAAAGAGATGAAGTAATATTTATAACTGATGCAAGATATGATATCCAATCAAAATTAGAAATAAATAATCATGATATAAAAATAGAAATTATAGATAGCTATGCTGATGCTTTAAAATCATTAGAAAAGTATAGTAATATTCTAATACCTCCAACATCATCTCTTCAGATTTATCAAGAGTTGATATCACTAAAATCATCTGTGAATATAGATAAGTCTCATATTATTTCTCAATCTAGATTAATAAAAGAAAATGATGAAATAAAATTAATAAAAGAACAGTATGATATATCTGCAAGAGCTTTTAAAAGATCAATAGATAATTTTAGATTTAGTGAAAGTGAAAGAACATGGGCAGCTGAACTTGCATATAATATTATATTAGAAGGAGCTATCGGAGAAAGTTTTGATACGATCGTTGCATCAGGACATAGAGGAGCATTACCTCACGGTGTAGCAACTGATAAAGTTATAGATAGTTCTGAACCTGTAATAATAGATTTTGGTAGCAGATCAACATATAACTCTGACTATACTCGTGTAATATACAACGATAACAATAGTGAAGTTTTAGATATTATTGATATCGTTAGATCAACTTTATTAAAAGCAATTGATGCAGTTGCAGTAGGTAAAAACAGTACAGATATTGACAACGTAGCAAGAGATTATATCGACTCAAAAGGATACGGCAAATATTTTAATCACTCACTCGGACACGGTATAGGGTTAGATGTACATGAGCTACCATATTTTAATAAATCAAAAAATACTGTGCTAGATAATAATATGGTATTTACCATTGAACCTGGTATATATCTTCCAGGACAGTTCGGCATAAGGCTTGAAGAAACGATATTAATTAGCAATAATCATGTAGAAATATTAAGCTCTCACCTAGATCATTATATCTATGAAATTTAAAATCTAATAAATTTCTTAAAAGTTAAATTATTAACTAAATATAATTTTAGCACTTCTACTTCTCATCAAATAGTTGTTACAGCTATATTTTTTATTACGTTAATGTACTGTATCATTATTTTGAAATTAAAACAGTTATTTGTAACTGAATTGATAACATAGCAACTAATAATTTAGAAAATATAACTATACGGGGAACTCATATTAAAAAACTGTTACGAAAAATTCATCTTTACTTAGGACTTTTTACTCTGCCGATGGGACTGCTATTAGCTTTAACAGGAGTGCTGTACATCGCAGGATTTAATCAAGATAGTGGTGCTACAATTAAAAAATATCACCTTGATGGAGTTGTAATTGAAGCTGGTAACGAGATCGCTTTTTTAACCGATTGGAGTGCTAAAAATAATATTGATATGTCAAGAACTACAGAGCTTAGTTCTGGTAAAGGTGGATCAAAATTAGTTGGTACACCACATTACAGTATTGGGATTAAAGTTGTAAATGGAGAAACAATCTTAACAACTACTGAAAGATCCGTGCTAGGCAATATGATTATGATTCATAAAGCAAAAGTTAGATGGTATGCAAATGTGTTATCAGTTATGCTAGGCATAAGTATGCTTCTGTTTTATATAACTGGTATTGTTATCGCATCATTTAAGAAAAATGTGAACGGTAAAAAAGTATTGAAAAAAGAGTATCTTATCACATTATTACTCGGAATTATTATAACTACTGCGATATGTATTGCATCAGTTATATAACAACAAACTTTTAAGATATTATTATTTTTCCAATAATATCTATCTATGATATTTAAAAAATAGAACCATAAACTACTATAAAGTTAGTATCGGTGGTTTTATAATTTCTAATATTATTTAATTAATAAGCCACAGTTTTATTTATTCATCAATAATATAAGCAGTATGAAAATATCAGAAAGTAAAACACCTAAACAATAGTATTAAAACATAAAAATAGAGGCTATAATCGTGATGATTACAACCTCTCTAAATTTATAATATATAATTTTTAAATATAAATAATTTTATTCAAATACTTGAGATCTTCTCTCATTTGCTTGTTCATTTAATCTTCTTATCCTCTCTTCAACTGGTGGGTGTGTTGAGAATAAACTCATCATACCTTTTGAGCCAAAAAATGGATTCATAATAAACATATGAGACATAGCAGGCTTAGCTTCACTCATCTGATTTTGAGAAATTCCATAAGATATTTTCTGTAATGCAGAAGCTAAAGCTTTAGGATTACCAGTAATCTTTCCACCTCTTTCATCAGCTATATACTCTCTTGATCTAGATATTGTCATCTGTACAATCATCGCAGCAATCGGTGCAAGAAAAATCATAGCTATGGCTACAATAGATGACATCGGAGATGAATTTTCCTCGTCTCTATTTCCACCACCAAACATCATTCCCCATTGAGCGATATTAGTTATAAGCATAATAGCACCTGCAAGTGATGCAGCTATCGTTGAAATTAATATATCCCTTCCGTAAACATGAGCAAGTTCATGCGCTAACACACCTTCTAACTCATCTTCGTTTAACATAGTTAATAATGTATTAGTAACAGCAACTGCTGCATTCTGTGGATTTCTACCCGTTGCAAATGCGTTAGGAGCACCAGATTGTATAATATAAACCTTAGGCATAGGTAGTTGAGCTTTTTCAGCCAACTTTCTTACCACACTATAAAGTTTTGGTTGATTAGTTTCATCAACTTCTTCTGCTTTATACATTTTAAGAATAATTTTATCACTATACCAGTATGAGAAAAAGTTCATACCAACTGCAATAATTAACGCTATCACCATACCGTTTTGACCACCTAATGCACCACCGATAAATACGAAAAATGCTGTTAGTAAACCTAATAAAATAAACGTTTTAATACCATTTGTTGTCATAAAATATACATACCTCTTAAAATTTATTTGCTAATAACTCTATATTACTATTGTATCTCTATTATCTTAATAATACAAATATATCGTATTATATATCAAATTGTAAACCTTTAGTTAATTATATTACTCTAAAATATGAAATATAGGTTATATAGATAGATATATTTCATAAAAGTTCTAATAATTTAAATATTAATAGCTAAACATATATAATAAAACTACTTAAGTTTACTCATTAACTTCTAGATAAATATAATACTTACCTCAAAAAAAGCAATACAATATATAATAGCTATTATATAGAAACGGTTTAAATAATAAAGTTTATAAATTTGATATAGAAATATATTATAATAAATAATTTACATTACTCTTATCGGTACTATAAATATTTAATTTTAAAATTTCAATCTTTTAATTACATTCTCAATATCTACAATATCAACAGTTGTGTTGACACAAGGTCCGTTAGGTCTACTATTAATTACACCTATCGCTTTAAGGGGTAGAACATCTCTTATTCCAGATAAAAGATCTCTCTCACAAGCAACAGCTAAAACTAACTCTGGTCTGCAACGAATAATCTGTTGACGTGCCACCGTTCCACCTGTTGCAACAAAAATATCTAATTTATAATCGTCCGATATATTTATCAGATTATCCACAACACATTTACCACATCTTGCACAGTTACGGATATCGGTTGTTATCTTTCTTCCACAGCTTTCAAGTTGCAAACAGTGAGGTAAAATAATAGCTATATTTTTGACAGTTTTATTCTTCAAACTATTGATAACAAAATCATTACTAATAGTTATAATCGACCATACCATCTTTTCGTAATCAAGTTTAAATAGTTTAGATAACCCTCTTGCAATCGGTGCAAAAAGTTTCAACCATACAAAACGTGTGTTTATAAACGGTATCAACTCTCTTTCAAAAAATAACGATAGCTTCATTAAAACTGTAAAAAATACTCCAATAAGCAGAAATATGTATATAACATATAATCCGTACTTCATACTCGCTGGAACTATATATGATACAGCGGTTATACAAACAAAAAGTATCGCTAAAAATGATGAATATATTACCCAACCAGAGAGAACTAACATCGGTATTACAATTAACTTACTATAAATCGGAGTGTTACTACTATACAAACCTATCACCTATTTTTAATTTATTTCCAGATAAAAAACTTGATGTATCCATTGACTTCTTACCTTCAGGTTGAAGATTTAATATCTTTAATCCGTAATCATTTGTTCCAATAGTAAAACTATTTCTATCTATATCTATTATCTCGCCTACTCTACTGTTTGATAATTTATCTGTAACTACAACTGCTTTACTAATTTTTATCATCTTTGAATTAAGCGATGTATATGCCGATGGCCAACCATAGAATGCTCTAATTTGCCTCTCTATATCTACTGCATTTCTGCTCCAATCTATAATACCATCTTCTTTTTTTATAATGGGTGCTAATGTTGAATCGTTATCAATCTGTTTTATAGAAACTAACTTATTAAAATTACTTAAAGTTTTAACTGTTAAATCTGCACCTATTTTTGCAAGCTCGTATGATATATCATGAGAGTTTTTATCTCCTATAGCTATCTTTTCTTGGAGTAAAATATCACCCGTATCCATACCCTCATCCATAAGCATAGTTGATACACCTGTTTCATTTTCACCATTAAAGATAGCCCAATTAACAGGTGCTGCTCCTCTATACTTCGGTAAAAGAGAGAAATGTAGATTAACTGGAGCGATCTTAGGGATTTCTAAAATCTCTTTAGGAAGAATTCTTCCGTACGCAACAACAACAAAAAAATCTGGTGCTATATCCTTCATAATAGATATAGCCTCATCGTTACCTCTAAGCTTATTCGGTTGATAAACTTTTAAACCTTTATCTATTGCGAACTCTTTAATTGGTGTTATTGATAACTCTTTACCCCTACCTTTAGGTTTATCTTCTCTAGTTATAACAAGAGGTATATCATAATTTAGATTATATAAGCTTTCAAGAGTGCCTACGGCTATTTCGGGTGTTCCCATAAATATAATTTTCATGAAAGGTATTATAAAATCATGTTGGAAAATTGCAAGACTTATATTTAACTTGCAATTATTATTATAGTTACTATATACTTATTAGCATGAATATAGAACCACAATCATTAAATGATTTACATACTATAATGATAGAAAATATGCCTAATATAATTCAGTTTTTTGTAGGCATAGGTGTCGGTGTTTTAGGATATCTTCTTGGTATCGGTGGTGGAATACTTATTGTTCCAGTGCTTATATTACTCCTTGATATGCCTGCACATCAAGCTGTTGCGATCTCATTAATCGTTATCGTTGCAAACAGTATGAATATATCACTTAAACATCTTAAATCTGGTATGGCAAATATAAGAATAGGTTTACTGTTATCAATAACAGCAGTTATAGGTTCGCTTATTGCAAGTATTATATCTGTTGGATTAAATGGCAAAACGATACTAATAGTTTTAGGCGTTATACAACTGATTGTAGCTGTTTTAACATATATAAAATCAAGAGCAACTAAACAATATATTCCATTAATAGAAGAAGAGGAGAAAAATCTTCCATTCTTTGCAGGAAAATATATAGATAAATCAACAAAAATTGAAATCAAATATAATCCTATAAGAGTGTATACTGCTGCATTAACATCTACTCTTGCAGGATTATTTGCAGGAATTGCAGGAGTTGGTGGAGGAATTCTACTTATACCAACTATGAACCTTATATCTTACGTACCGATTAAAGCAGCAACTGCAACATCAGGATTAATAATCGGGTTTACGGCTTTCTCTGCATCGGTTGTATATATATCAGCTGGATATCTCGACTCTAACAGTATAATATTAATTATTCATGTGCTTCTAGGTTTACAGGTAGGAACATTTTTATCAAATAAATTCTTATCTACAATAACAGATAAAAAATTATCGTACCTATTAATAATATTATTAGTTGTAGCATCATCACAGATACTATTAAAAGCATTAAAATAGATTTAGGGAGAAAGTTAAATGCAGGCAGATAATAAAATTAATAGTAACACTGTAGTAGATCCTACAATCGTCGTTATAAAATATCTAAGCGTTGCGATGAGAGTTGTGCTTGTAGGTATAATATCAACATTAGTGATATATTACATATCAGAATTTATAAACGTTCCAGTAAGTGATATAATATTAAAAATTCTTGAGTACTCACTATTTATAATAATAATCTCATACCCTGTTGTAATATCACTACTACTACTTATAACCTATATTATAAATAAGAATAAGAGCGGTGTCTTATTAGGAAGTGGAATATTGATATCGTTAATTATATCATTTATATCAGCTATTCTTGTTGAAAAATAGTTTCTGTTATTACTCTAAATTATACTCTGCAACACATACTCTATATCTCACACCGTATAATCCATAGCTCACATATTTGAACTATATTTACTAATCAGTATACATAAACCAACAAACCATTAACCGTATCATTGTCATTATGTTAAAATAATATTTATTCGTTTAATATTTTTTAATGTTTTTAATCTATTATAAAGCTTATCTATATCTATCGCTTGTCCATTCACTGTTACAATCTCTAAACAGTTATCGTGATCTATATGTACATGTTGCATAGATATAATTATATCGTGATAATCGTGTTGAATATCTATAAGGCGTGAAACGATATCACGATGACTATGATCGTATATATATATGATCGCACCTGAACTCATACCATCTAATTTTGTCGATTTACTACGTAGGTTAGACTCAATTAAATCAGATATCGCTTTTGATCTTGTTTCATAACCCTCTTCTTTTATATGAGTATCAAACTCATCAAGAAGTTGACTATCAATTGAAACTCCAAACCTTATTACATTACTCATAGTTATACCCTACTTAAATTATAGTTATCATAGTATGAAACTCTAAATATTTCAATAAAAACCCATGTATAAGATCTTTACAAAAAGATCTTTATTCCCACTTATATTAATCACTCTTAACTCTTTTATAAATATGATTACACGCTATATAAACTATGTTATACTCAAAACTAATTCTATCTTGAGGTAATATGTGAAACTAGTAACAATCCTTCTTTCAATCGTTCTACTACCAACTATCTTACTAGCTGAAATTAATGCAGAGTATAAACTAAACTTATCAAATCTAAGTGATGATAATAACACATATTTTGATGGCACATTAACATTAACATCAGAATATAGAGGTACAACACCTTTAACAATCTTAAAAGACGGATTTTATGATTTTGCAATTAACGGAAAACCTGTTCTAAATAGAAGCAGAATAATAGGTGTTGAATTAACTAAAAATACTCCTACTGTTATTTCGTATAAAAAGAAGATCACAGGTAACGATACTATAACAGACAACAAGACATCTCTAATTAATATAGCTCCTGAAATTATAGATAGAAAAGATGTGATATATCTATTCAATATTAATGTCCCAAAAACATTTACACGAGAGTTAACTGATAATAAAAAAGAAAATACTGTTGAACTCTCTATCAACCATCCATTAAGAGATTTATTTATTAAAAGTAAAGCAAGTAAAAGAGTAACTGCATCAATCTATATATTTAAAGTAGATAAAAATAACGATAAATATATAAGCTTACTTAATGGATACTTTGATCATTATAAAAAAATGCTAAAATCTATCTATCCTAATGATAACCTCTCTACCTCTACCTTTTATAACGATGATTATGCTATAGTACTTGAGCTATATTCACAGTAATTATAAACCTATAATATTGTAATCAATTTTAATACTATGTAAAAAATTCCAAAAAATATACTGCTAACTTATAGAACTTTACTGTATAAGTTAGGTAGATTACACAATCCACAATCATTAAATTTATCAATAAATAGGCTAATTATAAAAATTAAAAAACTTACTATTTTACATCTACTTATATTCATTATAAAAATATAATTGTATATTATATAGATTATGTTAAAATTGAAGATAGATTTTATTTTGAGGTAATATATGAAGATAGTAATGATTTTTCTTTCAGTTCTACTACTGCCCGCTGTGCTATCAGCTAAAATTAATGCAGATTACACATTCTATTTAGATAATGTAAATAACGATAACCAAACATACTTTACAGGTATATTAACATTGATATCAGATAATGATACTGAAAACCTACCAATTGCAAAAAAAGGGTTTTACGATATGGTGGTGGACGGTAAAGAGCTAATAATTGATGAAGATACTATATATATTAAATTAACTCAAAATACTCCACTTAAAATATCGTATAAGAAAAAGATTAATAAATATGATACAATCACACCTAATTTTATATCTATACTCAATATAGCTCCTGAAATAATTAATACAGAAGATATCATATATTCATTTGATGCTAGGTTTCCTAAAGATTTTATAGGGATCGTATCTAACGATAAGAAAGAGAGTAATATCTTCTATCTTTTTCATCCACTTATCGGAACAGAAAATATACATGTTGTAGCATCTAAAGATTTTGTTGTTGATAGCAAAACTACTGGAGATATAACTGTCTCAACTTATCTATTTAAAAAAGATCAAGAAATTTCAAATGAATATATAGACTCTGTTTTTGAATATATTAACTACTATGAACAAATATTTAAAACAAAATATCCTTATGATCAATTTTCAGTTGTTGAAGTTAAGTCTCCTGTTGGATATGCAGTACCTACATACACAGCGATCGGAGAGATGATTATTAAGTTTCCATTCATAATAGATATATCTTTAATGCATGAAGTCTTGCATCAATGGTTTGGAATTGCAATAGGAGTTAAAGATAATCAAAACTGGTCTGAAGCATTAACTACATATTACTCGGACTACTACTACAATATTAAAAACAATACCGATGATAATTATAGAAAAAAAGTATTAGACAGTTATATGACATACGTTGATCAACGTGATAACGCTAATGCACTTATAGGTTTTGAGTATAATAAATCAAGAAAAGATCAAACTATCGGTTACGGTAAAGGTGTGTTTTTATTTATCATGCTTGCTGATATGATAGGTGCTGATAACTTTAATAACGGCATATCTACTTTTATAAAAAAATATCTTTTCAAAGAAGCAACATGGAGAGATCTACTTCTAACATTTAAATCTAGCAACAGTAGAAATATTGAATCTCTATCTGAATTTATGCTTAACTCAACAGAGATGATTGAGTTTAAAAACTTTAAAAGCACAATAGATATCAACAACGGAAACTATTATATTGAAGTAACCTACGATAGAACAAATGGCCCTGTAAATATTAATATCGGATACACAGTAGAGTCTGAAGGAAAAACCTTAACTGGTGAAAATCAATCTGTACTTGGAACAAATAAATTTAAAATACAAATCCCATCTCCGTACGCTAAAATATATCTAGATAAAGAGTATAAACTGTTCCGCAGTCTAACTAAAGCTGAAATACCGATAACTGTTTCTAAATTTTTAAATAGCAAGAAAATCATCGCTATCGCAGATAACAATGAATGTGATGATATGATTAGCCAACTAAAAATTAAAAAAACTTACACATCTAAAACGATAACTATGAAAGATATAAATGATAGCTCTATTCTTATCTGCTCAAAAAACAATCCTATTATACAGTTTTTAATAGCTGATCAAGATACAGATTTATCTGACAATAAATCAATCTCTTCTTATAAAGCTTATAAAAACCTATTAAGTAATAAAGATAATTATATCCTGCTTGTTAATAATCCATCAACTAAAAACTCAAGACTTATAGAACACTACAGCGACGCTTATAAACTAATTTTTGATGGCGTAAAAATTATTAAAAAAGATAGCGATGTTACGGATAACGGTATATTAGTTTACTCTAAAAAAAGTGATATATCTTTTAGACAGTTAGGTAATATAAATGACATAGTGGCTGATGCTATGAAAAGCGATATTATATTTATAGGCGAAACACACACCAATTACGCTCATCATCTTAATCAACTTGAGATAATTAAAAAAATATACGCACAAAATAAAAATATAACTGTTGCTTTTGAAATGGTACAAGAGCAGTTCCAACCTGTTTTAGATAGCTATACATCAGGTAAAATCAATGAAAAAGAATTTCTACAAAAGTCTGAGTTTACAAAAAGATGGGGATATGATTATAGATTATACTCTCCGATATTTAAATTTATTGCAGAAAATAAAATTCCAGCTGTTGCATTAAATATAGATACAAGCATTGTTAGAAAAATATCTAGTGGCAAATATGATGAACTAACAAAAGAAGAAAAAAACTACCTTCCTCAAACAATGAATATTGATAACATCGGACATTATGATGAACTCAAAGATATATTTGATATGCATCCATCTAAAGAAGGAATGAAAAAAGATTTCTCAAAATTCTTCCTCATACAAAATATATGGGATGAAATCATGGCAGAAAATTTATATAGCTACATAAAAAAAAATCCTAGTAGAAAAGTTATAGTGATTTCGGGAAGTATGCATTCATTAAAAAACTCTGCAATACCACATAGATATAAACGGATTTCAGGTGAAGATTCATACGTTGTATTACAAGATAGTGAAAGCTCTGATCCTAAAATCGCTGATGGATTTATCTATACAGAGAATATTGAAGTGCCTTCATCGCCAACACTAGGAGTTGCACTTAAAGAAAATAAAAAGAAAAAAACTGTTACAATTACAAACATAAAGAAGAATTCTCTGTCTGATATATATGGAATGAGAATAAATGATATAATTATTGATTGCAATACAATAAAAATTGATGATATTTTTACCCTACAATACCTGCTAATAAATAGCGATACAGATAAACAGTTTCAATGTACAGTTGATCGTAAAGGGATATTAATCAATATACCGATCTCTTTAAAATCATAAAAATAGCTTACAAAGCATAGAAAAGGAATAAAATAATGGATAATAACTTTACAGAAGTTAAAGCAAAAATTATAAAAATTGATGATAAATCTATATACTTAACTAAAGTATTTGATGATGAACATTGTGCAAACTGCTCATCATTATGTAATAAAAAAGATGCAGTAACAAAAATTAAAAAAATTGATGGATATAATGTAGGAGATACAATAGTTATAAAAA
This sequence comes from uncultured Deferribacteraceae bacterium, assembly GCA_947039395.1. GTDB lineage: Bacteria > Chrysiogenota > Deferribacteres > Deferribacterales > Mucispirillaceae > CAMQYB01. The sequence continues at coordinate 8,366 of CAMQYS010000033.1, read as the reverse complement.
ATACCGACAAAGATATTATGATAAAAGCTTTTGTTGTATATTTTATACCTGTGCTATCAATACTAGTTGTCTCTATGATATCTAAATATCTACTGATGTTTTCTGATATTATATCAGCAATTGTATCACTCCTATCTGTGCCGATTCTTTATATTATAATTAAAAGAATATATAAAGATCGTGTTAATATAGATATTAGAAAAGTTGATGAAGAAGTAATCGTTTAACTATAATTTAAATATATTTGAATTACTCTATCACTCTAAAAGTTTTGATAAATATAACCATCTATTTTATATATAATAAGTTGAACTCTTTATGAATGGAGATTAATGTGAAAATTATCACAACTTTATTTTTTGACTATTTTTTTCAACTGTTATACATGCAGAAGATTTTGATTATCCGACATGTTGTCAGTATGCAGAAGATGGGCAACTTGAACTTGTTAAAAATGTATCTCTAAAGGATTAGATATTAATAATAAACTAGATGGATCTGGTGTAACAATTTTAATGGCAACATCTGATCATGGACAACTTGATGTTATGAAATATTTAATAAATCAAGGTGCAGATGTGAACGCTATATCAAGATACGGTAATACAGTTTTATCTTATGCGATAGTAAGTATGTCTACAATTTATAGTCGATTAGATGTTGTACAACTTTTAATTAATAGTAACGCAAAAGTTACAATAATTGATCTTGAAATAGCTCAAAAACAAAATGATAAAGAACTGATAAAGTATTTAAAGACATCGTATAAAAATAGCAATAATACTTCTTTGGATTAAGCTGTGTTAATTATTATTTAACTATTTTTACATATTTAAACCATAAAAATTAATATAATTATTTAACTATTTTTACATGTTCAAGACTTAATTATAGATAAAGTTTTGCTTAATCCAACTTCGTACTTTCTCTATAATACATTAGTGATTCACTTAAGAGTAAGTATACTGAACTATTTAATCACTATCACACAGTTTTTATTATTGCTTTTTCCTTTATATAAAGCATCATCTGCTCTTTTAATAAACGACTTTATATTATCACTCTCCCTAAATTCTGCTATACCAAAAGTTGAAGTGATTTTATTTGTATCATTAAACTGATAGCTCTCAATCATAACCCTTAATCTTTCTGCCGTATTATATGCATTATTGATATCACAGTTCTGCATAATTATTACAAACTCATCGCCACCGTATCTATAGATATTATCCGTACTACGAATTGACATGCTGATTAACTCCGCAATATCAATTAATACTGTATCCCCTGTTAAATGTCCGTAAAGATCATTAACTAATTTAAAATTATCTATATCAAATATAATTAATGACAACTTATTTAATCCCTTAATAGCATAATTAACACTATTTTCTAAATCTAAATTAAACTTCTTACGATTATATATTTTAGTTAGATCGTCGTAATTTATAATATCTTCATAGTGATTAATCTTATCAAGACTATCATTAATATTTGTAAAAATAATAGACCTAAATTTATTACTACCAACAGTTTTTACTTTCATTTCAAATAATAAATAACTATTTTTATCTCTATCATTTTGTTCTATTACAATAATCATCTTTTTGTTATCATCAGTAACTCTATTACCAGTAATATTAGATACCGTATTAATCATATCAACGAATAAACTAGAGCTATATTTAATTCCATTATATGATATAAGCACTCCATCAAGTAATGGATATTTGATATTAAACTCCTCTAAAGAAGTTAGATTTACAAAATTTAAAAATGGAGTATTGATATATAGAATATCATTTAGATCTGTAAGAATTATAAAGTCTTCAACTATATTTAATGTTTCAAAAAGTAGCCTTTCTTTCTCTAACATCTTTAAATTATAATTAATTTTATTTGCAACTAAATCTAAATTATTTTCAAGTTTATTTATTCCGATATTTTTATCTATATATCCATCAATTCTTAAATTTATTAATTTAATAAGAGTCTCATTAGAAATATTTTTATCAGTTAGAATAACAATTTTACTATGAATAGAAAAAGATTTTATAGTTGATAATATATCAAGCCAATCATCAACTGGCTCGATTATATTTGATATAATAATGTTAGGAGAATTTTGAATATAACTATCAAAGATATCTTCAAACTTATCTACAATGATTAAATTTGTAAACCTATTAAGTAAATACTCTGATGCGATATCAAACAAGTTACTGTTTTTTATATACAATATTTTCAAGTCTTGGAATGTTTTAAACATCTATTAGTATCCATAAAATAAAGTTATAAAACTGTATATGTAGTTACTCAATAATTCTATTCTCTAAGAAATAGTTTTGTGAATTGATAGCTTTACTTTTATTATTTACTTTCTTATATGTGTCATTATTTAAAACCCATGATTTTACATTATCTTTCAACGACATCTCAATATAATCAAGCAGATTTTTCCTACAACTTTTCTCTATAATTTCTGCCATAACCTCAACTCGTCCATTAAGATTTCTAGGCATTATATCAGCAGATGATATAAAAACTTTATCTAAACTTTTAGATTTAAAGTAGAAAATTCTTGGATGTTCTAAAAATCTTCCAACAATACTTGTAACGGTTATATTGCTACTTAATCCCTTTATATTAGGTTTTAAACAGCATATACCTCTAACAATTAAGTGAATAGTAACTCCAGCCTCTGATGCTTTATACAGTTTCAATATCATCTCTTGATCAACAAGAGAGTTCATCTTCATTATTATTACACCCTTATGTCCGCTCATAGTTTCCTCTGTTACGATATCCACAAGTTCATAAATTCTACTTTTTAAAGTGAATGGTGCAATAAATAACGAACTCCATCTATGTATTGATGTATAACTCATAAGATAATTAAATAATTCAGATATATCTTTACCGATATCATCATTTGCTGTAATTAAATCTATATCAGTATAGATCATCGCAGTATTTTCATTATAGTTTCCAGTTGCGATATGAGTATACCTTTTGATACAGTTTTCTTCTCTACGAATAATCAACATCGCTTTTGCATGGACTTTTAAATCAGGTATACCATATGAAACTATACATCCAGCTTGCTCAAGATTTTTTGCCCATGTGATATTAACTTTCTCATCAAAACGTGCAGTAAGCTCAACAACAACCGAAACTTGTTTCCCTCTATTAGCCGCCTCAATAAGTGATGTTAATATTTTTGAGTCGGTATTTGTTCTATATAAAGTCATCTTGATCGCAAGCACATCTTTATCAGTAGATGCAATAGCTATTAAGTTTGATACCATAGAAAAAGAGTAATACGGTCTTATAAAAAAGATATCCTTCTTCTTAATATATTCAAATATATCTTTATTGTTCGGGATACTATCTATCATAAATGGAGTAAAAGGTTTAAACTGCATATCTGGAAGAAGATTATATAGTTGAAATAAATATGTTAAGTCTATATCTCCATTGATATTAAAAATATCTTCATCATTAAATACTATCTGATTTTTCAAAATTTCTAAGGTCTCTTTATCTATTTTGCTACTTATCTCAATTCTTGCAATACTACCTTTATCTCTTCTTGATACAGAGTCCTCTATAATTCTAAGTAAATCATACGCTTCCTCTTTTTGGACATCAACATCAGCGTTACGTGTAACTCTTAAGTGATCCACAGATAGAACCTTATACCCTCTATATAGTAATGATACATTTGATGAGATGATATCTTCAATCTTTAATACGATTATTTTATTATTAGACTTCTTTACACGGTACACTCTATTAATATTTTCAGGAATCATAATCAAAGATAGATACTCTTTATTAGCTCTACTTATCTTTAAGACTAGAGAAAATCTTTTATTAAAAATAAAAGGAAATGGATGTGATGGATCTAATGTTATAGGAGAGAGTATCGGCATAATATCGTTTATAAAAATATTTTCCATTATCTCTAAAATCTCTTCATCTTGTTCGTAATACATTAATATATTGAAATTGATTAACTCCTTCTTAATACCATCAAGAATTTTTTCTTGTTCAATATACAACTTTTTTACATAAGCAGTAATCTCATCTATCTGTTCTTTAGGAGTTTTAGAACTCATATCTTTTTCATTATATCCAAGAGATAATTGATTTTTTAACCCTGCAACTCTTATCATAAAAAATTCATCAAGATTAGACGCAGAAATAGCTAAAAACTTTATCCTTTCCATAATTGGATTATTTATATCTATTGCTTCATACATAACTCTCTCATTAAATTTTAGCCAACTTATTTCACGATTATTAAAATGCTCTTTACTCATAACTCACCCGTATTCTGATATCAATAGGAACGCCAAATGTCTTCATAAATATATCTTTCTGCTTATCAAATGCTAACAACTCTAAGAACGGTTCTTTTGTTGAAAAAGCTTCTACCAATATCATATTATATCTTATTGTAACATTAAAATCTCTAATCAAACCTACTTTTGAAATATCTAACGCTTTTGCAATTCCAAGTAGTGATGCTAATTTTTTTATAACTAAAAACTCTGCTGTTGAACATTCAGTAAAGATATTTAACTGATAATCACTTGGTAATTTTAACATCTGATAAACTATATTTGCCATAAAGTTTACAGTAATATTATCTAATCCAGGGATATTCAACGAATTGATTATAGAGTAAGAGTTACGTGCAATATTTTCCTTAGAGATAAAAGAGCCTACATCATGTATTAACGCAGATCTTTCTAAAGCTATATCCTCATTACTGTTAAGAGAATGTAGCTCTTGTAAAAAATGATATAACTTTAAAGCATATTTAGCAACTCTTTCAACATGATTTACATCAGCGTTATAACGTTTTGCAATAAGTAGCAATGTTGATTTAACTCTTTTATCTCTATCTTTATCTTTTATATTTCCAGAATAAAATCTTGCTAATGTAAACGGAAAACTTGATCTTGAAAAATATAGATAATCTTGTTCAACTAATTCTAACAGATGGATATACGCCGATAAAGTAGGGATAATTACAATAGCCTCATCTTCTCTTAAAGCAAGATCTTCCATAAGCTCTTTTCTTGAATATGACTTAACTTTTTTATATAGATCAATAATATCCTTTTTATATATAATATCTTTTTTAGGCTTAAAAACTCTTATTAAAAGGTTGATTGAACTTCCACCACCGATAAGCGATTTAATACCTTTATTACTGGATATATTTGTTTTTAATTCACGGGTTATATTATGAATATATTGATCATATGCTTTATATCTTTTAACAGAAGATATGTTAGCAAACATACTTCTAAGTTTTAATGTTCCAGCTGCAAGCACTCCTGAATGAATAATTTTTCCTTGTTTTAATATATTAATTGAGATATTTCCTGATGCGATAGTTACAACAATTACTCCACCATTTTCAATTTTGCTAAACTCTTTAAACTCATATTTTGTTCCAACGTATTTAATATATATCTCTTCAGATGGGTCTAATATTTTTATATCAAACCCTGTATGTATTCTTATATAGTCTATAAAAAAATCTTTATTATTTGCATCTTTTACTTCACTTGTACATAATATTTTATAGTTAGCGATATTATACTCATCAAGTTTAATCTTGAATAATAAAAATATATCTACCAGTTTTTGTACATTCTCTAATGTTATATATCCTTTATAAAAAATATCCATTCCTATAGGTAACGGTTTAACAAGATAATCTATCTCTTTATAGTCGCTACCTTTAAGACTTATTACAGACATTCTAACAGCAGATGAACCAATATTAATTGTTGCATATAATCCTTTCTTCATTTTATATAATATCCTTATTCGTTGTCATATTAAACGATAACAGTTTCTTTATTAAAATAAGATTGAAAGAGATCTTTTTTCTTATCAAAAGCATCTTTTTCTGGACCTATATCTCCATCAGCAATAATTTCAAACTCTATTTTACTCTTTAAAAAATTAATTTTAACATCTTTAACGTATTCAGCATGAGATCTATCAAGTGCATCAGCAATTCTAAGTATCGCTGCAAGCTTTATAACTAACTGTTGATCTTTACTTGTAAGTTCAATAAAGTTTTTATGAGATTTTTTAGGAGTTTCTCTTCTATGATATCTTGCTATATTTGCGATGATATCATTCTCTCTTAAATCATACCCTATAAGTTCTGTATTAGTAATTAAGTAATATGAATGTTTATGATGTTTTGAGTATGCAATGTACTGCCCTACATCATGTAAGATAGATGCAGCTTCAAGCAGATACCAATGCTTAGCCTCTAACTTCATCTCATCTTTAACTTGTTTAAATATAATATCTGAAATTCTTGTTACATGTAGTGCGTGTTTCTCTTCATAATGATATTTTCGTGCTGTTTCAATAATTCTTGAATATCTAACATCAAGCTCTCCACCTTGAAAAAGAAGTTCATATCCTACTTTATTTATCAGATCAATTGTTAATCCAACTCTTAATCCACCAGACATTGTTAAAAAACCATCTAGTCTATATCTTTCTATAATAGTATTAACAAGTATAGATGCAGACAAAATCATATCCGCTCTTAATAGCTCCATACCACTAATTTTCAATCTTTCTTCTATTGATTTTCTTACTATTTCATTTATAAAATGTTTAAGAAATATTTTATCTACAAACTTTATCGTTGAGTCACCAAGATTTTTTCTTTTACTAAATATATGAGCTATGTTATTAATAGATCCACCAGCACAGATTAACTTCGTTGGACCGTTTATAGGTAAAATTTTCTCTAAAATATCATTAATATATTTTTCAATATTTGTTACTTCAAGAGTTTTTACAGGATCATTTTTAAAAAACTCTGATGTTAATTTAGATGCACCAAGTGGGGTTGTATCAGAAAACTTTAATTTACCACTCTCAAAATATGAGAACTCCGTTGATCCACCACCCATATCAATAAGTAGAATATTTCCTTCATTCATCTGAAAATATGATCCTACTGCAACTGTCATAATTCTAGCTTCTTCTAAACCAGAGATGATCTCTATATTTAAATCTAGCTTTTCTTTAATATAATTGACAACAAACTCTGCATTTTTAGCCTCTCTAAAAGATGCTGTTGCGACTATTCTAGAGAAATCCACTCTATTTGAATCCATCATGCTTTTCATATTTTTAAGTACCGTGTATATTGTATCAATCGCTTCATCAGAAAACACACCTGTTTCAAATACGTTGTCTCCTATTCGAACAGTCTCTTTATACTCATCAATAACTTTATATGTTTGATTAAACGTTTGAGATATCTGTAATCGTATCGAGTTACTTCCGATATCTATAACAGCAATTATAGGATTTTCCATTTAAATCTCCTACCTATATTTTAATTATACCAAATTGATAATTTATATTAACAGAAAACACAATATATTTCTAGGTAATTACACCTCTCTAACGACTAATTTTGTAACTAATACACATTTATACCTATATTTTTTGAAAATAATGTAAAATTGCTATTTTCTTGTTATAAAAATTACTATATACTATCCTATTAGAGAAGGATAGTATAATCAAAATGTGGGAAGTGAATGAGTACTACTAAATTTGAATCAATAATCCAACGTTACTTTGAGAAAGTATATGTATCAATGCTTAGAAAAAGTATTGATTATGAGAACTTAGATACTCTACCAAACTATATACTTATTGATAAAAAAAGAGAGTCTTACTACCTTGCAGAATCTGACCTTAATGATTCTTCAATAAATAATGAGATTGTTCAATTATCTGAAAGAGTTTCTGGAAAAGTAACTGATGATAAATTAGCCAATACAATTGCAAGATTAATATACTCTTATGCAAATTTTTCATTAGAGCTTACATCTGATAATATAGTTTTTAATGATTTATCTAAAAAAGCATCATTTATTATCTCTGATGAGAATATGGAAGCGATTAAATCTGTACTTGATAACCTATCAATACAGTACACCCCTGTATTTGTTAAAGCTGGGTATATTATTCTATTTATTGATGATAGTAATTTTAACTCTTTAATAGAATTCTTTTTAGATGATAAATTAGTTGCGGCTCCTGTTCCCCTTGAGCAAACAAGCGATAATGATAGTATTGATAAGCAAAATGTTTTAGATAACGACACTATCAATGATAACCTTGATGATGATACTTTCAATCTTGATGATACAGATAATCTAGAACTAGGTGATCTAGATAGTTTAGATGTAGATAACTTAGGCACAGATAATCTAGGGCTAAGCGATCTAGATAGTTTAGATGTAGATAACTTAGGCACAGATAATCTAGGGCTAAGCGATCTAGATAGTTTAGAT
>CAMQYS010000032.1 GCA_947039395.1 uncultured Deferribacteraceae bacterium | reverse complement strand
ATTTCTACAATATTCTATTATATCAGGTACATCAATCTTTAGTTCTCTTTTTATTCTACCAATAGCTACTCTTGATGGCAACAATATTATAGTTGCTTGCATTTATAGTTATAATACAATCATCTACTTGTACATACCAATTTTTACCTTTATACGTTATATTTGTACGTTCACTTTTTATTTTATTTCTACAATATTCTATTATATCAGGTACATCAATCTTTAGTTCTCTTTTTATTTTACCAATAGCTAATGCAGTAGTATGCAGTTGATCTAAATTATTTAGTAGTTCCTCATTTGGATGAGCAATATTAACTTCCATTTCGTATGATACTGCTAAAATATCATAAACATAATCATAAGTAAAAACTCTAAAATGCTTATATATTGATTTATCAAAATCGCTTCTTATAGGAAACGCATTAAGCCATTTACTATTTTCTATAATATCAAAGCAACTAAAATCAAAAAATCTTATACCAGATAAATTTTCATAAGTGTCCACTTCGCAAGAAAAATATGTGATAACACGTTTAAATTTAAGAGTATAAGGAAACCAATGTTTTTCGTTGTTTCTTTTCTCTACTAATTGTCCATTTATCTCTCCTTTAATAATCAAATTGTCATAATTATCAAATTTGCAAGAAGTTAAATATATACAATCTCGTCCGTGAAGTTCGCCCAGTTCAGAAGTTTTAATACTTATAACGTTTTCCATAACTACTACCTTTAATATAGTTTTTGCAACAGAGTGCCATATTTTTTGTTTTCCAGAATTACTAAAATAATCCTTACTCTATATTATAAAGGAGAACATTTTAATAATTTAGTAATTTAGTTTATAAAATATGAATTTTATATTTCGATATTACTAGCTTTTGATATTCTATACAACTCTATTTTCTTATTAGTGCTATAAATCCCCTTATATCTATAATATTATCCTGTTGTTATAGTTTTTTCAGATTATTAAAATCCGATTTTCAATGTTACTTCTCCTAGTATTTCACTTATTGAAGATGTGATAGTTAATTGTTGATCCTCACTAAGTCCGATTGTTTCGCCGTCGTTTAATGTAATATCAGATGTGATTGTGTATTCAGCTATTGAGCATAAAACATTTAATATTTCATTAACAGGTTTATCGCTATTAACAATCTCAATATTTTTTTTACCATATACTTGCAGTCCGTAAGTGTAAGCGTTCATAGTAGCACCATCGTTATCACTAAAGACACCGAAGAACACCATATTCATGATTGGAAACTCACCGTTATGAATATTTGCTTCAGCAAAATCTATATAGAATTTAGGCTCAAGCACGCTTCCTAAAGTATTTATACCTGTAGCGTTCGGTTGCTTTAGACAGCTTGAACAAACTTTAACATATAAATCTGTAGCAGTTAATAGATCGTTTTCTCCACCCATAACAGTAACAAGCAGATGTGCTTTATGTGCTTTAGCAACCTCAATTGCTTTATCCCAGCGGAAATTAGTTTCCGCATTTACAACAGCTTCGTCATTAGGAATAGGTGTAGGCATAAGCCCTACGATTACTCTTAAATCACCTATCTCTTGTATCAATGTTTGAGAGTCTTCCGATATAGATGCTCCATCAACTTCTATTTCCCAATCATCGTGCAACTGTTTTTTTAATAGGTTAAGATCAATTTTATTTTCATCAAGAAGAATGAAACTTAAAAAAGCACCTACACTGTTGTTACTATTTTCATCACCGTTTTCTGTTGATTTTAAATCATCCATTTTCTAAACCCCTACAACTCAATTTTATTTATTATGAAGTTAGTTAGATTTTTTTTATCTAACTGATTTTTATGTTTACAATTTTTCTATAGAGACATTTGTGAGCGTTCCTAATATCCATGGTTTAGAGTAGTTTTCTAAATCATCATTAAGATATGCTTTAAGGTAGTGTTCAATATTTTCATATCGAGCTTCACCGTTCACATCATACACCCATAATTCAGGTTCATCAATATCATCGAACTATATAAGGTATATTCTTTCATTACCGAACTCTTCAGCTGCGAATATTGAGATACGTTCATCTTTAAATAGAGTTGTAGCATCGTTACCCCACCACTCTTTTGATGCAAGTAACTGCTCTTTAATATTTGTAATATACTCTGAATTATCATCTTGCCATAACTCTTGCATCTCTTTTAGACTTAACCAATTTCCGTGAGAGGCTAGTATCCACGATGAGAACATTTTATATCTAATTTCTAGTAACGGAGAAAACTCTCTATAAACATTAGGTTGCAATGTTGGTATTTTAGAGATAGATAGATCGGGTTTGTTAACAATAGGTTGATCGTCATCATTTTCAAAGCAATCGTTGTTTTGTTTAATTGTTTCTTCTAGATATTGAGTTAATGATTTCATAAATTAAGTTACTCCTAGATTTTATGAATAGTGAGCATATCATATCAGAATTATATATAATATTAAAGAGTAAAAGTATAAACTAATTTCTAAATAGATATGTTTATAAATTATATAATTATACAATTATACAATTATACAAGGAGTTAGTTGTGAGGGGTCTGATAAATAAATAAAATAAAACTCCACCACGATATTTTGTAAATAGTGTGATGGAGTTAATTATATGATTTATTACTTTTATCTATAAATAATTTATGTTATAGATAAATTTAAACTTTATAAGTTAAATAATTTAAGGCAGAAACCACATAGGATCAAAAGACATTCTTTCAATAATAAAAATCGCTTTACTGTTTTTATTTGGATTGTTAGGAGATTTGCTACCGTGCCAGATAAATGACGTATACTGTGTTACTCCATCTGCATCTACTCCATCAACAAAAGACCATGCAGCAGTAAGAGAATCATTACGACTGCCTGGTACTGCCATATCAATTCCAGTTCCTAATCCACCAGCCATAGATTTCGGATGACTTTGGTTTTTTGTGAACGCATCTACTGTTATTCCTGATTCTGGATCCTTACAAACCCTGTTACCAAATAGATCAATACATCTTACAGCCTTTCCGAGATAAGTACGAAAACTATCGTAATTAGCATCAGTATCATCTACTGCAAACCTAATTTCTTTACCGTATTTAGTATCATTAAATGTAACTACTTTACCTGTTGCACCTAGTGCAGTAATAAAGTCTGGTGCTTGAAACGGTGTAATCGGTGGTAGTTTAGTTATAGTATCAGTTGCCGTTAAGTTACCATCTTTACTACTTTCTCCTTTCTCAAATGGATCTGTTTTACTTACTGTTATTTTAAAGTTTACTTTTTCAGTACTATAAGCAGGAGAGTCACTTCCTATATAAGTAAGAGATATATATTGCTTATGAGTATCAGTAACAACCCATGTACCAGAGTTGTGATCTTTAAGACCAGCCACTCCAAATACTCCAGTCATTCCTTTCTCTGCTGATTTAGGTATAGCTCGATGACGCGTAAACTTTTCGTTATCAAAAACGCTTTTTTCAAGATAATCTGTATGTTTCTTAACTGTAAGACTTCTAGTTCTCAGAGTTATTTCTTGATTATCTGTAGCGTTATCGTAAGTTACAAAATCTATCGTTTCTATCGGTGGAGTTAATGATGGATCAAGCATGAATTTAATATCTGTCCATCGAACATCTTTCATTACTTTAACTTTCCCACCGATATTAGAGAACGGATCTATTTTAGTTAATTTAATACTTAAATTATGTGTGTCAGTTGCTTCTCTCTCTCCAGTATATGTATCTCCATAATAAGTAATGGTAGTGTAATGAGTATCGTAATCAAATACAAAATAAGTACTGTTATCATCTTCAAGTGTATCTGGTAGTAAAGCAATACCTCCACCTAATATATGCTCTATCTTGCTGTGTGTTTTATTTTCATATAAAACGCCGATAGCTTTTAAACTATTAACATAAGTTTTAAATTGATCGTAAGTATACTCATTGATTATAGCTTCTGTTTGTGTAACAGTTTCAGTGCCTTGTGCAGTTGAAACCACAAATTTATCTACCACAGTTATACCATCTGGTTCAGGTAATTGTACGTCATCTAAAAACTTAATATTTCCCCACTCTTTACCTGTTTCAACAACCTCATCATCAGGATTTTCAGGTTCAGGCTCTACAGGAATTTCAGGCTCACCAGTATCAGGCTCACCAGTATCAGGTCCACCACTGCTAGGATTTCCAGCTGTATCACTACATGAATAAGTAAATGCTAATACAAAAGTTAAAAGTAATGCCATTAATAATTTTTTCATTTCGCCCTCAATAAAATAGTATATGCTTATAAATAAAAAACAGTTATCTACAATAATCACATAAAAGATTATGATAACACAGTTATAGATTTTGTACAATAAAGAAGTGTCATAATATTATAAATTCTTTTTGCATTATTAATCATAATATATAAACAGTTTTTAATAAAAAAGGATACCTACATCGTATAATGTAGATATCCTTGATAATTTATATTAGTATAATAAAATTTACTTAAGGTACGGTAAAAAATCGTTTATTTTCAAATGTATGAAAGCTTCCATCATAATAGAATCCATCATTCATCATTTGTAGTGTAAAGGTAATGCTATCGCCAGCTCCTAACTGTAAATCATGTTTAATATACTCTTGATCATTAGTAAGTTTAAACGTCATAGATTTACCATCAGTGTTTATGCTTGCACCTAATGCGGTTAATATTGCAGGGATATTTAATTGGTGTTCCTCTACTAACGGACCTACATTAATATTTAAATGTTTATACATATATTGATTGTTGATATTATTACTATCATCAAGATCTATTCCAAAGCCATTAGTTTTATCAGTTTGCATAGATATATCCATACTAATATATATGTTCTCACCCTGAACACTATCAAGATAAACTGCTAATCCACCGATAAGGTTTCTCTCTGTTGCTATGCTAGGATTTGCAGATATAATTAAGTCAGTATCAGTATCAATAGCTGTTATATACTCATACTTACTTATCGCATATCTTCCAACAGGGGCAGTAAGTATGTTCGCGTCGTTAATAAGATTAGTTGTATATAAAGATTCTTTTTCTGTTGGTACTGTTGTTGGAGCATCACTTGTTTTACTTAATGTAATGCTACCTTCTTCACTATGTGTAATAGTTGTGCCTGTAGTAGTGTCTTCTTTTGATGCTTTATAAGTAACTTTAATTTGTTTCTCAGCTAGTTTAGTGATTTCATAATTTATAGTATCAACATCACCTAGTTTATCTCCAACAAGTGTTGGTGATGCTTTTATATTTACAAATATATTATAAAATGATGGATAAGAGCTTAATGCATTAGCATCAAGATATGTGGTTGCTACTTTAGAAATAATTGAATCATTGCTAATAAGTGCTACAACTGTTAAATCATTACCACTTTTAATAAGTGCTGCATCACTCCAAACTCCTTGAACTAAAGTATAATTATCTTCTGTCACAGTTATAGATCTAATTTCTGAATCATCTGCTGCTATTGTTTTGAAAGTTATTGAATAGTTATCTACTGTATAATCTCCTACAAGTGAATCAAGTGACGCAAGATCAATTTCTGTTGCTGGCAATGTGGTGTCTTCTTTTGTCTCGCCACATGAGGTTATAAATAATGATACCGATAATAAAGTTAATACGTAAAAAAGTTTTTTCATTCTATTAAGTCTCCTATTTTTTTATATATTCTATAAATAATATACAGAAAGATCTGATCACATTTTGCTATAAGAATATAATAACCGACTATACTGTACTTAAAACAGGGGCATCATATCATTTATGATAAATATTTTCAACTGTTAATATCAATATTAAATATATTTATAATTATTTATCACACGTGAGTTAGAGTATACTGTTTAATGGTTTAGATATAAGTTTAGAAGTGAAGTAATTAGTGATTAGTTTAGATGCAACCTACAAAAAGTTCTCACCTGTATAGTTTAGAAAGAGAGTGTGCCCATGAGGATTCGAACCTCAGACCTACGGCTTAGAAGGCCGTTGCTCTATCCAGCTGAGCTATAGGCACTCATTCAGATAAATTTATTACCAAGTATAGATAATGAATTAATTAAATTTTGTCAAGACAATTATTATAAAGTTGCATATTTATTTTGTGGTTATAATACATATAAAAAGATTTTACTTGCAAAATAGATATATTTAACTATAACAGTAGTGAATGATAGTTAATAATACACCAACGTATATAGGTACTGCTGGATATAATTATGATGATTGGAAAGGAACAGAATTTGCTCCTGAAGACACTTTAAATTACGATCTACTAACTTATTATAACAAAACAAAATTAAATTTTCTTGAATTAACATATACCTTTTACAAATTTCCAATAGCAGAAAAGATGTTAGGTATATCAGAAAGATTGAGAGAGGATATATCTTTATCAGTGAGATTAACTAAATCACTTATGCGTAAGTCTTTAGTGGATAAAGAGGTAGAAACTTTTAAAGAAGGTATTCAACCGTTAATTGATAATGGTAGACTATCGGCATTGATAGCTGATTTTCATCCACAATTTTCTGCAAGTAGAGAGAATTTCAATATTTTATGTAATCTTAAAAGTGCATTCCCTGAAGTGCCGATGTTTTTTGAACTATTTAATAGTACTTGGCATAAAGAGAGATTTTATGATGAGTTTAAAGCGTCGAATATAGGTATCGTAGGAATAGATGCTCCTAATATTAGAGGCATGGCACCTTATTATCCTATCTGCTCAAACAATTACTTATACTTACGTTTATATGGAAAGAATAAATCATGGTTAAGTATTAACGATAAAGTATTGGATTACAGTTACTCTGATTTAGAGCTTAAAAGGTTTGCAAAAGATATCTCTGAAAAATCTATTTTTGCAAAAAAAACATTTATATCGTTCTGTAATGTAACTAATGGATACGCTCCAAAAAATGCTTTAAGGTTTATCGACCTTACATAATAAAATTGTAACATTATCAACTCTACTATATTTAATGATACCTCTATTAATAAATATTTATTTCTATAATATTATCAACTACAATTTATTTTAACATCTTGATAGGTTTATTAGATAAGAGGTTAACTATTAATTAGTTATTAGTGAGTATAAATAGATATTAATCAGATAGTAATGTCACCAATGTATTCATAAAAAAATCTTTTTCCTAAAGTAATTTATATTATTCGTCGAAAACTTCCCTATAAGGATATTCAAGTTTTCACATTTATTAGGTGTGGACAATTGGAGACTCTCTGTTCAATTAATCAAGGAGGATTAGTTAGAGATGATAAATAATGTTAATACCACATCACTATCGGCGGTTAATGATCTTTCAAGATATCAATCAGGTATCGCGAAATCAATTCAAAAAATTTCAACGGGTATGCGTATAAATAGTGCATCAGATGATCCGACAGCATTTACAATGTCTGAAAGAATGCGTAGCAACATCATGGGATATAAACAAGCATCACTGAACACACAAGTTGGTAGTAGTTACCTTCAAACAGCAGAAGGCGCATTAACACAGGTTAATGACATCATGGGACGCATGAGAGAGCTAGCGGTTCAAGGTTCTAGTGGTACATACAGCAACTCAGATAGAGAAGTGATGCAAATTGAAATAGATGAACTTAAAGCAGAGATAGATAGAATATCAGAGACTACAGAGTTCAACTCTGTAAAATTACTATCAGGTAAAGTAACAGGCGACTGGATGTCTAGTAGTTCATATGTTAGTGGTTCAATAGGTGGTGCTGTTACAGATACCAACTATGATATTTCATTAAGTGTTTATCCAGGTTTAAATCAAGTACAAAAATCTAATCTTATGGTAATCGGAGAGGGTGCATTAGGTGCAGAGATTAGAGGTACATTTGTTAATCCGACTAATGTAATATCTGTATCAGATCCTAAAAATATCCCTATATCAGGTACAGGTAGTTATACATTAAATGTTACTAACCCTACTTCTCTTCCTCCAGCAGCTGGTGGAATTGTTGCAGACAGCTCTACGATAGCTGGTAAATATTCACAAGATGGATCAAACTTTGATACAGGAGCAACTCTTAGTAGTATATCTACAACAGAGAGTGGTTATTTCATGGTAGAGTTTTTAGAAGATGATCCAACAGCTGGTGATATCGGCACAAAATTTAAAGTTAAATTTGTGTCAGCTGTAACGGGAGAAGAGGGAGAGTGGGTAGATTTTACAACAGGTGTAGCAGGATCTCTTTCAGGTTCATACACTTCAAGAGGCATGACAGTTGATTTTTCTATTCCGATAACAACAACTCCAGCAACAAGTGCTGCTGTAAAGCAGGGTGACAAGTTTATGTATGCTGTATCAGATTTAAAAGGTTTAGATAACACTACAGATTTAGCATCAACAGGTGGTGGAGTTATTCAAGTAGGCAACGGTGATATACAATCTCCTTCAATAGTGTTTACAGCAAATAACTCATTAACGCCTCAAGATAATAATGATGGCAATTTAGATATCAATAATATTGATATATATATGGCATCAATAGATGAAAACGGTTCTTTCCAATTAGGATCTATAACAGTGGGCTTTCAGGAGAATACTCCAACTGCTGGAACAACAGGAGTAACCTTATTAGGTACAGTTGAAATCGCTGTTAAAGGGCCTGGAGATGTTGCTACAGATACAACAAAACTATCTGATTTAAAGAGTTTTATAAGAGAAGATGGTATAAATATTTTAAGTAGTCCTCAAGAGATAGAAATATCTGCAAATGGTAAAACTCATACTATATATTTAGATCCATCAGATACTATTGGAAGTTTGAATGCGAAAATTCAAGAAGCAATAATAAAAGATTTAGAGATGGGTTCAGGCAATACAGCAGTGAATAATAGTATTATCGGATATAACAATACAGCTAGTGGTAATTCAGATCATTTTTCAGTTCCAGGAACGATAGTTATTCAATCACCGATTATAGGTGAAATGGGAGATATATCTTTTACAGGTAACGAAGATTTAATGAAGGCATTAGGTTTTAATGAGATACAAGCTTCAAAAGATAGTATAAATAAGTTAGAGATGATTGATAGCCATACAGGTGCAAGTGGTGGTGTTATAACATTTACAGGCACAAGGATAGATAATGCAGTAGATGGTTTTAAGTTAAATATAGATCCACGTGCAGGTGTTCAGGCTAGTTTAGATACAGTAACAGGCGAAATAGTTTTTGCAAAAAGTGATACTATAGATAGTAGATTTATGAGTTTAAGTACAGTAAATAAAGGTCAACAGATGCAAATCGGTATAAATAATGGTGATTCAATGGATATTGTATTGCCAGAGATTACGGTTGATTCTTTAGATTTAAGAGATATGTATGTTATTAGTGCCGAGGAAGCACAGGAGTCGATATCGAAGATGGATAAAGCTATTCGTGAGGTATCAATGGTTAGAACAACTATCGGTGCACAGATAAATAGACTAGAGAGTAGTTACGACACATTGCAATCATTAAGTGAGAATCTAACAACAGCTGATGGTAATATTAGAAATCTTGACATAGCAGAAGAGACATCACACTATGCTAATTTAGAGTTAATGTTACAAGCAAGCACAACGATATTAAGTAAGGCTAATAAACTTCCAAGTATGGCGTTGATATTATTACAGAACGGTTAATATTTAAATAAGTTTGCTGTTAGATTAAAAATTTATAAGTAGTTAATGGTTATATATAAAGATAGATAAATTTTTATGATTTATTATATACATGGAGGTATTGATATGGCTTTAGTAAGTCCAAAGGTTGAAAGACAAGTAATTGAGAAATCTCAATTAACGAAATTGTATGAGGTAATGAAAGCTACTATGGATTCTAAGTTTTACGGATCAGTAGAGATCAAGTTTGAAGCTGGTAAAGTGACAATTATACGTAAAACAGAATCTCTAAAGATTTAGCCAATTCATTTAGTTTACAATGTTTTGTTAATATGGTTATTGCCAGATACAGAAAAAGAGAAGTTTTTATACTTCTCTTTCTGTTAAGCAGATTTATATTGTAATCATTTTATTAATATTTTAGAAGTAGAAAAAATATACTGATAGCAAATCAACAGATTAATAGTTACTCAATATTATAATACTGTAAAAATTATTATACAAGCTATCAAATTTATTACGTTTATTTTCTAGCTAAAGTTGCAAGTGACTCTTTAGAGATAATTACTTTATCCATGTACTTAGGTTTATCGGTATCTATTGTATTTACAGAGGTAGAGTTAGTAGTCTCACCTTTAGACAATTTAGATAAAGTAGATAAACTATTGCCACCTTTACTGTTTCCTGCAGTGTATGCTGCATATACATTTGATATTCTTAATGCCTCATTATTCATATTAACCTCTTCTTGCTCACTATTCCACTATGAGTCATAATAAATTATACAAATTAATTGTATATAATTTATATAGCTAATAGTATGCCATACTTGTTTTTTTATCAATACTTTTCTATAACTCTTCACTTTTATAACTTTTTGTTATATACTGGTTGTTTTGTATCAATAAATTATATTTAAGGTGTAGCAGTGATTTCATTCGATAATTTATCTAAGTCATACGGTTCAAGATTACTTTTTGACAACATAGTTTTTAATATCAATCCGAGAGAGAGAATAGGTTTAATCGGTCGAAACGGACATGGTAAAAGTACTCTATTCAAGATGATAGTTGGCGAGGAGAGTATTGATTCTGGAACTATATCAATACCACGAAACTATAGAATAGGATATCTATCTCAAAGGATAGAGTTCACGAAGAAAACAGTTGTAGAAGAGGTGATAGGCGAAGAGGATATTGATACTAGTAGATATAAGGCAGAGAAGATATTAATCGGTTTAGGTTTTAGTATGGAGGATATGGATAAATCACCAGATGCATTTTCAGGTGGATATCAAGTACGTTTAAATTTAGCTAAGGTATTATTAGAAGAGCCTAATTTACTACTATTAGATGAGCCTTCAAACTACCTTGATTTAATCTCATTAAGATGGTTAAAATCATTTTTACTTAAATGGCACGGCGAAGTTATGTTGATTACACACGACAAACTTTTTTTAGATGATATAATAACTCACACTGTAGGAATTCATAGAAATAAGATTAGAAAAATAGCTGGTAAAACAGATAACTTTTACGAACAGATACTTATGAGTGAAGAAATTTATGAGAAAACAAGAGTAAACGAAGAACAGAAGCGTAAAGATATAGAGAAGTTTATAATAAGATTTAAGTCAAAAGCTAGTATGGCAAGTCGTGCACAATCAAGAGTTAAATCGTTAGCTAAAATGGATCAGAAAGATAAATTAGATAAGATAAGAGACCTAGAGTTCTCTTTTAAGCATAAACCTTTTACAGGTAAGCAATTAATGAGGGTTGACAATTTATCATTTGGATATAAAAGTGATGAGTTACTTATAAAGGATCTATCGTTAATAGTTGGAAGTGAAGATAGGATAGGGATAATCGGTAAGAACGGTAAAGGAAAATCTACGTTATTAAAATTATTAGCTGGGGTTCTAAAACCTATTTCAGGAGAGATCACATATTATAACGGTATGGAAATGGGTTACTACGAGCAGACAAATGTATCTACATTAGATGAAAGCAGAACGGTAGAAGAAGAGATAGCATCTGTGTCAAACACTATTACAAGAACAGAGGTAAGAGGTATAGCTGCATCAATGCTTTTCACACAAGATCAAGCGTTAAAAAAAGTTAATGTTTTATCAGGTGGAGAGAAGAGTAGAGTAATGTTAGGTAAAATACTTGCAAAGCCGATTAATTTAATAATATTTGATGAGCCAACAAACCACCTTGACATGCAGGCAGTTGATGGATTGATAGATGCATTAGATAGTTTTGAAGGAGCGATGATAATTGTTACTCACAATGAGATGTTGCTTAAAGCTATTGCTAACAGATTAGTTGTTTTTGAAGGCGACCACCCATTTCTGTTTGAAGGTAATTACGATTACTTTTTAGAAAAAGTAGGTTTTAATGATGAGGTTGCAATACCTAAAAAGAATACTATATCTAAAGAAGATAGAAAAGAGATGAAGAGAATTAGAGCAGAACTTATAACAAAAAAGGGTTCTGTTATGAAAAAATATGATACAGAAATGAAAGAGTTAGAAGAGAGTATTAACAGTTCTGAAGAGAGATTAACTCTTTTAAATGCAGATATCATTTCTTTATCAGAATCAGGAAACGGAGCAAAAACCGTTGATATTAGTAAAGAAGTATCAGTATTAAGTAGCACAATTGAGGAGTTGTTTTTATCTCTTGAAAAACTAGATAAAGAAAGATCTCAATTTATAGAGGAAATTAATACAGAAATGTTAAAATATAAGAATTAGATAGATATAGCTTTTTATAATAAGAGATGATATTCTTAACTATATATAATATTATCTTGGTTTTATATAATATATCCACAAAACTAAACATTAGATATGGCTTTAAATAAAATATTGGGGTCGCCTTGTGAAATTAGATATACCAACAACTGTCAGTAAGAATAACTCAAAACTTTTCAAATCAACAGCGTATGATATTAGAGCGTATGTTGGCGAACCTGGATCATTTTTTGAGAGTGATGCAGTATTAACTCCTGATGCAATGCGTGTTGCAGGTGCATTAATGGGTATTTTAGAGTTTAAATCTGCAAGTGGAGATATCTATTCATTAAAACCTAAAGATATAGTTGTAGTTGGATACGATAACGGTCCAACATCAGAGAGGTTAGCTGAGGCGTTTTCAAAAGGATTAAATTCAGTTGGTGTAGATGTCTATATGTTAGGTGTATCATCATCAGGTCAAGTCTATCAGAATCAAGAACAGTTAAACACGGCTGGGCATTGTCAGATAACAAGATCACATGTTGAAGTTACAAGTAATGGTGCAAAATTTGGTGTTTATACTCAAGGTATACATACCTATCTCCTTGAGCAGATGAATAAAGCTGTTGAAGCTGGGGTTGAGGCTAGAGAGAGTGATAACGGTCAAACTATAGATATGGTGGTTGAAGGCAGGGTTGTATATTACAATAAGCTGATCCGTTTATATAAAGCGTATTTTAGAGCAAGGGATAACAGTGCTGTTGCTATAAATGTTTTTGGTGGAACGGGGATAGAGTATATAGATCTATTCAAGATAGTTTTTGGAGAAGATATAACTATTTTAGGTGCAGATATTGATGTTAACTCTGGAGATTTATTAGCTGATCCAACTCGGAAGGAGATGTTAAATAGAGTTCCAAATATTATTGAAGTTTTGAAAGAAGGTAAGCGAATTCACTCATTTGATCTAGATGCAGATAGAGGATCATTAACAGAAGGAAAAGATGCTTTCAACCCTCTTGAAGATGGACATTATTTAGGTGATAATTTAGCATTTATCTTAGCAGAGTATAAGTTGAAGATAGCAGTACCGAAACTTGAGAAGAAGTTGATAGAACTTAAAGTATCAAGTGAAGCAATAGATAAAATTTTGAAGATTACAAAAACAGTGTATGTAGATGCACGTTATACTTCATCTGTTAAAGATTATGTTGATACGGTACTTATGGGGATTACAGAGTTTCATCGTAAAGGGCATTCATTGTGGAAAGAGAGCATAACAACTAACATGAAAAATATCTCTAAGTTAGCAGGTTTTAGTTCGATTGAAGATTTTGTAAAAGCAACGGAATATAGAGATTATCAGATAGAGGCATCGCTACATTTATTTGCAACTGATGCTGAAGATGGATTACCAAGAGATGACGCAGTTGAGAATATTTTCATACTTGAAAAAATAATAGATGAATTAAAGATACTTAAATTAAAAGATTTTTTTGCTAATATGCCTAGAAGGTTTATGACAAAAGAGATCAGAACAACATCAATATCAAATGATGTTAAAGATAAAATAACATACGATATAATAGATACATTAAGAGCTAGGTTTAAGAATGTAGCTGATCTAAGTATAATAGAGTTTGATGGACAGATCCGAATAGATTGGGCAACAGGATTTATTATGTATGGAATGAGTAACACATCTCCTAAATTAACTTTCATGGCAGAAGGTTCAACTGTGGAAGAGAGAAATGAAGCATTGTCGTATTTAATGGCGTTACATAATGAAGCTAAGAAAAAATATAGCGATGATCTTCCTATGGATCTATCAGAAAATTCATTTTATGTAGAAGATGATAGTTATAAGATGAAAGAGCCAGATACAATAACTTTAGATGATAGTAGAGCTATCTCATTTCTATCTAAGTTTTAATTTTTTGTAGTTTGTTAGCAGATATTGTTACAACTATTTATATAGACTACTTTAGCAGTAAGTAGATGTTTACTTAAGTTGGATAGGTATATTATATCTGACTTGTTTTATGATAAAATATTTTATTGAAATATTTTGATAGATTGTTATGATTTTATTTATTAAATATATTATGTATATGTAATGTGTATGGAGGATTATATGCCGAAGGTTTTATACGGTAATTTTATAGGTGAGAGTTTAGATTTTAGAGATAGTAATAGTGTAGAGAGTAAAGAGTCAACATTTAAGATTTCAGATAACATAAATGGTAAACCGTTAGATTTTCTTCTTACATGGCATGGATATATGGCTTTTGATAACGGTCAGAGTATTGATATTATCGGAAGTATGAGTGAGTATCTAAAATATACAGGTGCAAACGCTTGTTGTGGTAGATGTGTGCAAGGTAAAAAACATACTGTTGTAATGGCAGAGATGGTAGAAGGTTTAAGAGATGATAACTCTAAAGAGAAGATAGATGCAATTGTTGAATATGGTAACGCTATTATAGAGAAGGCAAAATGTTATTTTGCACCATCATCAGTTATATCAGTATTAGATATATTAAAAAGCTATCCAGATGAGATAGGTAAAAAATCATCTAGTAATAAGAAGTATACATTTCATTTATCTGCACCTTGTATAGCAAGCTGTCCATCAGGTGTAAAGATCCCTCAATTTATAGATCAAATACGCAGTAAAAATTATAAAAAATCGTTAGCTGTTATAAGAGAGACTATGCCATTTGCGGGATTATGTGGAAGAATTTGTCCTCACCCTTGTGAAGATGCTTGTTTACGAGGTGATAACGATAAGCCAGTAAATATTATGGCATTAAAACAATCTACTTGGAACGATGAATATTTCAATCAACGTGAGTTATCAGTACCAGAAAAAGCTGAATTAAATGGTAAAAGAGTAGGGATAGTTGGAGCAGGACCAGCAGGGCTTGCAGCTGCATACTATCTTCTTCTAGAGGGATTTGAAGTAGATATTTATGATATGTTAGAGTGTGGTGGTGGTATGGTTACAAAAGGTATTCCATCATTTAGAGAACCTACTGCGATGCTACAATATGAGATAGATCTTGTAGTAAGTTTAGGTGTTAAAATTCATTATAATACAGAGGTTGGTAAAGATATTTTTCTAGAGCAGATGTCAAAAGATTACGATGCAGTTCTTTTAGCGATCGGTGCATGGCTTGAAACTCCATCAGGACTTGAGGGGATAGAGGGAGTAGAGGGTGTTGCATCAAGTGGTATAGATTACCTTAAACAGGTTGCAGATGGTAATCCTCCATCACAAGGAGATCATGCTATAACTATTGGTGGTGGAAACACTGCTATGGATTGTGCAAGGGTAGCATTAAGATTAGGGTCTAAATCTACTATTGTTTATAGAAGAACAGAGAAAGAGATGCCAGCACTTAAATTAGAACTTTTAGGTGCAAAAGATGAAAGTGTTCAGTTTACAATGCTTACATTACCGTTAAAAGTTGTTAAAGATGATAGTAATAAAGTTATAGGTCTTGAATGTGTGAAGATGGAGTTGGGTGAACCTGATGCATCAGGAAGAAGATCTCCTGTACAGGTTGAAGGCTCTAACTTTATAATTGATTGTTCATATATTATTCCAGCGATCGGACAGAAACCAGATATATCACATGTAACAATGGATGGTAAAATTAAAACTACTAAGTGGGATACATTTGATAATTCACAGGTATATTGTCAAACAGCAGTTGAGAATATTTTTACAGCGGGCGATTGTTTAACGGGTCCAGATACAGTTGTAACATCGGTAGGTAGTGCAAGGTGGGCAGCTAAGATGATATCTAGATATATTTTAGATGGTAAAACTTATCTAACAGATGAAGAGGTTTTAGAGTTAGCTGTGTATGATAATAAATTATATGATATTAAAGATGATTATAAAACATACGGTGAAGTTGGGGAAAGAATAGAGTTAGAACATATAGATATGAAAACACGAGTTTCAACATTTGAACAGTTTGAAAAACCTATGGATCCAGTGATAGCTATTGAAGAGGCTAAGCGATGTATGCGATGTATGCGATTAGTTATGGCTGTCTCAACAGAGGTTTAGATAATTAAATAATATAAATAGAAAGTACGGCTTAATGCCGTACTTTTTTTATATGTAAATAATCTTGGTAAATAGTTTATGTTTGTAAATATCTTCAACACACAGATATACTTGGTTTGAAAACATTTAGTTTGATATATACTTATGTTGTTTTCATAGCAGTAGTAATTGTAACAATTCCGAAATTAAGTTCAGAGAACTTTATATTATTAAAGCTAGCTTTTTCAATTAATTTATATAGCTCATCTTTTTTATAGAATTTATAAACAGATTCAGGTAGATATGCATATGCTTTAGAGTTTCCAGATATAATTCCACCGATAAATGGTAGGACATTATTAAAATATATATTATAAATAGTAGCAAGTGGTTTAAAACGAGGTTGTGAGAATTCAAGTATAATTAACTTACCATCTTTTTTAAGCACTCTATAAAGTTCTTTTAATGCTAAATCTTTATCTATGATATTTCTAAAACCGAAAGCGATCAATATTCTATCAAAAGATTCAGTTCTAAATGGAAGAGATTGCGCATCAGCTGCAATAAAATCTTCTTCATTGATTTTATTTTTTGCTATATTTAACATATCCACTGAGAAATCAGCACCGATAATATATTTAGGTACAACTTTATTTAAGACACCTTTTATAAGTTCTCCTGTTCCAGTTGTTAAATCAAGTACGGTATGTGATTCTTTAATATCAGCTATTTTTATCGCTTTTTTACGCCATCTCTTATCTTGATTAAAACTTAAGAGTTTGTTTATTAGATCATATCGCTCTGATATGTCATTAAACATATTTTGTATCATTTTTGATTTTTGATCCACTTGAAACCTTCTAATTAACTTATATTATGCTATTTTAAATATTTTTATTAAATTAAAACTTCATTAATACACAAGTAAAGTCATCTCTCTGTAAGGCTTCATCTTTAACAAGATCTTTATAAAGAGTTTCAACAATCTCTTTTGCAGGAGCATCGCTTAATGTTTTAACTTTTCCAACTAACTCATCAAACGGTACATACTCTATTAATCCATCGGTATACACGCATAGCAGAGACTCTTTATTTAGTTCAACTTTACCAGTCTTATAATTTTCTTGTATCAATCCAAGTGGAAGATATTGAGATTTCAACTCTTTACAGTTTTTATCACTTTCTAAAATAAATGCAGGTTCATGTCCACAAGAGAGATATTCTAGTTCATTTTTTTCAAGATCAATTATACCGAAAAATCCTGTAATAAATCTATCAGAGAAGTTTTTAGTAATAAGAAATTTATTTATTTCTTCAATAGCTTCAGCTAAATTGGTGTTAGGTATAAGTGTAGAGAAAACTGATAAAACAACTGTGAAAACAGCTGCAGAGTATCCTTTACCACAAACATCGGCTACGGCAAATATAATTCTATTTCCAGTTCTTACAACTTCAACAAAGTCACCACCAGCGCTTCTAGCAGGATAGTTTACAGCATATATTTCTGGATCAATATCATAAGCGATTATTCTTTTAACAAATCTATTAAGGATATCAACAGTATGGCTCATCTCTTTCTCCTCTAATTTAAAAGAGATCATTTGTTGATGATTAGAGGCATTTTCTGTTGCGATATTGATTATATCAGTGATTAATTCAGAGAACTCACGATCAGGAGCGATATCTATATTGATATTGAATATAGCGTATTTGATATCTATAACTTCATCGTAAATAAAGAATATATTTTTTATATTAAATTTATTTGATACGACAATATGTTCGATAAATTCAGTTTTATTTAAAGTATTAATATAGTCATTAAGCGATATATCACCAATAAATATATTTTCAGCTACATCTTCTTCATTAATAGCTATACCATAGAATTTATTTTTATGTTTTGCAAAAATAGCATGTCCAGAGAAGATATCAAGAAAGAACGATAGAGATAGTGCTACAATTTCTTGTACATCTAATGCTCTAAAGAGTAGTGAGCTTTTCTTAATAAAGTCGATTTTTTTCTGATAGTCGATATACAGATCCATCTGTACTTCTCTAAATATCAGCTCATGTGCTCTTTTAGCGATATATGGAACAAGAGCAACTAATGATTCTTTTTGTTCATTAGATATCGGTGAATGAAAAGTTATAATAAATGTGTCAACATCTTGATATCTAAGGAATAAGCTTGATGTGATATCAATTTTTTCATCAAAGAACGACACTTCTTTAGAAACAATGGAGAAAACAGTATCTTGATCGTAACCAAGCTCATACACATCAAGCATCGGATGAGATTTAAGTATTGTAGAGTCTACCACTGAGGCTATATTTGATGAGACTCTCCAAATAGAGAAGTTTGTATCTAAGAAGCTATTAAGCAGTAGCTTTATATTTTGATTAAAGCTATCAATATTGTCAGAGAACACTACATCAAGTAGTTTTTCGTTATCTAAATACTTCATTATCATCATTTATAGCAGCAAGGATTTTTTTAGTGACAATAGTAATGTCTTGTATACCAAAAACTAGCTGCATCTCCCTTATAATTTCATCTGCTAACTCTTTATTATTATCAATTTTATTAGCAAAGTATAGAATTTTACCAAATGTATCTGCGTCAAAATTATGATGGGTTTTTACTGCTTCAGTTACCTCACTAACAATTGCCCATTTTTCTAATACCAATGCTCCAATTTCGGCATGGTTAAATCCTATTTGTTCTTGTTCATCTTCTATATAGTTGACTGGTTTCTCAAGGAAGTCAACAAGTACTATTTTTCCTATGTCGTGCAAGAGCCCTGCAAGGTATAAGCTTTCGTGATCAAGCTCAAGTTGTTTACCTATTATTTGAGAAATACAAGCAACGTTATAAGAGTGTTTCCACATCTCATTTCCAGTAGTTTTATACATTGAGAAGTTTTTTTGATAGTACGAGTTCATAGATGATGCAATAGCGATATTTTTTATTGAGTTAAATCCTAAAAGTGCTGTTGCTCTATCAATTGATGAGATATCTTGTTTTACTCCATAAAAGGGAGAGTTTACAAGTTTTACAATAGCAGTGGATATTCCTTGATCCATTTTGATGTTATCGGTTAATTGAGTTATAGATGTACTATCATCTCTAGTAAGTTTAATAAGTTCTTGTGCAAGTGCAGGCAGAGGGGGAATACTTTCAGATTTAGCCATTATCTTAATTCTAGTTACTTCATAATCTTCTTTTTTAATTTTAGAAGGTTTTATAAGCGATAGATTAGTTATTTTACTCATTATTCCAACGGTAGTTAGAGGAGGAAATATAAGACCGCTAACGGCATAATTCTTAACATTATCAAGTAGCTCTTTATTATTATTAGTGATATATAAAAAGGTAGGATTAGTGAAAGATTTAGGTGTTTTAAATAGTGTTTGTATTGAATCAATTTCATAAATGGTAACATCTGGTAATGCCTCATTTTTAGATATAGATGTTTCTATCGCCGATTCATTTAGAAGAACTTTCATCATATCAAGTGTATGGTTACTACCAACAAGCATAATTTTTATCATATTTAATGCACCCTATTCTTAGTTTGCTTATATTTATAGTTTAGTTTAAAGTTTAAAAAACAACAATAAGTATTTAATCAAAAACTTATAAATAGTATTGTAAATTATATCCTAAGTAATTAATAACTATGTTATTCCATTAATAATATTAAGGTTTTATAAATTTTATTTATTTAATAAATCATTAATTTTATTGCGTTATACTTAATGTTAATAAGCTACTTTTGATTATACATCAATACTGCCACTCTATCAATGAATATTATTATATTGTTTTTTTATTTAGTGTTTATACAAATCCATGTATTTATTAATATACACTTATTTATAAAAAATAAAAGTATATTTTTGCAAAATAATATGATAGACTACTCCTGTTAGCTTTTTTAATTTGTTCTGTTTGGAGGAAGGGATAGTGGCTTGTGTTTTTTGTAGGATTGTATCTGGCGAGCTTCATGGCTATAAGGTTTACGAAGATGAGCTGTTTTTTGCATTTTTAGATATCAATCCAATTAGGCCGGGACATGTTTTAGTTATTCCTAAAACTCACTGTATTAGTATCTTTGATACTCCAGAGATATTTTCAGAACGATACTATTCCATTGTACAGAAACTTTCAATATCTGTATCAAACGCTATGTTAGCAGATGGCATAAACGTGTTTCAATTGAATGGTAGTGCTGCAGGCCAGATTGTTCTTCACGCTCATATCCATATTGTCCCACGCCATAAAGATGATGGTGCATCTTTATCGCATGATAATAGAATGAAGTTAGAAGATGTAGAGCTTAAGAGTATTTGTAGTAGGATAATTGAGCATATTTGATTGCCTCTACTTAGTTGATTTATGTAAAGTCTGTGTTATACTTTAACTAATATGTTAGTTGAGTTATAAGAAATATTAAGGAATAAAATTTTTATGTCGTTTATTGATAAGTTTAAGAGTGTATTTAAAAGTAATGAAAAGGGTAAAAAGAAAAGTACCCCAAAAAGCAAGAGCAGTGGAAACAAAGAGGAACGTTCATCAACTCCAACAAGAGAGAGAAATGGTAATAAAGATGATTACGTGAATAGTTCAAAAGGTTCATCAAGGTCATCAAAACCAGCAGGTGATAGAAATAGTAGATCATCAAGTGAGTCTTCATATAGTAGTGATAGTGGCTCAAGAAAACCTAGAGAGTATAGTAAGAAGAAAGATTCTACAGAAGGTTCATCAACAGGTGGATACAATAGAAGAAGTTCATCAGAAGGTAGATCAGAAGGTGGCTATAACAGAAGAAGCTCATCAGAAGGTAGATCAGAAGGTGGCTATAACAGAAGAAGCTCATCAGAAGGTA
>CAMQYS010000031.1 GCA_947039395.1 uncultured Deferribacteraceae bacterium | reverse complement strand
TTAACGTGAATTACATCGACTAAGTGATATAAACATATGCATATAGAGTTAGGTTATATTAACGTGAATTACATCGACTAAGTGATATAAACATATGCATATAGAGTTAGGTTATATTAACGTGAATTACATCGACTAAGTGATATAAACATATGCATATAGAGTTAGGTTGTATTAACGTGAATTACATCGACTAAGTGATATAAACCTTATGCATATAGAGTTAGGTTCTATTAACTTAAATTGTGTAAACTAAGTGATATAAACCTTATGCTTATAGAGTTAGATTGTATTAACTTGAATTACATCGACTAAGTGATATAAACCTTATGCATATAGAGTTAGGTTGTATTAACGTGAATTACATCGACTAAGTGATATGAACATATGCTTATAGAGTTAGATTGTATTAACTTGAATTACATCGACTAAGTGATATGAACATATGCTTATAGAGTTAGGTTATATTAACGTGAATTACATCGACTAAGTGATATAAACATATGCTTATAGAGTTAGATTGTATTAACTTGAATTGTGTAAACTTAGAGATATAAACCTTATGCATATAGAGTTAGGTTCTATTAACGTGAATTACATCGACTAAGGCATAGAAATACTTGAATACATTGTATCGTAGAATATAACTTATAGAGTTAAAGTTACATGAATACTAAATAGATAGATTGTTAATAATAAGGTTTGGATATATCTTTTTGATTTTCTCTTCACTATCACTATATTTTAATGGACTAAATATTTCAATAATTTCAAAATTTTCACTTACTGACTTAACATGTTCTTCTATACTAGTTGGTGAGCTAGTAGAATCATATACCAACTTCGGTATCAGGTTTGTATTAGCATTATTTATTGCTTCTTGCGGTGTGTCAAATCTTGCTGTAGACTTCAGTACAACAGAAAAAATTCCTTCAACTGCTAAAGGTTCATTATATATAATATAATATTTTGATAAAGACTCTATTTGATAAATTGCATATCTATTAGGTAAGGTACTGATATTGTTATATGTAAATTTAAAATCATTTTTTGTGAACTCACGTGTCCAAGTAGTTACATAGTGTAGATGTAATGGAATAATTTTTTTTTCAGGCACCCAATACTTCTCAAGTGTAACCGAATCAGTAAGATCCTTTACATTTACCAATGATCCACTAACACCTAAAATATCAACACGTTCATACGCTTTATCTACAAGATACTGTATATTATCTAAATTATCTAAATAATCGTTTGCACAACCAGATATAGATAAACTAGATATAAATAACATTCCTAGTAATATTTTTTTCACAAGATTAACCTATTACAATTATTTATATTTTGCAGCCACTTCTATAGCTAATGTATTAAATTCAATCTCTGAGTTAAATAAATTAACATCACTTTTACTTAATGTACCATCTTCAAGTTTTGCTTGTAACTCAACAATCTTAATTTCAGCAGCTTTAATATCAATTTCTTTAATGTTCTCACAAACTTCTGTAAGAACTATAACATTATTATCTGAAACTTTAAAAAAACCACCAGAGATGATAAATCTTTCATACTTATCATCGTCTCTCAATCTCAACTCACCTAATTTAACAGAGGAAAAAAATGGCGCATGGTCTTTTAAAACACCAAACTCGCCTATCTC
Organism: uncultured Deferribacteraceae bacterium; assembly: GCA_947039395.1. GTDB lineage: Bacteria > Chrysiogenota > Deferribacteres > Deferribacterales > Mucispirillaceae > CAMQYB01. Next base: position 19,911 of record CAMQYS010000031.1, on the reverse strand, counting down.
ATTTACAGCAATAACTTCATCTACCTCGCCAGTAAATACCGTAGCCATAGGAGAGATAACCTCAATATAAAGTTTTTTTATCATAATATATCAATCCTAATATCTACTTTTTAGACTCATTATGGCCTTTGATAACCTCATCAATATCACCCTTCATATAGAACGCCTGCTCAGGGATTTTATCACATTTACCTTCTAATATCATTTTGAAACTTCTTATTGTGTCTGCTAGTTTCACATATTTACCAGCTTGTCCCGTAAACTGTTCTGCTACATGGAATGGCTGTGATAAAAATTTCTGTATTTTTCTTGCTCTATTAACAGTAGCTTTATCTTCTTCTGATAACTCTTCCATACCTAGAATTGCAATAATATCTTGTAACTCTTTATATCTTTGTAAAATAGCCTGAACACCCCTTGCTGTGTTGTAATGCTCTTCACCGATATATGTCGGATCAAGAATTCTTGATGTTGAATCAAGTGGATCAACTGCAGGATATATACCCATCTCTGAAATAGCTCTTGATAAAACTGTAGTCGCATCAAGGTGAGCAAATGTTGTAGCTGGAGCTGGATCTGTAAGATCATCCGCTGGAACATATACAGCTTGAACTGATGTAATTGAACCTTTCTTAGTTGATGTGATACGCTCTTGAAGCTCACCCATCTCTGTTCCAAGTGTTGGCTGATAACCAACCGCTGATGGCATACGACCTAGTAAAGCCGAAACCTCTGATCCTGCTTGTGAAAATCTAAATATATTATCTACAAATAAAAGTACATCTTTACCTTCATCTCTAAAATATTCTGCAACTGAAAGTGCTGATAATGCAACTCTCATTCTTGCGCCAGGAGACTCATTCATCTGTCCGTATACTAGAGAAACTTTATCAATAACTTTTGATTCTGTCATCTCTAAGAAAAGATCATTACCTTCTCTTGTTCTCTCGCCAACTCCAGCAAAAACAGAGTAACCACCATGCTCTTGTGCAATATTATGAATTAATTCCATGATAACAACTGTTTTACCAACACCTGCTCCACCAAATAATCCTGTTTTACCACCCTTCGTATATGGCTCTAAAAGATCTATAACTTTTATCCCTGTTTCAAGGATCTCCGTTGATGTTTCTTGTTCATCTAATGATGGTGTAGGTTGGTGAATAGCTCGTCTTGTTTTACTCTTTATAGCTGGACCACCATCAACTGGCTCTCCAATAACATTAAGAATACGTCCTAAAACATTCTCGCCAACAGGTACTGTGATTGGACCACCAGTATCTTCAACTTTCATCCCACGTACAAGACCATCTGTTGATGCCATAGATACAGCTCTAACTGTATCCTCTCCTAAATGCTGAGCAACCTCACATATCAAAGTACGTTTATGAGCTTTATCCTCAATTGATAATGCATTATAGATTGAAGGTAATTTAACGTCAGTAAACTTAACATCTACAACAGGACCGATTATCTGAACAATCTTACCGAACTTTTCTGCCATGGAAATCTCCTAATCATATACAATCTTTTAAATTAATTATAAACTAAATTATGCATCGCTTATAAACTATCATAAACTAAATTATGTATCGCTTACAAACTACTACATCAATATCTATTTTAATGCTTCTGCACCATTAACAATATCTAATAACTCTTTTGTAATAGCACCTTGTCTTGCTTTATTATAATAAACAACAAGACGTTTAATCATATCACCAGCTGCTTGAGTAGCACTTTCCATAGCAACCATTCTAGCACTATGCTCACCTGCTGCTGACTCTAACATACTCTGGTATAGTACTGTATTAATATATTTTGGTAGTATATCATTTAATATACTCTCTTTACTTGGTTCAAATATAAAATCTAACACTGAAGCTTTCTCTGACTCTTCTGATTCTGTTATCTCAATTGAACAGATATCAACTGGTAAAACTTTATCTAAAGTTGTTGTCTGTGTTGCTGTTGACTCATATTTATTATACACCATATATATTTCATCAATACTCTCTTCTTCGAAAGCTGATATCATATTAGAGGTAACTAATGATACATTTGAATAAGTGTACTTACCACCAAAACTTATCCATGATGCATTTATATTATCTGCTTGTCTGTTTTTAAAGTAGTCGTAAGCTTTCTTACCAACAATATATAGCTTAACTGTTTTACCATCAGCTAGCTGATTATTGATAAACTCATTCGCCATCTTAACAACACTTGAATTAAATGCTCCACATAAGCCTTTATCAGAATTTACAACTAACAAACCTACATTACGAACTTCTTCCCTATCTGTTAAATATGGATGTGAGGCATCCTCTTTTAGTCTGCGACGAAGCTCTATAACTAAACTTTTTAATTTATCAGTATAGGCTCTGCCAGTGTACATATTTTCAACTGCACGACGCATCTTCGCAGCTGATACCATTTTCATTGCTTTGGTTATCTTCTGTGTATTCTGAACAGATACTATCTTACGTTTAATATCCCTTGTATTTGCCATTCACTAAATCCTCATGATAAAAAATCACCATAAATTATATATAAGCTGATTATTCTAACTACTAAACAAACTGACCTTTAAACTTCTTCAACGCATCTTTCATCTTATCTGAAAGCTGATCCGAAATAGTTTTATGCTTAATGATAGCTTCAAGAATACCTGTTTTAATACTTTTAAGAAATTTTATGTAATCTTCATCAAATTTAGCTATTTTGTTTAAAGGAACATCGTCCATAAATCCATTAATACCAGCAAAAAATATTGCTACCTGCTCTTCAACTTTTACTGGTTTATATTGACTCTGTTTAAGAAGTTCCATCATTCTACTACCACGCGTTAACTGTGCTTGAGTAGATGCATCTAAATCTGATCCAAACTGAGCAAATGCTACAGTTGCACGATAATCTGCAAGATCTAATCTTAATCTACCAGTTACCTGTTTCATAGCCTTGATCTGCGCTGCACCACCAACTCTTGATACAGATATACCTGCATTAACAGCTGGTCTGAAACCTGAATTAAATAGATCTGTCTCTAAGAAAATCTGTCCATCTGTAATAGATATAACATTTGTAGGAATATATGCAGAAACATCTCCCGCTTGTGTTTCAATAATAGGTAAAGCAGTTAATGAACCACCACCCATTTCATCTGACATATTAGCAGCACGCTCTAATAATCTTGAATGAAGGTAGAAAACATCACCTGGATACGCTTCTCTACCTGGAGGACGTCTTAATAGTAATGACATCTGACGGTATGCAACAGCATGTTTAGATAAATCATCGTATATAAGTAATGCGTGTTGACCATTATCTCTAAAATATTCTCCCATAGTACAACCAGCAAGTGGTGCCATGAATTGTAACGGTGACGGATCTGATGCCGTTGCTGCAACAATTATTGTGTACTCCATCGCACCATGTTTCTCTAATGTTTGAACAACACGTGCAACAGTTGATCTTTTCTGACCGATCGCAACATATACACATATCAAGTCTTGACCTTTCTGATTTATTATAGTGTCAATAGCGATAGCTGTTTTACCAGTTTGTCTATCACCGATAATTAACTCTCTTTGCCCTCTACCGATAGGTATCATCGCATCAATCGCTTTTATCCCCGTTTGTACTGGTTGATTAACTGGTTTACGAAGAATAATCCCCGGTGCAACTTTCTCTATTACATCAGTTTTCTTAGTATTTATAGGACCTTTACCATCAATAGGTTGACCTAATGCATCAACTACTCTACCGATAAGCTCTGGACCTACTGGAACTGAAGCAATTCTACCTGTACGTTTAACCGTATCACCCTCTTTTAATGAAGAGGCATCACCCATAACAACAATACCAACACTGTCTTCTTCTAAGTTTAAAACCATACCAAAAAGTTTGCCCGGTAACTCTACTAGCTCACCAGCCATAACTCCTTCTAAACCATAAACCTTTGCAATACCGTCTCCAGTACTGATAACTGTTCCAACCTCTTTCTTCGATACCATCTTATCAAAATTTTTAATCTGGCTACGAATAATTTGGCTGATCTCTTCCGCTTTTATACGCATAAAGCTAAACTCCTATCGAGGTAATTTATTTTTATCTTATTTAAAATATTAGTAATAACTTTCAAATTTAAACTTAAACTAATTATGAGAACTCTTCTCTCATTTCATCTAACGCTGCCTTAACTGTTGCATCATAAAGGATAGAACCGTATTGAATTCTTACTCCTGCTATCAGTGATGCATCTATCTGCTCATTAACAAGTACCTTTTTCTTAGTTAAGTCTGTTAATCTCTTCTCTACATCTTTCTTAATTGTTGGAGTCGGTTTAGTTGCATAAGTAACATCTACAGATACCTCTCCATTAGACTCTATCATTTTAGATTTAAAATACTCTGGTATTGAGGCTAATAGTGATAGACGATTATTCTCTATTAAAATTAATATTAGATTTAAAAACTGATTATTCATCTTTTTAGCTTTGAAAAGTGCTCTAAAAACATTAGATTTATTACTTACCGATATCATCGGATTATAAACCAAGCGTTTAAAATCAGTAGACTCTAGCAACATTGATGTCATTAAATCCATCTCAACTAAAACCTTTTTCTTTAAAGGAGCTGTATTCAACTCATCAAATAATGCTTCAGCGTATCTTTTTGATAAAACTCTATTTTTCATATATTCTCTTATTGATTTCCTATATTTTTAATATAATTCATATCTATTTTTCTGCCTTTATCTGCTTTTATCTCTTTCTTGATAAGTAACTCTGCTTTATCTATCGATTCAAATGCTATACCCTTGCGAATATCAGCAATCGCTTTTAAAACTTCGTTATCCATCGTAGCTTTAGATTTCTCACGCATAAACTCAATCTGTTTACCTGCTGCAATCAAAAGAGCATCAATTTCAACTTTAGTAGTATCCTTAGCATATTTACTAAGTTCACTAAGTTCTGAGTCTAATTTACTCATCTTTACACGATGCTCTTCTAAACGTATATTAGCTTCATCTAATTCTGTCTCTGCACTATGCAAAACACTTATGATCTCATCTCTACGACTACCAGTCATCGCTGATATCTTTTTGCCGATAGCTAAAACAATAAGAATAACAAAAAGAACAAACATAGCTATACGCCAATATAAGCCTGCCCAATCATGCTCTCCCTCTACTGATGCAAACGCATAAACTGGAGCGATTAAAAATATGAACACTGAAAAAGATTTTAAAATGTTAAACATAAAATATCCTATCTTATCCCTAAGTTATATATAAATCCGATATATCTGCAACTACTTATGAAAATTTTGATAATTGTATACAAATAGATTCGCTCATCGCTGGAATATCTTTCCTTAACGATTCTTTTGTAGCTTTAACCATCTTGTCAAGTTCTTTAAGATGTTTCGCATGATCTGCTGATATCTCTTCTCTTGTTGATAATATCATCGCATCTATCTTAGCTAATGTGTTTGAACGAAGTAACTCGGTATGTTCTGATAACTCTTTTCTGCTAGTAGCAAGTTTTGCTTCATACTCTCTACTCTCTTTCTCCAATATGTTGAAAATATTAGCTACTGACTCATGCATAGCAGATATTTTAACATCTCTACTATCAATAACTTTCTTCATTGGCTTAAGAATAAGCTTATTAGAAACAAATACCACTATTAAGAAAAGAATAAATTGAAAAAAGAAAGTTTCATCAAGACCTATTTGAATCATACTATTCCCCTAGATTATTGATCTATTTAGCAGTAAGACCACACAATTCAATACCTTTTTATGGTACCGCTTGACGATAACATCTATTATATAAAAAATCAAGTATAATTAATATTTTGTACAACACACACATAAATATACTGACCTATTATATCTTTATCTTAGAATTTCAATACATGGAAGTTTGCCAAACTCTATATACTCAAGCGATGCTCCACCACCTGTTGATATATGTGCTATTTTATCAGATACTCCTGCCTTTTTAACAGCCGATACAGAGTCGCCTCCACCAACTATCACCGTTGCATTATCTAATTTTGATAAAATATCCGCAATACTAAATGTACCTTTTGTATACGCCTCTGATTCAAAAACTCCCATCGGCCCGTTCCATAAAACTGTCTTACACGGTAAAAGTAGACGCTTATACTCTGCAATACTCTTCTCTCCTATATCTAACCCCATATAGTTGTCTGGTATAGATATCTCTGAACATACTTTAGGTTCTCCACAAAATTTATCTGATATAATATGGTCTAATGGAAGATTGATAGATACATTTTTCTGATTTGCCTTCTCATATATCTTCTTAACCGTATCCATCTCATCATCTTCTACCATAGACGTTCCGACTGAATAATCGTTATATTTTAGAAAAGTATAAGCCATCGCTCCACCTATTAAAATAATATCTGCAACATCTATTAATGAATCAATAACACCTATCTTATCAGAAATTTTAGCACCTCCAACGATCGCTGCAAATGGATGTGCTGGAGATTTTATTATAGAATCAAAATATCTTGCCTCTTTCTCTACTAAAAAACCAGCTGCTTTTATTGGGATTAACTCTGCTAATCCATAAGTTGATGAATGCTTACGATGTGATGTGCCGAACGCATCATTTATATATACATCATAAAATGTACCTAATTTATCGGTAAAATCTTTATCATTCTTCTCTTCACCTTTATAGAAACGTAGATTCTCAAGCAGTAGAACGTCGCCATAATCCATAGACTCTATTGCTTTTTCAACTTCAATACCTATACAATCGCCAACAAACTTGATATTAAAAAAATTCTTTTCATTAATATAATCTGCAACAACTTTTAATGTGTAAGCAAGGTTTTTCTCGCCTTTAGGTCTGCCAAGATGCGAACCAAGTATTACTTTTGCTCCAGAGTTTTTAGCATATAGAATAGTCTCTAACGCCTCAACTATCCTTGTATCATCTGAAACCTCTCCATCTTTTACAGGAACATTAAAATCAACTCTTATAAAAACTTTCTTGCTGTTTAAATCTAAGTCATTAATAACTTTTAACATATTTGTAGCTCCAATTATATTTTACAATCGTATTACAACTTCGATACATCTAAAATTTTATGCGTTATTAAAACTAATCCGTACTACCTATTAGTAACTGTTTAAATGAATTGTTTGAAAGAATAAGCTCCGTTAATGCACCTGTTAAGATACCTGATATTACTGATATTAATAATAATACTCCTACTATCGGTGTTGATAAAATATTATTTATAAATAATGTGTTCGCTATTAAAAGCTGTATAAACATATGTGTGAATGAAGACGTAACACCTACCGATATCGCTGTTACCTTGCCCTTAAACAGTTTTAGGATAACTACCATTACTATAAACGAAATAAATGTCGATGGAAACCCTAATATTAACTTAAAGATAAAACTTCCTGAAAATACTGGCACAAGTACCGATTTTATTATCATTAATAAGAACGCTGATCTAACTGTTGATAGATACAACATAAACATTATAGGTATATTTGCTAACCCCAATCTTACAGCAGGGATAGGTGTTGGTATAAAGTTCTCCACTATACCTAAAACAACAGTAAATGCACCTAGAACTCCTATTAATACTGGAACTCTAATTGATTTCTTAACATTCAATCCCTAAACACCCTCTATAATCTCGTAATCGTATCATAGGTAAATAAAAGTACTCACTATACCTAAACGCATTAGTCAAGCAAACGCATTAGTCAAGCGAACGCATTAGTCAAGCGAACGCATTAGTCAAGCAAACGCATTAATCAAGCGAACGTATCAGTCAAGCGAACGTATCAGTCAAGCGAACGCATTAGTCAAGCGAACGCATTAACTAATATTGAAACCTGCTAGTTCTAGTTAAGGTAAATAAACCTACTGTTTTATGCGTCTAAAATTGTACTTACACAAAATTATTCACTACAATCTATCATAACCATAAACTTATTAGGTAAACATATTATCTGATCGCCACAATTTTTTGCTGTCTGTGTTTTTACACAAATCTGATCTCTACAAGACGAAGATATCATATTAACCTCTCCATCTTTTACTATCATATATAGATCATCATCTGAATATAACGATCTATCTGCTCCATTATTGTCTGTAAATGATTTATTGAAATCATATTCATTATCTTCAAACGATAATCGAATACTAGATGAATTAGTTCCACTAACAATAATTAACTTCTTCTCAGCCGATCTGTCACCCGTAAAACGGTATGATGATCTAACTATTAGTAAAATAGAGAGCGTTATAAAAAACAGTACAAAAAGTATATCCAACTTCTTAAATTTAAGGTTTTTTAACATAATTTTAATATTTCACAAAAAATTTAGTATATAAAGCCATTAACATATCAACCTATCTTTTTATAAAAACATCTTTGCCAAACCATTTATCTGATATCTTCTTAGCTGTACCATCTTTTAACATATTGTTAAATGTAGTCATTATCTTATTACGTAGTTTATAGTCATTCTTTCTAAAACCTACTGCATATATGTTATTGCCTATCGACTCTCTTAATATCATAAAATCATCATTATCCATCTTATGGATAACGTAAGTTGCAAAAACTTCATCAACTACTACTGCGTCAACTATCTTATCTTTGAGATCTCCAAATGCCATAATATTATTCGGATATTCAACAATCTGAGATGTTTCCTTACTTAGTCTATCTGATTGTATAGCTTTTAACGCTGATGAGGCTGTCTGTACTCCGATAACTTTACCTTTTAATCCAGCTTTATATTTTATAACAGAATCAACTCTAACAACAATTACCATTTTTGATGACATATATGGTTCAGATAGAAGCATATTTCTGCCTCTCTCACTATCCATACTTAAACCACTCCATACAATATCTATATTGCCTTTATTTAACTCATACTCTTTTAGATCCCAGTGAATAGGTTGCAAGATTAGATCAACATTTAAACGTTTAGCGATCTCTTTTACTATATCAATCTCAAACCCTCTGATCTCATTATCGTTACCTCTAAAACCTAGTGGAGGAAAATAATCATCTAAACCTACAACTAATCTATCTTTTATTACATAACTTGGATTATCAACTGGAAGCTTTGAACTGGTATTTATTTTACGCCTTTCACAACTTAAAATGAAAACAGAAAAAATAATTAGGAGCAAAACTAATTTCTTTCTTAACATTATTCTCCTCATAAATAAAATAATCTTTACTATATACAAATAATAACCTAATATTATATGAATTAATCTTATTTTGCAATAAATATAAATATGATAAATCCTTGCTAACTCACTAATATTTTAGGATATTAAAGATGAATGATGAATACGATACTACTCTACAATATGTAGAGATTGATTATGATAGAGAGAAAAGAACTGGCTATCCTGAAGTAATTTTTGCAGAAGGAAAACGAAAAGAGTTTATTCTTCCGATATTTGAGAAAATAGCAGAAAAAAGTAACGTCACTATCGCAACCCGTATTGATGAAAATATCGCTTACGAAATTATAAAAATATTTCCTAAAGCTGTTTATAGTAGTATAGCAAAAGTTCTAACTCTGCATAAAAAAGAGATAGTAAAAATTGGACGCGTAGCAGTTGTTTCAGCTGGCACATCTGATATAGATGTTGCAGAAGAAGCCTCAATTATATTGGAAGCGTTCGGTAGTAATGTAGATAGATTATACGATCTAGGCGTTGCAGGAATTCATAGACTCCTTAGTAAACAAGATATTTTAAATAAAGCAAACGCTATAATCGCCGTTGCTGGAATGGAAGGAGCATTACCATCTGTTATAGCTGGACTCGTTGCTGTTCCTGTAATAGCAGTTCCTACAGCTGTTGGATACGGTGTAAATTTTAACGGGCTTACAACACTGTTAGCGATGCTAAATTCATGTTCTAACGGTGTGTCGGTTGTAAATATCGGAAACGGATTTGGAGCTGCTATTCAAGCCGATATGATAAATAAGTTAGCCGTTAAATAATTTATATAAATGTTTGAAGTATTGAAATCTATCTTTATCTTACTATAGATAATGATATATTCCTCATTATAGTTATAAATACTCACTGTGCAACTGTATAAGAATAAATCTATTAGGATATGTTTAAACTAATGCTATCTGATAATAAAATTTTTACTCTACCCTTTACAAGACTGTTTATTGCAAACATCATGATAGTGACAGCCTTCTATATGCTTATGCCTACACTACCTGTACATATAACAAGAGACCTACATATTGATGAAAAAAATGTGGGACTAATTCTTGGCATATTCTCTATAAGCTCATTAGTAATACGTCCTGTTGTTGGCATTGCTCTTGATAGAATAGGAAGAAAAATTATATATATACCCGGAGTAATCATATTCGGTTTCTGTATCGGTGGATATATATTTGCATATTCGTTCCTAGCGATTATGTTAATAAGAATTGTACATGGAATGAGCTGGGCTAGTATTACAACATCTAACTCTACTATGATAGCAGATATAGTGCAGAAAAAATATAGGGGCTCTGCAATAGGGTTTTTCTCACTGTCTATAAGCATAGGTATGGCGATTGGTCCTGCAGCTGGTGTTTTTCTGATGAATTATATATCTTTTAAAAATATCTTTATTAGTGGAGTAATATTAGTTACATTATCACTCCTATCATCATATTCAATAAAGCTCCCTGAACTTGTAAAAGATAAATCTAAAATTACTATCAAAACATTATATGAATTAAAAGTGATACCAATAGCTATAATGTACACACTATACGGAGCATCTTACAGTGCTGCTACAATATTTAGCTCGCTACATGGGATAGATTTAAAGGTTAAACATCTATGGTTGTTTTTTGTGATACTTGCGTTATTTATGGGGGTATTTAGACCTTATGTTGGAAGAATGATAGATAAAACTGGACCTGGTAAAATACTCTACATAGGGTTCTCTCTGCTTGTGATAGGTTTAATTATGTTAGGGCTTACTACAAATACTTTTTTCTTTCATCTATCAGCAGTATTTCTAGGCACTGCTACTGGGTTTATTATGCCAACTTGCATGACAATGGTTATCAATATCGTATCACCAACTAGAAGAGGAGCTGCTACTTCAACATTTTTCACAGCATTTGATATAGGAATCGGTATTGGTGTAATAATACAAGGATTTGTTATTGATCATATCGGATACAGAAATATGTATGTTATATTCGCAGTGGTAGCACTTTCAGCGATGGTACTATTTAGATTATATGTATTTAACTACTACAACCAACAGATGGAAAAAATGGAAAATAGCCAAACTAGTTAGATTAAAATAGTCTATAAAAATAAGAGAAATTAAGCTAGAGTAGGTCATTACTTCAACATATCATTAATTAATTTATGGAATTAATTACCACATAGTACACAGTAAGGATTAGGAGAACAAATTGTTTGCAAATATTTTTGACCAAAATACAAACTCATATTATAAATCAAATATTTATGGAATACTTAGCTTACATGATAGTCGTAATCAAGAAGCAATTGTATATAATCCTATAGTAGAAGCCTTTGAGCTTGTTCCCTATAATAAAACTATACAAGTTATAAGCCATGACAAAACAGGTTTAGCAACCTATCAAAATGCTTATCTTTTGAAATATAAATTGTTTTGCAAAAACAATGATTATCCATTTAAAATAAATAAGTTTTTCGGATCAATAGAAGTTTTAAAAAATCATGAATTTCTAGCTAAAATAATAAGCAATAAAAAAGTGCCAAAAACTGAAACTAATATAGAAGTTATAGATAGAAGCGATAAAGATATATGGAACTATCTAAACACACAAGAAGACGCAAATGAGTTTATGAAAATGTTTGCAGGCTTTCACGATAGTTTTATGTGTGACTTAAAATTTGACCTTGAAAATAACTGTGTCACAGCTATTTTTGATAATTCTGGTTGGTATGGGATAGTGGAGCTTTGCTTTGAGAGTGTAGAGGATATAAAGCTTGTAAAACCTAATAATCACTGGATATCTTCTGCCGCTCTTTTTGTAAATGATAAATATGTGTTTTGGATGGATGAATACTTAGAAACTTTTGATGGGGCTACAGAAAATCTTAATTGTTCCTATATAAAAGCAATAAGTCTGAAGTGGAGAGATAAAGATCCTAGCAAGAAAATATATGATAAAATTATTATGGTCGACAAAGTATAAATATCTTCAAATAATAGTTATGCTTTACTGTACAACTTTAATCCATTTAGAATATTAAACCTACTTCAGCTAATACTGAAAATGAACTGTGAATTAAAAATCTTCCTGTGTAATCTATACTTGCTCCAAACATAACTCTTCCTACAATAAATCTAACACCAAGCTTACCAGATATACCTATATCGCTATCATCAACACCTGTACCTTCTGATTTCTGTGATGTTGCAAGTGATACCCCTATCCCTATGTTAGGGATAACATATTTATTATCCGATAAGCGAATAACCCTCTGAAGCATAGCGTAACCTCTTAACTCTATACTTTCAAAATACGATGAGTTATAACCTAAAAATCCCTCTACTGCAAAATATTTAAAGAACTGTTTACCAACAGTTGCTCCAACTAATGCTCCTGGATATGAATTAAATGTACCTCGTCCATCTGATGAAGCGTATCCACCTGTTACCATAACATAAAATATCTTTTTGCCATCAAGCCCTGTAAAAGATTTCCCACTAAAGAAACTCTCTTTCTTAGCTAAAGTAGTTGCATTATCACTTGATATTATTCCATTATTACTTGATGTAGAAATATGATCTGTCGCAGTTGTTGTAGTCGTTGTTGTAGTCGTTGTGCCGTTATCACTTGAAATAGTCGTAACTTTCGTAGTAGTCGTTGTGCCGTTATCATTCACAACATTAGTTACATGACTTGTAGTTGTGCTCTCTTGTGAGCTAGTTTTATTATCTGTTGCACTAGACTTGTTATCAGCTGGAACAACAATTCTGCTATCAACCTCTGTTGCGGAACTGTCCTTATTAATGGTTGCATTATCTAAAATAATCATACTGCCATCTTTATTCTTTTTGATTGGAGTAGATTTATTATCTAACACATCTGTTTTATTAGATGTCTTATCACCAGATTTATCGGTTGTATTATCTATTGGTGCGTTGATAGGTCTTGTCATATCTACATCAAACGGATCTATATCTTGTGCCATAATAGAAGTTGAAAATAAAAACATCGAAAGTAATAACGTAATATGTTTCATCATATCTCCATAGTTAAATAATTGTTACTCACTACCTTAGAACAATACAGTAATTAATAAATATTGTAAATAATTAAAACAGTTATACATTATATGTATTCACTTTCAATTAACTATAATTAAGATAACTAATCAAAATATTTTTCTATCTCATTTTTAGTGCGATATCTACCCATCAACAACATCAACTTCAATCTTGCTTTCTGACTTGTAAGCTCGCCTCCTAGTATTACTCCGATCTCTTTCATAGGTTTAACTGCACCAAAATAAGAGTACACATCAAGAACTCTTCCCTCAATAACTCTACTTACTAAAACAACTATAATATTCGCATCGATCATTCTCTTAATGCCGTCTACTATTAACGGTGGAAGATTACCTCTACCGAAACCTTCAATCACAACCCCTGCAACTTTTTTATCTATAAGGAAATCAAATATATCAGAGTTCATACCAGTAAAACATTTTATAAGATAGATATTTTCCTCTATCTTATCTGTATCAATCTTTAATCTATTAATAATATTACGCTTAAATATAACTCTATCAAAATCAACGTATCCGATCGCTCCCCAATATGGAGATTGAAAGGTATCTGTATTTGCCGTATGTGTTTTTGTAACGTCTTCTGCAGAGTGAATAGACTCATTAAGAACAACCATTACTCCCTTAGATATTGCAAGCTCTGATGATGCAACTTTTACAGCTGAAAGGATATTTTTAGCACCATCTGAACCTAGATCTGATGCACCACGCATAGCTGCTGTGAATACAACTGGTTTCTCTGTTTTAATATATAGATCTAAAAAATATGAACTCTCTTCAACCGTATCAGTTCCATGAGTGATAACTATCCCTGCTACATTTTCATCTTTTGCTATCTCATCAACTTTATCACCCAACGCTTTCATAACTTTAGGTGTCATATGTGGACTTGGTATATTTGAAAACTCAATAACTTCTACCGTACAGATATCTTTTAACCCATGTACCGCATCCATTAATTCACGACCATTAACAGCTGGCACTAATCCTTTAGTTGCATCATCGTAACGCATAGCGATCGTTCCGCCTGTTGTTATAACTACTACATTTTTATCTAACATATTTTCCCTCACTATCTAAAAAAATAAAATATTTAATGTAATATCGTAAGTTCAATATAATATTTTTAATACTTAATTAAACTATTTTTATATAGGATAAAATTTCCCATATAAAATAAATAAACTATACAAAACAAATTAAAGTTCAAAAAAATATTCATCGTTATAACGGTTATAAATATTTTATCAACTATATTACTATTCTATAAGAAAAACGATAGAACAAATAGTACTAAAAATCCAAACAAAATAGATGGACGTTGAAACTTATTAGCAGCCTTTAACTCTGATCCTTCAATAACTGGAATTACTGTTGCAAGTGCTGCAACTGGACCACCTGTTAAGAAATATTGCATAACAGCAGAACCACCTGCTGCTGCACAAGCTAGTGCAAATGGATCTGCTCCCATTCCTAATGCTGCTTGTAAAAACGGTAAAGTTATAGCTATTGATGCACCGTTTGATTGAGTAATTAATCCACCCATTGCAGAAATAAATAGCAATGTCTGTACTGGTGCAAATGATAAAAACGGATTGAAAATCACTCCGATAAGATCAGCTAAACCAATACTCTTAATTACTGCTGACATAAAAAGAAATCCGATAGTTGCAACAAGTGGAGTAGCTATTTTTCCAACACCATGTAACATCGCTTTCTCACCATCAAAATAAGAAAATTTAGCAAGAATTATACTAAATAATCCACTTACAACACCAACTAAAAACACTGGATATCCTAAAACAAATCCAAGAATTAAAACTATAAATGGTAGAATAGCTATAGGCAATTTTATACCCGTTTCATTCTTCTCAAAATCTGCTACTATCTTTTGTAACTCACTAGTATCAAGTTTGAAACCTCTTTTACGCTCATCTCTCTTTAATCTGAAAAAACTCATCGCAAATAATGATAAACCAATTAATACTCCGATTACATTTATCATTCCAAAACCGATACCCGTTGTTGCAACAACTGTAACTTGTGTTGGATGAGTGAAACCTCCAAAATTACCTAATGTTCCAGCATGTGCATGTATGCCTGCTGACTTACTCACATCAACTCCTAGCTTAACTGATGCTGGACCTGTTATAGCCGCCGTTATCGCTGGTTGAGTAAAGCCCGTTAACATACCGATTATCCCCGCAGCGATACCTCCTGCTGCTGCAACACCTGGACCACCACCTAAAATTCTTCCAAGTTTTATAATCCCCTTGATAATAACATTTAGAAAACCAATATGCTCCATAATACCGATAAACATCAGCACCCCTGCCATATCTGCTATAACTGGGTTTAGACCTGAATTGATAAGTTTAGCTATGGTAACATCAACTCCTCCTGAAAACGGAATACCTGCAACTGCAGCTGCAACTGTCGAACCTATGATCGCTGTAGAATAAATAGGCGTTTTACCTATTACCATAAGCAATAACGTCAAAACCATAACACCTTGTGCAACTATTTCTAAATTCATATCAAATCTCCTATAAAAAATATTGAAACTTTTTATTGATACAATTATTAAATATTCACTAATATAGGTTATAATTAATTAAACATAATCACCTGTATTTTTATTTACTACGGTAACAATAATCTTATGTAGCAGAACACTCTTTACTCAATCAAGATACTCATAAATTAACTCTAATTAAAAAATAGAGCTACCACTCATACAGTGATAACTCTATTAATTAAAAACCTATATTATAATATATTGCTATCTTAATTATCTTCTTTTGAAATCGTATTAAACCAGTTTACATTTCTCGTTATATACATCGCAGCTGCAATTATCATAAACAGTCCGAAAGATCCTACAACTAACGCATAATCTGTAAGTTGAAGTATTCCAAATAGAAAGATATATGATAACAGTTGAACAATTGCGATACCTATACCAACATTCCTAGCATTTGTAATAAACCCTGCATATACCGATACGATAGATGTTACCATTATCGCTGATATCAAGTAACTAAAATTAAATGATAGATGCTCCGATATCGATAGTAACAGTAAAAAGAATATTACATTCGCAAAACCAACTAAACAGTATTGAATAAAATGTAACGGTTTCTTATTGCGTAACTCTGATAAAAATAGGGCAAAAAACGGTATGAATATAAATAGTAGTGCGTACTTAATACTCTTTACAGTTTTCTTATAGTTATCACTTAACAGTAAGAAATCTGTAGTGATATAATCGCTTTGTGAAAATTGATTATACGATCTACCCTCTGTATCCCAAACCTTCGGAAATGAAGTATTAAATCCTGGAATTTCCCATATTACTTTAAACCCCTCATCTGTTACATCTCTACTAGACGGAATCCAGCCTCCTAAAAACGATGGATCACTCCATTTTGATGAAAGCGAAAATATGTTCTGACTATTAAGAGGTCTTATATTGATAGCGTTAGCACCTTGTATCGCTACACTTGCATCAAACTTAAAACCGTTTTCCAGATATTTTTGTGGTAATTTATAAATAAATGAATTACTAAAAACTGTTATATCTCTAGCTAATGGAGCTTCATTATTTTTTAATACTGTATTACCTATTTTTATTATCGGTACTTTCCTAAACCCTTTCTTGCTTCCTGTACCAACAACTAAAAACGCTTTACTCATATCGTATGCAACGAACCCAACATCACCCTCTTTGCTAGATACAAATTTCTCGAAATTACCGCTTAGTTTCATGTCTGATGAAAATGTAGGAATCTTAAAAATACCTCTATTTAAAATAGATGTTTCAACATCACCCTCTACCATATAACTCTCAGGAGAAATATATGTATAATGATTTGCATAAGTAGTAACGTTATTCTCTTCACTATATACTCTAGTCGTATACGGAATGGCAAGAAGTACTCCACTTAAATATAACTCTCCACCTATCGGTTCAACTACAGACTCTACTGCATCACGCTGATAACCAACTCTATCACGAACTATCTCGCTTATAAAAGTTGTTGGAATAAGCATCAAAAAACCTAACACAAAAATTATTACAATCTTAAAACCTAACCCCGACGTCCACTTCATACTTCCCCCTCTAGATACAGCGCCTACACTGTTAGAATCTCTACCCTCAATATTAGATGTTGTGCCATTACTATCTACAACTCTATGCACATTATTTGAAACTCTGTTTCCACCGTTAAAATATTTTACACCTTGAGATATTGCAACTACTACTGCAACCACTATACCAATCGTTACACCTGCTAATAATAACATCCAAATCATATCCAACATTATTCCTCCTAGCAAATTGTTACCCTTAATACTATATCACGATACTTCAATTTCTTTTAAAAATCAATACCACTCTCTAGCTTAAACTCTATTTATATTGTACGCAGTAAGGCTCTTTACTATCTGTACATACTCTATCGTACAACACTTTAAACTCATCGCATGAATACATAAAGTTTTGATCGCACGACCGTTTATAGAAACCTAATGCTTTCTCAAAATCGGTATCTGTACCTTTGCCGTTCTCATATATATATCCTAAAACTCCGCAACCGTTCGGATATCCACCGTCACAAGCTTTCTCATACAACTTTCTAGCTCGTTCATAGTTCTGCGTTACTCCTTGTCCTAAATCATAAAGCGATGCAACAGCAACACAACTTTGAAGGTGTCCGTCGTCGCAAGCTTTCTCGTACCAATCAACAGCTTTACTAAAATCTTGTTTGATCTCTTTGCCTGCATATTTAGGATATCTTTCTAAATCGTGCCCTATATAATATGTTAAACCTAGCTGAAAACAAGCGTGCGATATTCCACCTTTACAAGCAAGTTCGTAAAGCTCTATAGCCTTACTAGGATTAGTTTCAATACCTGTTCCAAACTGATACATAACACCTAAATTGTAACAACCCTCAAATCTTTCTCCGTTACAAGCTCGCTCGTATAACTCTATAGCTTTACTATAATCCTGCTCTAAACCGAAACCGTTATAATACATATATCCAAGATTAATACAGCCTCGCATATCAGCACCTGTACACGCTTTTTTAAATAAATCTACAGCTTTATCAAAATCTTGCTTAACACCAGCACCCTCTGAATACATATGTCCAAGATCTGAACACGCAAGCATATAATCGTTATCACACGCTTTTTTAAATAACATAAACGCCTTATCAAAATCTTGTTCAACCGTTCCTAAATTTTCATAATATAATGCTCCAAGATCAGTACAGCCTGCCATACTGCCACCATTGCACGCTCTTTTAAAATAACCGAACGCTTTATCTGCGTCTTGCTCAACGATAAGCCCTTCCATATATATATAACCTAAATCGTAACAACCGTTTGCATCGCTTTTATAACATAATTCTTGAGCCTCATCTATCCTCTCTTGATAAGTAATGAGAGGAGATTTACCAGCACATGAAATTATAAACATAGATAAAATTGTGATAATAAATAAATTGATATTAAAAAATCTCATCATTAAACTTCTCCTAAAAAATATTATGAAAAGTACGTTAATATAATGTAGCATAATTTAACCGATAAGTTGATATTAAAATTTTTGAACAAAAAAATAGAGGGGTTTTTGTAGATTAAAAACACCCTCTGATTATATTTATAAGTAATTGATTTATGTTGAGATTTTTGAACTTATGAGTTGAGATTATTTTGTCATATCGTCGTATAATATTTTGTATGCATCACAACCCCATTGATTACCAAGCTCACAGGTTTTTTTAAATAGTTTCAACGCTTTATCGTAATCAACTGGAACACCTTCGCCTACTACATACATACCTCCAAGAAGAATACAACCCTGAGCATCTCCACCATCACAAGCCTTGCTATATAGCCCTCCAGCTTTTTTGAAGTCTACTGGCACGCCTTCGCCGTTAGCATACATAGCTCCAAGATTAAGACAGCCCTTAGCATTAGAACCATCACAAGCTTTCTTATATAATTCACTAGCTTTTTTATAATCTACTGGAACACCTTCGCCCGTATTATACATAACTCCAAGATTAGTACAACCAGTAGCATATCCACCATCACAAGCTTTGCGATATAGCTCACTAGCTTTCTTATAATCTACTGGAACTCCTTTGCCAATAAAATACATTAATCCAAGATTATAACAACCATCAGCATCAGAACCATCACAAGCTTTTTTATATAGCCCGCTAGCTTTTTTATAATCTACGGGTACTCCTTTGCCAGTATCATACATTAATCCAAGATTATAACAGCCACTAGTAATCCCACCATCACAAGCTTTGTTATATAGCTGACTAGCTTTATTATAATCTAATGGCACGCCTTCGCCTGCATAATACATTAATCCAAGATTATAACAGCCCTCTGCAACTCCACCATCACACGCCTTGTTAAATAATTCACTAGCTTTCTTATAATTTACTGGTACACCATCGCCATCATCATACATTAATCCAAGATTATAACAGCCACTAGTAATCCCACCATCACAAGCT
>CAMQYS010000030.1 GCA_947039395.1 uncultured Deferribacteraceae bacterium | reverse complement strand
ATTTAGCAGATATACAGTTGGGCAAGTTATGTGGCTTAGTAGTTTGTATAATTTAGCAGATATACAGTTGGGCAAGTTATGTGGCTTAGTAGTTTGTATAATTTAAAAGTTTTATAATTTAAAAGTAAATATAAAAAATTCATAGAAAGAGGGGGTGCATCGAATTGGCTGTTAATGCAATAGTAAGAGTTGACGGAGATAATGTTGACCAAGCTTTAAAATTATTAAAGAAAAAGATTGAACGTGAAGGATTAATCAGAGAGATTAAGGCTCATGCTTTTTATGAAAAACCTACAGAAGTAAGACGTAAGAAACTTTTAAAAGCAAGACGTAAACAACAGAAGTTACAACGTAAATTACATGAGAAGTACAGATATTATTAATAGATAGTATGTAGTCTGCTCAAAATGGAACGGACTCATAATATTTTTTAATATTATCAACTTACTACTATATTGATATACTTTTAATTAAGTAAATTATATAGTATTTTGTTTTGTATTATTAATTAGATACTATGTCTATACACTTTTGATAAGTGGATTGCATAGTATTTTTTTTATTATAATTTATTGGTATGTTTATATATTTTTATTATAAGTTAAAGATACGGTTATATATGATTTATCAATAGATTATATAGTAGATACTTGTATGATTGGCTATACTATGTTAATATGTATATATTGAATAGATAGTAAAAGTTGATGTTTTTACTATAATTTAGATACTATATAGATATCCTTTTAGAATAGTGTTAAACGGTATAATAAGATATTTTCAAGCTGTTTTATACTCATGTTGAATGAACGAATAATATATTATAGATGTCATCAATATATCCTATATGGTTTTTACTACAGGTATTAAAAGTTGTAGGTTAAATTTTAGATTGAGAAGGTGATTTATGCATGAGGCTTCTATCGCAAGTTCTATATTAGAGATTTCTATAGGTACGGCAGTTGAGAACAACTCAAATAAGATAACATTAGTATCGGTTCGTATCGGCAAGATGGCAACTATTGATGAGTCATCACTACGATTTGCATTTGATGCTATAAAAGAGAATACAATAGCAGAGAATGCTGTGTTTGAGTTTAACAGAGTTCCGTTACTTGGAGTATGTACAGATTGTAAGCATGAAGCAGAGTATCCTGGATATTTTGTTGCGTGTGCAGAGTGTGGATCAATGAATATAAAAATGATATCAGGTGATGAGTTAGAGATCGCTCATATCGAAGTTGAGTAGAGATCGCACGCATCGAAGTTGAGTTAGAGATCGCACGCATCGAAGTTGAGTTAGTGATCGCTCATATCGAAGTTGAATAGAGATCGCACGCATCTAAGTTGAGTAGAGATAGCACGCATCGAAGTTGAGTTAGAGTAAGTTAAGTTATTGAAATTAGTTTGAGTAGATTATCACGGTTGAATAGGGTGTTACGATTGAGTAGGGAGATCTGTTTTAGCTAATAAAATAGATCATTCAGGTTAAGTGTTGCAGATTATTTAAGTTATTAAAACAGGTTATTAAAGTAAGTAGTGAAACTATTTAAATTGAAGTTATAGATGCAGAGTAGAATAAATTATTAAAATTGAGTAAAAATATTATGGAAAAGATTACGATAAATCAGAAGATTTTATCAAAGAATGATTTAAATGCTATGCATTTAAGAAACAAGTTTGCAACTAATAAAACATTAGTAATTAATATGATGTCATCTCCAGGATCAGGTAAGACATCGTTTTTAGAGAAGATATTAGTACGTTTAAAAGATAGATATAATATTGCAGTAATTGAAGGCGATCTACAAACAGAGAACGATAAGAAACGTATTGAAGCGATCGGAGTTCGCGCTATTCAGATCCAAACAGGTGGTGCTTGTCATCTTGAGGCTGGTGAGGTTGATAAGAAATGTCAAGAGTTAGGTTATGAGAGTTTAGATCTACTTATTATAGAGAATGTTGGTAATTTAGTTTGTCCAGCAGAGTATGATTTAGGACAAGATATAAATATTGTTATGTTATCGGTTACAGAGGGAGATGATAAGCCTCTAAAATATCCTACCATATTTTTCAATTCAGATATTTTTATATTGAATAAGATTGATTTACTTCCATATGTTGATTTCAGTGTTGAGAAAGCATTAGAGAATGCACGAACGATTAAAAATAATTTAGATATTTTTCAAATATCATGTAGAAATGATGAAGGTTTAGATAGTTTACAATCATATATAGAGACTAAAATTCTAGCGAAGAAGAGATGCTCATAGTAGGTATAGATGAGGTTGGTAGAGGTTGTCTTGCAGGACCAGTCGTTGCAGCAGCTTGTTTACTACCTTCAGATTATAGAAATGAACAGATCAAAGATTCTAAGAAGATCGCTTTCAAAAAGAGAGAGATTTTAGATGAAACTATAAGATACCATGCGATATCAATCGGTATTGGCGTTGTGTGTAACGCTATAATAGATAAAATAAATATACTTCAAGCGACTAAACAAGCTATGCATCTAGCGTTAAATAATCTAAGTAATTCAAAAAATCCTAATGTAAATATTAACGGTAATAGTAGTTATAATAATAGTCATGGTACTATTATTCACTACGATAAAATTATAATTGATTCTGTGAAACTAAATAATATCTCAACACCAGTATTATCAGAGGATAAGGCTGATGATAAATATATTTCTGTATCGGCTGCATCGATTATAGCAAAAGTATATCGTGATAGATTGATGATAAATCTATCAAAACTATATCCAGAGTACGGTTTTGAGAGAAATTTTGGTTACGGAACAAAGATTCATACAGAGGCTATAAAACAGTACGGATTTCTTCCAGTACATCGTTTAAGTTTTCTTAAAAAGTTTTAATTATTTAGTAGTGCTTATTAAAGGGGATATAATATTGTGTCTACAAAAACAGTGGGTGATAGCGGAGAAGATAGAGCTGTAAATTACCTTATAAATAAAGGTTATACAATTAATGAGAGAAATTATAGATCAAGTAGAGGCGAGATAGATATAATTGCAATGCATGATGGTGTTTATGTATTTGTAGAGGTAAAGACAAGGTCGTCAAAAAGTTACGGATTAGGAGTAGATGCGGTAACATTAGTGAAACAGAGGAAGATTATATATACAGCAAATAGATATCTATTAAACAAGGGTTGTGACTGGCTTGCACGGTTTGATATTATATCAATAGATAATGATGAGATAAATCATATTGAAAACGCTTTCGAGTTATAGTAGAATTAAAAATATTCTTTATTTAGATGAGGATAAAAATGAGAAATTATATCGCTTCAATTATAGACGAATCGGTTCAAGTTCATAATAAGCTTAGAGCAGATGAAGTTCAACAAGATGTATTAGTAGATTTTTCAACAGAGATAGCTAAATCATTTATTAGTGGTGGCAAGTTATATCTTTTTGGAAATGGTGGATCAGCAGGAGATTCTCAACATATAGCAGCGGAGTTTGTAAATAGGTTTGTGATGGAGAGACCTCCACTTCCAGCTATAGCCTTAACAACAGATACATCATTATTAACAGCTGTTGGAAACGATTTCACATTTGATAGTATATTTGAGAAACAGGTTTCAGCACTTGTATCAAGTAACGATATAGTGTGGGGGTTTTCAACAAGTGGTAATTCAGAGAATGTAATTAGAGGTTTAAATAAGGCTACTAAAACAGGTGCAAGAGTTGTAGGTTTTACAGGTGGTAACGGTGGCAAGATGAAAGGTATTTGTGATAATATTTTTATAGCAGATAGCAAGATCACTGCACGAGTTCAAGAGATACATATTTTAGCAGCACATATTATTTGTGGATTAGTTGATGAAATAATGTTTGGTAGGTTTTCAAAATAGCATTAAATAAATCTTATCATAACGCTTGGGGCTCTTCAAAAGTTATTGAAGTATTAAAACGTAGTAAGAGTAAACGTACAGTTATTGTAGTACCTAATCAGAAGGTAGCCGATCTTATTGCGTCTGACATTAATCTTTTCAACTATTTTGATAAATTTATAGATTTTCCAGAATGGACTCAAGAACCGTTTGAAGAGGCAAGGGTTTTACCTAAAATATTATCTAAGCGAGCATTAGCATTAGATAAATTTATAAATTTAGATGAGTATATCACAATCTTAACACCATACTCTATATTAAAAAAAGTTCCATCTATCAAACTCTTTTCAAGTTCAGTTGTAACTATTAAAAAGTTAAGTATCATATCTCAAAGCAGTTTTGAGAGTTCTCTTGATATATTAGGTTACATTCGTGTTGAGTTTGTTTCAGGTATAGGAGAGTATACAACACGTGGAGATATATTTGATATTTTTCCATCAGGACATATAAATCCTATAAGGTTAGAGTATTTTGATGATGAGATAGAAAAAATATATTCATACGATTATGAAACTCAATGTAAGATAGAGGATTTAGATATTGTTAGAATTCTTCCAGCATCAGAGATGATAATATCAACTAAAGATTTTCAATCAAGTTTATCTGGGTATGAAAAATACAGTGAGAGAGCTAATAGTTTCGGAAAGTTTGCAGGATCACATTGGTTACAACCGTTACTATCAATTGAGAGTGAAACTATATTTGACTATATTAATGATGCAGAGTTTTTTATATTTGATCAAGATATACGAGAAATATTAGAAAGAGAGTCGTATAGTATCAAAGATAGATTAGGAGATAATAGTTTATCTCATAAGCTTATAAGCAATTTTATAGATTATACTGAAGCGTATAAATTAATCACAAGTAATAACTATAGTTTAGTAACAGATGTTTCATCAGGAGTAGATAGTGTATCATTAGAGTACAGCAGTTTAATCTCAAAGTTTATCTATGATAAGATTAATATTTATAGTTCATTAGCAGAAGCTATAAAAATATTGAAAGAGTTTTTAGATAAGCGATATAAAGTTGTAGTAAGTATTGATAGCGAACAGTTTTATAATTTTTTTATAAATTTTATTAAAGATTACGAGATACCAGTAAGTATTATAACTGATATGTCGTTAACAGATAATCAAGATGTATACATTTATAGAGATAGAGTATCTGGTGGATTTATAGATACTGTTAATAAGATTATTCTTGTAACAGACCTAGATATATTTGGTTACGCTAAGAGAAAGCGGAAGAAAGAGAAGAAGAAGGATGTTTTTAATACTAAAATATCTGATTTAGAAGATGGTGATTACGTTGTTCATATCAATCATGGTATAGGTATATATCGTGGATTAAATCATATGACTTTAGGCGAAGTTGAAGGCGATTTTTTAGAGATAGCTTACGACGGAGAAGATAGACTATACGTACCGTTACAATCAATTTCTATGGTACAGAAATATATAGGTATCGGAAATTCAGCACCTAAAATAAATTCATTAAAATCCTCTGCATGGCAAAAATTAAAGAAGCATGCAAGAAAATCGGCGAAAGAAGTTGCAGTTGATCTCTTAAGATTATATGCAGAACGTAAGGCAAAAAAGGGTTACTCATTTATAGATGATGGTGTAATACTATCTGATTTTGAAGGATCATTTCCGTATGATGAAACAGAGGATCAGTTATCTGCTATAATGGATATCTATAGCGATATGGAATCAGAAATTCCTATGGAAAGGTTAGTATGTGGAGATGTTGGTTTTGGTAAAACTGAGGTTGCAATGCGTGCTGCGTGTAAGTCTATTATATCTGCTAAACAGGTGGCGGTTCTTGTTCCTACGACTATTTTAGCGAAACAACATTACGATACATTTAAGAATAGGTTTACTCAACTTGCAGCAAATATTGATTATATATCAAGATTTAGATCAGTAGCTGATATTAAGAGTATCTATAAAAAGTTAGCAGATGGTGAGATTGATATAATAATCGGTACGCATAAACTTTTATCAAAGGATGTAATATTTAAAGATTTAGGTTTGCTTGTAATAGATGAAGAGCAACGTTTTGGAGTTAATCATAAAGAGAAGTTATCAGCACTTAAAAGAAATGTGGATACCTTAGCATTATCAGCAACACCTATTCCAAGAACGTTACAGTTATCGTTGTCTGGTATAAGGGATATTAGTATTATAGAGACTCCGCCTGAACATAGACTTCCAGTAATTGTATCTATTATAAATAATTATGATGATGTTAAAGAGGCTATTGTTAAGGAGTTAAAGCGTAGTGGACAGGTATTCTTCCTTCACAATAGGATAAGTGATATAGTTTCTATTCACGATAAGATAAAAGCGATTGTACCTAATGCTACAATTGCTATAGCTCATGGACAGATGAATAGTAATGAGTTAGAGAAACTTTTACAACTATTTTATTCAGGTGAAATAGATATATTAATATCAACAACGATCATCGAGAATGGCATAGATATACCTAATGTAAATACGATAATAATAAATAAAGCAGGATCATTTGGCTTGTCACAACTTTATCAGTTAAAGGGTAGAGTTGGTAGATCATTGGAGCGAGGCTACTGTTATTTATTGATAGACAATTTTTCATCATTGACAGAGATATCACGAAAGAGATTAACGATTGTTGAACAGTTATCAGATTTAGGTAGCGGTTTTAAGATAGCTATGTATGATTTACAGTTACGTGGTGCAGGGGATATATTAGGAGCAGATCAATCAGGGTTTGTTGTCAAAATAGGATACGAGCTTTACGTTAAGATGATTGATGAGGCAGTTAATGAGTTAAAAGGTAGTTCAGGTACGGAGAATATTTCTGATTGTGAGATTATCTCTCAACTACCATATTTTATTCCTGCATCGTATATAGAAAACCCTAGAATTAGGTTTGATTACTACAGACAGCTTTCATTATATGATGATCCGTTATCTGCATCAAACCTTCTACGCGAGTTAGAGGAAAGTTACGGGGAGCTACCATTAGAGGTAATTAATTTAGCGAATATAATGTTAATAAAGACGGTAGCATCTAAATTAGGTGTTGTGAAAATTAGTATAGGGGAGAGAAGTAGTAAAATGATATTTTCAAAAGATACAAAAGTTTCTTATGAAAATCTTGTAAATAAATTAAATAGTGCTAATATGAAGTATAGATTTAAGTCAGAGTATGAGTTAGATATCTCTGTTGTAGGTGATAACTATATTAGACAATTAACAGATATTTTTGTTAATTTATATAGTGGAGAGGTTCTATCTTAACTATTATCAGTGTTTAAGGAGTTAATATAAATTTATGTTTAGATATTTTGCAGTTTTATTTGTTTTTATATCGCTATATGGTTGTGAGAAATCAAATGATTTAGCAGTTGATAAGAAGGTGAATATTGAAGATATGTATATTGATACTCCTATTTTGACTATATCAGGTAAGGAGTACACCGAGAGAGATATCTATGATTTTAATAAGCTTACTATAAATGAGATAGATGCCTCATCATACTCTAATAAAGATATTTTAAAGTTTTTAGTAGATAAATTTATTGAGCATCGTTTACTTTTAAATGAAGCAAATAGATTAGAGATAGTTTTTTTTAATACAAAATTAGATAGATCATTAAACAGTCTTCGTACAGCTAAGGGTGCATATGATTTAAAGATAGGTACTGATTCATATTATACTGATAATGTTGAGATGATAAATGATATTAATAATATGTCGAAGATAGAAGCTTTAATGAGTAAGGTATTAGAGGATAATTTAACTATTACAGAGAATGAGATATTAGTGTATTACAATAGTAATATACAACAGTTTACTGTTCCTGATAAAGTTCATGTTAGCCATATTTACTCTACTGATTTATCGAAAATAGAGAAAGCGTATAAAGAGTTAGCTAAGGGGTTTGCCTTTAGTGAGGTTGCAGAGAGGTTTTCAGACTCACCAGATTCTGTTGATGGTGGTGATCTAGGTTTTATTGAAAAATCTAGTAATGCTTCAGATATATTTAATTCAGTATTTAAATTAAAACTTAATACGTACAGCAAAATTTTAAAATCAGAAACGGGTGATTATCACATTTTTTATGTAAGTGAGTTTAAGTCAGGCGGAAGACAGCGTTTAGCGACAGTGAAATCATCAATAATAGAATTTATAAAACAAAGAAAGAAGCAAGATAGATTAGAGGTGTATTTAGATGAACTATATGAGAAAGCAGACATTAAGATTATTAATACTTTTAATATTGATAACTATTCCAAATATATCAAAAGCAGAAAGAATTAATAGTATATTAGCTCATGTGGGTAATAAAATTATTACAGATTACGATGCACGTAATTTAGATGTGAAACAGTATACACAAATTCTTGATATTCAAGATGATGAACTTAGAGAATCTACTATGAAGGAGTATATTTCACAGGTTGTAACTTATCTAATTGATCAATATGTGGTAGAGATTGCAGCATCAAGAGATGGTATTGTTGTATCAGATATGGAAGTTGAGCAAGTTATAGTAGAGATTTTAACACGTAACAAGTTAACGTTAGATCAGTTAGAGAAATCTCTTTCTGAAGAGGGTTTAACTATGGCGAAATATAAATACCAGCTACGTAATGAGATTTTAAGCTCACGAGTTAGAAATCAGATATTAATGCCTAAGATAATAGTTGTTAATAAAGATTTAATTGATATTGTAAACTTAAGTCCAGATGATTATAATTTATATGATAGGTATGAAGTAAGAATTATATTAACAGATAAGAAAGGCGATATGTCAAATATTGTTAAGCAATTTAAATCAGGTACAGATTTTATTGATCTAGCGAAAGAGTTTTCAGTTGATGCAACATCAGCTGATGGTGGATATATGGGTTTTATGGATTACGAGCTTTTAAGTGAAGATATGCAAAGTGCATTAAAAGATATTGAAGTTGGCAATATATCAGATACGTTTGAAATAAATGATAAGTGGGGTGTGTTCTATCTTATCAGCAAAGAAGATAAATATGATTTTGATGATGAAACAAGAGCAGCATTAACAGAGAAAGCTATGGAGAAGCAGTTCAATCTTGTTTTTCAAAACTGGTTAGAGAAAAGTAGGGAATCTACAGTAATTATTAGAAAGTAGATTAATGTTTTAAATCATATCTATATTTGTAAAAGTTTATAGATATTAAAAGAAGAGAAAAAATAATATGCGATTAGATAAATTTATGAAAGTCACTCAACTTATAAAACGTAGAACGGTTGCAAATGAAGCTGCAACAGAGGGTACTATATCGGTTGATGGCAGAAAAGTTAAGGCATCATATAATGTTAAGATAGGTGATAAAATTCTTTTAGATTTTTGGAATTTTTCAAAAGAGTTAGAGGTGTTAGATATCCCTAAATCAAATAGCATTAAGAAAGATAGCTTAGATGATTATATAAAGTTATTAGATTATAAGAGTAAAAGCGTGCATGACATGTAATGTTTTATAGTTTAGATAGTTTTATATGTGGCAATCTTTTATATATTAATTTTTAATATAGATATGTATAGTTTTATAGTTTAGGAAGTTATTATAGATATACGTTTTCACGACTATATCTATAAATTTAGTATTGTGTATTATTATTTAATTTTATCTTTATCACTAATCTTCTTTAATATATTAATTAGTAATTTTTCTTGCAACGATAAGAAATGCAGAGTGATTATATATCCATGTTGCAGGTCTTACAGATTGTCCATCTATATTCCAAGGTCTTCTAATAAGTTCTGATGTATCAATATTAAAGAACATTCCAGACTCTTTTAATTCTTCAACATATTTAACAACTTGTGGCACAGTTGGAAGATATGCAACAACGATTCCACCGTTTTCGAGAGAATCTTTAAAATGTTTTATAATATGCCAAGGCTCAGGAAGATCTAATAGAACTCTATCATACACTCCATCAATGCCTTCATATATATCACGTACTTCTATTTTATGATTTTCAACTTTTCCACAGAAGTAAGTTTCAATTATTTTTGAAGCTTGTTCAGCAAAGTCGTTTCTTATTTCGTAAGATGTTAAAGAACCTTGTCCAGCTAAAGCTCTAAGTATTGCGATAGATAAAGCACCTTGTCCTACACCTGATTCTAAGACTTTTTGTCCAGCTACGATATCTCCCCACATAAGCATTGCAGCGGCATCTTTAGGATATATTATTTGTGCTTGTCGTTTAATATTCATAACGTAGTTGATATATGTTGGAGTATATATTCTATAAGTGTGATTCATGCTACTCATTGTTGTATCGCCATCAGAAAGTTCCGCTATTACGTCGTGTTCAATAAATCCATGAGTAGTTGAAAATCTTGCATTAGGTTTCAGTTGAACCATATACTCTCTATCTTTTTTGTCAATTATCATAACTAGTTTGTAGCCAATTTTCTTTTTATCCATTAATTCCTATCCTAAATATTAATATTTATTGATGTATATTACATTTTCTTTTATCTTTTTACAATCTTAAATATTGAAAATGAATAAAATATCTGTTACTATTAAGAGATGAGTTCATTAGATAAATATAGAAATATGATTGATGAGATAGACGATAAAATTCTTGATCTTTTAAATGAGAGAGCAGAACATGTTAAGTCTGTAGGTGTTATTAAAAAAGGTAGTAACTCTCCTGTATGGGTACCATCAAGAGAGAGTTCTATATATGAGAGATTAATAGAGAGAAATAAAGGTAGAGAGTTTCCAACATCTGCGATCCGTCCTATTTTTCGTGAGATTATTTCTGCATCTTTATCGCTTGAAGATCACTTGAAAATAGGATATCTAGGTCCTGAAGGGACGTTTTCTAATCTTGCTGCATTAAGGCATTTTGGTTCATCTGCAAAACTTATACCGAGTGATAAAATATTAGATGTGTTCACAGGTGTTGAAAGAGGTTGGTATCATTATGGAATTATCCCTATCGAGAACTCTGTTGAAGGCGTTGTAAATCACTCAATAGATCTACTTGTTGATTCTGATGTAAATATTGTTGGAGAGATTTTAATTGAGATAAATCATAATCTTCTATCAATTACAGGTGATAAGAGTAATATAGAGAGTATCTATTCACATCCTCAAGCGTTAGCACAGTGTAGAGATTATATAGATAAGAATTTTCCAAATGCTAAAAGATACGAAGTGGAATCAACATCAAAGGCGGCATTAAAAGCGATTGAAGATAATACGATAGCTGCGATCGGTTCTAAGCTATGTGAGGTTATCTATAATCTAAAAGTTGTTGAAGGATCAATACAAGACTCATCATCAAATATTACAAGGTTTTTGATAATAGGTAAAGATATGATAGAGCCTACTAGTGATGATAAAACATCGATGATGTTTTCTGTACAACATAGATCAGGAACATTGTATAAAGCGTTAGAAGTTTTTGATGAGGTGGGCATAAATATGAGTAAGATTGAGTCCCGTCCATCTAAACGTATAGCGTGGGAGTATCTATTTTTTGTAGATATAGATGGTCATAGAGATGATAGTAAAATTAGTGAAGTTATAGAGAAACTAAAATCAAGACTACCACTTGTTAAGATATTAGGTTCATATCCTAAAGGTATTTTAGAGTAGTTGTAATTTTTTGTGGGGAATTTTGATGATAAATTATAGAGAGTTATTAGGAGAAGAGAGAGCGTTAGTTGCTCCATATCAACCGGGTAAACCGATAAAAGAGGTTCAAAGGGAGTTATGTATAGATAATGTTATCAAGCTTGCATCAAATGAGAATCCATTAGGGTGCAGTGATAAAGCTATTCTTGCACTTAAGGAGTTTTTGCCAGATATTTCAAGATATCCGATAGGGGACTCATATTATTTAAGAAAGAAGTTAGCAGAGTTTCACAATGTTGGAATGAATAATATTTTAATAGGTGCAGGATCAGATGAGATTATTCAGATATTATATATAGCTTTTCTTAAAGAGAGTGAGGAAGTATTATCTCCTGCTCCGTCATTTGGAGAGTATTACTTAATAGCTAAGGCTATGAAAAGCGATTGTAGATGGATAGAATGTAACGATGATCTATCATTTAATTTTGATAATATTTTATCATCAATAACAGAAAAGAGCAGATTTATATTTTTAGCTAACCCTAATAATCCAACAGGTTTAGATTTTGGAGAGCAAGATTTTATAGATTTTATGGATAAAGTTCCATCAACTATAATCGTTGCATTAGATGAGGCGTATAAAGAGTATCAAGAAGAGAGTAGACAGATTGATACGAATAGATTAATGAGGAAGTATAAGAATTTAATATCGCTTAGAACGTTTTCAAAAGCATACGGTTTAGCATCTATGCGGTGTGGATATATTATCGCACATGAAGAGTGTATAGCGATGTTAAATCAGATTAGACAACCGTTCAATGTTAATATGGCATCAC
Source organism: uncultured Deferribacteraceae bacterium (assembly GCA_947039395.1). Lineage (GTDB taxonomy): Bacteria > Chrysiogenota > Deferribacteres > Deferribacterales > Mucispirillaceae > CAMQYB01. The sequence goes on along the minus strand of CAMQYS010000030.1, from coordinate 11,419 downwards.
AAGTTATGGCAGAGGCTTCATTATCTGATGGAGTATTTTTGAATAAAGTTATAGAGAGTAACCTTAAGGGTAAAAACTTTATATATAGAAGTTGTGAAGATTTAAGGTTAAAATATATTAATACAGAGGCTAACTTTATCATGATAGAAGTTGGTGATGGTAAAAAGGTTTTTGATGAATTATTAAAATTAGGTGTAATCGTGAGATTTCTAGGACATCCTAAATTAAATAGTTATATTCGTGTTTCAATAGGAACAGATAAAGAGAATAGTTTATTTATAGATAAGTTAAAAATAGTTTTAGGTTTATAATATTATTAGTTTTTATTAATAAATTGAATATAGTTTTAGATTAGTAATATTAATATAGGTTTGAGAAATAAACACATGAGGAGATTGAGATGATTATAGTTGTAAAACCAGGAGCAACCGTAGAAGAGGTTGATAATATAAAAAGCAAGTTAGTTGATTTTGGTTACACGTTGCATATATCAGAGGGAAGCGATAGAACAATTATAGGTGCGATAGGTGATGAGGATACATTAAGAGATAAACCAGTTTTATCTATTCCAGGTGTGGAGTCGGTAATACCTATATTAAAGCCGTATAAATTTATAAGTAGAGAGTTTAAAGCAGAAGATACTGTTATTGATATTAGAGGTATCAAAATAGGTGGTAGTGAATTAGCGATAATGGCAGGTCCATGTTCTGTTGAGAGTTACGAGCAGATGAAATTAGTAGCAGAGAGAGTATCATCAAACGGTGCTAAGATATTAAGGGGTGGTGCATATAAGCCACGTACATCTCCGTATGCTTTTTCAGGTATGGGAGAAGAGGCGTTAAAATATATGCGTAGAGCAGCAGATGATTTTAATATGTTAATGGTAACAGAGCTTACAGATCCAAGAGATATAGCTATTGTTTCAGAGTATTCAGATATAATTCAGATCGGTGCAAGAAATATGCAGAACTTTAGATTATTAAAAGAGGTAGGTTCTCAACCTAAACCAGTTTTATTAAAAAGAGGAATGGCTGCAACATTTAATGAGTTTCTTTTAGCAGCAGAACATATCGCTAAAGAGGGTAATGATAGTATTATTTTCTGTGAAAGAGGTATAAAAACATTTGAAACAGCAACAAGAAATACATTAGATTTATCTGTAGTACCTTTAATAAAAAATGCATCACATTTTCCTATCATTGTTGATCCAAGTCATGGTACAGGTAATAAAGAGTGTATAGCTCCGATGTCTTTAGCATCTGTTGCAGCAGGAGCTGATGGAGTAATGATAGAAGTTCATCCAAACCCTGTTGAGGCGTTATCAGATGGAGATCAGTCATTAGATTTAGATCAGTACGATGAAGTGATGAAAAAATTACGCGTTATAGCTCCAGCTGTTGGAAAAACAGTTGCATAGTAGTTTAAAAACACCGATCAAAAATATAGCTGTAATAGGTTTAGGTTTGATAGGTGGTTCTCTATCAAAAGCTTTTAGTTGTAATAGTATAAGATTAAAAGGTTACGATATTAGTAAAGTTGCATTAGGGAGTGCTATAAGTAGCGATATATTTGACCTTGTAACAGATGATATAGATCTGTTATTAGATTATGAGTACGATTTGATATATTTATCACTTCCAATTAATGAGACCTTAAAAATGTTACAGCTTTTATCAGATAAGGGAGTGAAAACATTAATTACTGATTCGGCAAGCACTAAGGGTAGTATCTGTGAGTTAGCGACGTTACTTGATTTAAATTTTATAGGTGGACATCCAATAGCAGGTAAAGAGAGTTCAGGTTTTGATAATTCAGATAAAGATATTTTATTAGGTGCAAGACATATAATGATTGAAAGCATGGATAAAGATAATTTAAATTTTTTGATAGATTTACATACCTCAATAGGTATGCATGTAGATGTGATGACATCAGAGTTACATGATAAGATATCAGCAGATATAAGTCATATACCACATGTTATTGCTTTCTCTCTTATAGATTTTATAAGAGAGTTTAATAATGATTCATTTGCATATGTTGGTGCAGGTTTTAAAGATTTCACAAGGATTGCAGCGAGTGATCCAGTTATGTGGCGAGATATACTTCTTGATAATAAGAAAGATATTATAGAATCATTAGATTCACTCCAAGAAGTTATATCTAAGTGGCGAGATATGATAGATAAAGATGATTCTAAGTCGATAGAAGAGTCGATAAAAGAGATAAGAAATATAAGAAGTAGTTTGAACTAAACGGAAGGATCAATGATTACATTTGAAAAGGCAGCAAAATTTATAGGTGAGATAGAAGTACCTACAGATAAATCTATTACTCATAGAGCGTTGATATTAGGTTCAATGACTGATGGAGTAACATTAATTAATAAACCATTACTTTCAACAGATACATTAGCTACATTAAATGCGTTTGAGTATATCGGTGTTGATATAATGAATGAGGTTACAAGGTTCACAGTTCGTAGTGATGGATATAGAAAGTTTAAGGAACCGATAAATGTTATTAATTGTATGAACTCAGGTACAACAACAAGATTATTATCAGGAGTTCTATCGCCATCAAAATATACATCTATATTAACTGGAGATATGTCACTTATTAAACGTCCGATGAATAGAGTTATAAAACCATTATCTAAGATGGGTGCAGATATTAGGGCGAGAGATAATGATAATTTTCTACCGATGACAATTCATCCATCAAAGATGTTTTCGGCAACTATAGAGTCAGAAGTAAATTCTGCACAGGTTAAATCTGCGGTACTGCTTGCTGGATTACAGTTAGAGGGTGAGAGTACATATATAGAGAAAGTTGAAACTAGAGATCACACAGAGAATATGTTAAAAAGATTTGGTGCAGATTTAGCGGTTAATGGCAATAATATTACAGTAAAAGGTATGTCGTCTTTATCGGCACAGAGTTTAACAATACCTGGAGATTTTTCATCAGCAGCGTATTATATAGCGTTAGCATTAATATTTGAGGGTTCAGAAATTACTGTAAAAAATGTTGGATTAAATAAAACAAGAACAGGGTTGATAACGCTTTTAGAGTCGCTTGGTATAGTCATAGATATTGATTTGAAAGAGGATAATTTTGAACCGTATGGCGATATTAGAATAAAACATCAGAAGTTAAAAGGCGGTGTAATTACTGGAGATATTATTGCTAATATGATAGATGAAATCCCAGTATTAGCGGTATCGGCTTTATTTGGAGAAGCTCCAGTTGAGATACGTAATGCGAAAGAGTTAAGAGTTAAAGAGAGTGATAGAATATCTGCGATAGTGTCAAATTTTAAAGCCTTAGGAGCAGAGATTGAAGAGTTTGATGATGGCATGAAGATATATCCTTTAGAGAAAGTTAATAAAGGTGTAAAATTAAAATCGTATCGTGATCATCGTATTGCGATGATAAACATAATTTTAGCTAAGAAGTTTGGTGTTGATATATTGTTAGATGATATAGGATGTTTAGATGTATCATATCCAGAGTTTATAGTTGATATAATGAATTTAGAGGAAGTGTAATAATATATGCAAGTTGCAGTAGATGGACCAGCTGGTTCTGGTAAAAGTACTGTTTGTAAGAAAGTTGCTATCAGTAATGATTTAATGTATTTAGATACAGGTGCAATGTATCGTTCAGTAGCATATCTATCATTAAAGTTTGATAGGGATAAACTTTTAGATATTATTGAGAAAGTAGAATTTATATTTTCAGATAATGGTAGTAAGTTATCATTAAAGATAGATAGTATGATTGAGGATGTGACAGATATAATTAGAAGCAATGAAGTAACTTCGATTGTATCTGATGTGTCATCGGACGAATTAATAAGAAAGATATTAACAAATAAGCAACAGGTTATTGCATTATCTAATGATATAATAATGGAAGGGCGTGATATAACTACGGTTGTACTACCTAACGCTGATGTGAAGATTTTTTTAACAGCATCGGTTGAAGAGCGAGCAAAAAGAAGATATGAAGAAGTTAACGGTTTGACAGATAAAAGCTATGATGAAATTTTAGCAGATATAATTAAGCGTGATGATCTTGATTCAAATAGAGGAGTAGCACCTCTCATTAAATCTGATGATTCATATGCACTAGATACCACAACTTTAACATTAGATGAAGTTATATGTGAAATAGGTAAACTTATTGTTGAAAAAAGAGGATAGATGAAAGTAGAAATAGCTAAACATTCAGGTTGTTGTTTTGGTGTAAAGCGAGCGATAGATATAGTTTCAGAAGCAGCATCTGCAGAGGGATCGGTTAAAACGTACGGCCCTATAATCCATAACCCTCAAGTTGTTGAAAAGTTACGGTTAGATGGCGTAGATGTACTATCTGATATAGATGAGATTAAAGAGACAGATGTAATTGTTATACGTTCACATGGAGCAACACGAGAAGATATTCAATCAATAGAGTCTAAGTCATTAAAATTAGTTGACGCTACATGTCCGTTTGTGTTAAAAGCACAAAAAGAGGCAGAGCGGTTATCTGATATGGTAGATCTCTTAGTGATATATGGAGAAAAAGATCATCCAGAGGTACTTTCTATTGTTAGTTATGTGAGTTCGGAGTATAAGATTATATCTGATATTAAGGGTATAGAAGATATTGAATATGGAAAACATTACGGTTTAATGTCTCAAACAACACAAAATAAAGATTTATTTAAAGATTTATCCTTTAAATTAGAACAAAAGTGTGATAGACTTGATGTATCAGATACGATATGTTCAGCAACTCAACATCGTCAAGAAGATGCTTTAGATTTGGCATCAAGAGTAGATATTATTATCGTAGTAGGTGGTAAAAATTCTGCTAATACACGTAGACTATATGAAATATGTAGTCAGTTATGTGTTAGAACTCAACATATAGAAACTCCAGAGGAACTTGATCTTTCACTGCTGAAAGAGGACGATCTTGTCGGTTTAACTGCTGGTGCTTCTACACCTAATGAATTTATTTATGCTGTACGAGATCGTATATACAGTTCTTTTGGTATATCGAGTTAGTTAGTCTTTAATTATAAATTAGAAATAATGTTCTTATAGAATTTACAGAGGTTTGTTAATATGAATCAAGATGACATCAGTTTTGAGGGTATGGAAGATTTTGAGACTTTAATAAGTGAGTCGCTTCGTCAACCTACACGCGGAGATCTTATAAAAGGGGTAGTCGTAAAAGTTTCTTCTGATAGTGTTATTGTAGACTTTGGATATAAAACAGAAGGTATCGTTGATAGATCAGAGTTTGATACTATAAATGTTAATGATACAGTAGAACTTACTGTGATATCTTTTTTTGGTGGCTCATACGTTAAGTTATCAAAATCCCCAGCTAATTCAGATTCTGCATGGGATGCTTTAAAAGTTGAAGGTATAGGTTCGACTGTGTCTGTAAAAATTACTGGAAAAGTTGATAAAGGATATATCGGAAAAGTTGGAGAGATAGATGCGTTTATCCCATTGACTCATATTGAAACAGATAAGTCTGATGTTGAAAAGAAGATAATAGGTACAACATATAATGCATCTATATTAAAGTTTGGTGAAGGTAAGCGTAAATCAATATTAGTTTCTCCGCGAAACTATTTGAAGATAGAGAAAGATAGGAAGAAAGCAGAGATATTCTCAAGCTTAAAAGTTGGCGATAAGGTTAAGGGTGCTGTAAAAGTTATAAAAGTTTACGGTGCATTTATTGATCTTGGTGGAATAGATGGTTTTCTGCATAAAAATGATATTGCTTGGCAAAGAATTCATGATGTTGCTAAATATCTTGAAGTTGGAGATACGGTTGAGGCTATTATCACAGATGTGAAAGAAGATCTAATGAAGATAACTTTAGGTATAAAGCAGTTGAAACCTAATCCATGGGAAACAGTTAAAGAGACTTCTCCGATAGAGTCAACTATATCTGGAACAGTAGTAACTAGAAAACGTAGTGGTTATATTGTTGAACTAGATAATCATGTTGATGGTGTTATTTTTTATGAAGAGATCAGCTGGTTAAAAAATGCAAGAAATCAGATATCTGTAAAAGATAGAGTAGAGTGTAAAGTTATAGGTTATGATGATACGAATAATAAAGTTATCTTATCTCTTAAATCTATGCATGAAAATCCTTGGAAGAGTATCTCTAAAGATCATCCAGAGGGATCAATTGTTAAAGGTAAAGTTAAGTCTATAACTGATTTTGGTATATTTTTAGATTTTGATTCAATAATAGATGGGCTTATAAGAAATAGTGATATCTCATGGGATGAAAATATCGACAATGTTAATAATTTATATAAAGTTGGCGATGAAGTAGAAGCAAAAATTATGAGAGTAGATGAAGAGAAAGAGAGAATAAGTTTAAGTATTAAACATCTTGAAGATAATCCATGGGCTGATGTTGGAAAACTTTTTCCACAAGGTAAAGTTGTAACAGCTCCTATTGTTTCTATTAGTAAGACTGGAATGGACGTTGAACTAGCTATGAAACTTAAAGGTACTATATTGGTTCAAGATTTAGATCCAGCTCGTCCTTCATTAGATAAATATAAAGAAGGTGAAACGATTACTGCACAAGTTTTTAAAGTGGATTTCAAAAATAGATCGATCTTATTATCTATAAAAAGATATTTACAAGATGCAGAGGTTAAGGATACAAAAGAGTATATGAAAAAGCTTACAGCAAGTGATAGCGGTTTCTCATTTGGTTCTATACTGAAAGATAAATTTGAAGAGAAGTAGATCTTTAAAATTATAAAGGCACCTCAAGGTGCTTTTTTTTGCATTAAAATTTTTATCTAAAAGGGTGTATAAATGTTCAGAAAAGTTGTCAAAGCGTTAATTATTTTATTAGCTGTAGTTTTTATATTTCAGAATTTATTTACTATATTGGGTATAGAGGTATCTCTAGAAGATATGATAGATAAAGATGTTATAGCAACTATTGATTTTAGTGGACAGATACTTGAGAGTGATACATTTATCGCAAATATGGAGAAACTTGTAAAGAGTGAAAAGATTAAAGGTATAATAGTTAAGGTGAACTCTCCGGGTGGTGCGATTACTCCATCGTTTAATATCTATAATTACATTATGACTATAGAGAAACCTGTGTATGTAGCAATGGATTCAGTTGCAGCATCAGGTGGATATCTTCTAGCTATCGGTGCTGATAAGATTTATGCGATGCCAACAACTATTACAGGTTCGATCGGTGTTATAATGAGCCTTGTAAATATGGAAGAGCTTTTTGATAAGATAGGTATAAAGAGCGTTGTGTTAAAGAGTGGTAAATTTAAAGATATCGGTAATCCTGATAAGACGATGACAGAAGAGGAAACGTTATTGATGATGGATGTTATTAACGATATGTATAATCAGTTTGTGAACGCTGTTGCATCAAGACGTAACTTACAAGTTAGTGAAGTTAAAGAGGTTGCAGATGGAAGAATATTTACTGGTAGCATGGCGGAAAAATTAAAGTTGGTTGACAATTTAGGTTCATATAACGATGCATTTATTGATATGAAGCTAGCTTTAGAGAACGATAAATTAGAACTTTATGAGTATAAAGAAGAGAATAAGTTTCTAGATAAATTAATTAAAGGTACAGGAATAAATAAATTAATTGAGACAAATAACGGTGCAGGGTTTTACTATTTAATGAAGTAGTTAAGATGACCTATTGGTATAATTATTTCTAATCTTTATAACGATGATGAAGAGAGCAATTATTCATTTAGATTAGTGTATAAAATAGAATATGGAAGTATTGATTTTTAGATAGTGGGATACTTATAGTAGCTATTAGGAATTGTTTTATATTTTAAAACTGTATCTTGTTAATTAAGAAGATCAGCTATAGATATGTTATTTTAGGAGAGCAATATTTGTTTGGAAAGGTTAACTCATCTTACCTATTAGGTATAGATTCATTAAAGGTAGATATTGAAGTTGATATTTCAAATCAAGGAATGCCTCAATTTTCTATTGTTGGACTTGTTGAAAACTCTGTTAAAGAGAGTCGTGAACGAGTACGTTCAGCGCTGAAAAATTTAGGATACAACTTATTTGGTAAACCTATCGTAATAAATTTAGCACCAGCAGATTTTAGAAAAGAGGGAACACATTTTGATTTAGGAATAGCTATAGGCTTACTAATCGCAGCTGGATATATCGAAAATAAAGAAGTAGAAGATACAGTGATTTTAGGTGAATTATCACTTGATGGAAAATTAAGAGCTGTATCAGGTGTTCTTCCTATTGTTGAGTATAGTAAAAAAAACGGCTTCAAAAATGTTATTCTACCTTCAGGAAATCTTAAAGAAGCACTTTTTATAGATAACATAAATATCTATCATTCAGATAATCTTCAAGACATTATACACCATTTAAAAAATGAAAAACCACTTATACCACATCGCAGTGATATGGAGATAGTAGATAGTTATGATATAGATTACGAGCATGATTTTGAAGATGTTAAAGGACAGTTTGCAGGTTGTAGAGCGATAGAGATTGCAGCAGCAGGTAGACACAATATTATTATGATAGGTTCGCCAGGATCTGGTAAGACTATGATGGCTAAACGAGTTCCATCAATTTTACCAGCCTTAACATTTAACGAGTCGTTAGAGACGACGAAAATCCATTCAATAGCAGGTTTATTAAAAAGACAGAATGATTTAGTATGTACGAGACCGTTTATTTCTCCTCACCATACAGCGAGTAACGTTGCTATAATCGGTGGTGGGAGTAAAGCAACTCCGGGTCAGGTATCTATTGCAAATGCTGGAGTTCTATTTCTTGATGAGATGTTAGAGTTTGATAAAAATGTTTTAGAAGTTTTACGTCAACCGTTAGAAGATAGAGAGGTAACTATTGCAAGGGCAGGTAGAACAGTAACATATCCAGCTAATTTTATGTTAATAGGTGCGATGAACCCTTGTCCATGTGGATATTACGGCGATAGCAGTAAAGAGTGTGTATGTTCTAGAACAGCGATTGATAGGTATAGATCAAAATTATCAGGACCTCTGTTAGACAGAATTGATATGCATATTCATATTTCTTCTGTAGCACATGATGACCTCATATCTTTAAATAAGGGTGAGAGTTCTAAAAATATTAGAGAGAGGGTTATAAAAGCACATGAGATACAGGTCGATAGGTTTCTAGATACAAATATAAATTTTAATTCAGATATGGGTGAGAAAGATATCAAGAAGTTTTGTAAGTTGACCACTGAGGCTGATGATATTTTATATAAGGCGTTAAAAAACTATAATTTATCAGCACGAGCATATTCAAAAGTAATTAAAACAGCGAGAACGATTGCGGATATTTCAGGAGATATTGATATCGGTAAAACACATATATTAGAGTCTTTACAGTATAGGTTTACGGATATTAACTAGAATATAGGATTGATTAATATTGATTAAAAATTAGATATATAACCGATCTTTATTACTTATTAACCATGAATTATGTACAATGGATTTCTGTTGAGAAATTACAAACTAATAATATATATATAAGTAGTTCAATTTACGTAGTGAAAGATATGACTAATCTTGATTAACATTTATGATCAATTACTTGCTACAATATAAAACAAATACAAGTTATATCAATTGTTTGTGAATTAAAATATATAGCCTATTCCTATTGATGCAGTAAATCCACCGTAATCTTTCTCATAACTAGTTTTAGAATATTTATGATTTAACTTTGCAGTAGAGTATACATATCTTATATCAAGAGTTAACATTACGCGTTGTAAACTAAAATGAATTCCAGCCATAACAGGCATATTAAACCCTATACCAGACGCGTTAAATCGTTCATATGAATTATTTATAGTGACAGATTCTTGTGCATGTACCACACCGAAGCCGATACCGATATATGGATAGTAGTCTAAAGTATTTGGATTGATCCTACCAACAGAAATAACATTAAATGAAAATCTACTAACTCTCCAATCGTTATTTGTAACAGTAGTAGACCCATCAACTGTGAAGGCAAGATAATTTAATGGTTGAAGTCCGATAGTTAATCCCATATCGTATGTAACATTAGTATCTTTACCAGCATCAAGATAGTATGCTACAGTATTATTAAAAGTTACCCAACTAGCTGCATAAACATTTTTATTAGTCAGTGCATTAATAAATAAGTTTATAAATATAAAAACTGATAAACAGTATATTATTTTTTTAAACACAGAACTTTACCCCTTCAACTTTTTCTATAGCTTTATATATTCCTTCTAACTCTTCAAATGTTAAAAGAATAGTAGTTATAGACAATGAGATATATTTTGATGTAGTGCCTTCAATAACAGTTGTTGTAACTTCACGATCAGGTAGATCGAAAACCTTTTTACATCCATCAAGGAATGCGTCGTTATTTATGCCTATAATTTTAAATGTAAAAATTGTAGGGAACTCTTGTAACTCTTTTAAAATTTCCATATTAATAAAACCTATGCTTTAATTATCTGTTATGTAATAAGATATATTACTATCATATAATAGTATTTTACTCAAGTTAAATTCTTGCATTTATTTATGATAATGTAATAAGATATCTTAATAAGCGGGTATTGTAAACTAGTAAAAAGCATAACTATAAGATATATTTTTGTTATACAATATTATTATTTTGTATAAAGTTTATCGTTTAAATTTATTACAATCCTATAACGTATGATTGAGTAAGTGAGATATTATTTTATCCAACCTTTTTCATCTAAAAAAGTTATCGTTATAGATTTTTCCATTATAAGATTTTCATCATTAATCACATCATTTGCATATAGAGTTAATGTTGAAATTAACATAAATAGAGGTGTAAATATAGTAGGTAACTTTATTATTTAGGACTCCTTGAATATCTATTATTATCAAATATGGTACTATAATTTATTGTTAATAACAATAGTGAACTGGTTAAATATGTTAATAGTTTGTGAAAGACCATGATGTGATAACGGTGCTAAGATGATGGAGATGTTAATAATAATAAGATAATAGTGATAAGATAATGTTGTTAAGATATTATGAGATGATGTTGTGTTAATGTATAAATATATAGATGTAAAAAATCTTTAGTATAAATTAGATTGACCGCCTCAATCAATATTTTGATAAGACGATCAATCTTTTAATTCATATACCGTACAATTATAGTTACTAGGCTTGCACCATTCTTTAATTCTTATAACATACAACTCCAATTGCTAGGCTTGTACCATTCTTTAATTCTTGTAATATACAACTCTAACTACTAGATTTGTCCTGTTTTTAATTCTTATAACATACAACTCCAATTGCTAAACTTGTATTGTTTGAATGTTTATAATATACAACTCTAAC
>CAMQYS010000029.1 GCA_947039395.1 uncultured Deferribacteraceae bacterium | reverse complement strand
GTAGTGGTTATTGAGTAGAGTAGTTAGCATAATATTTACTACGGCGTGATTAGTTGCGTAGCGGTTATTGAGTAGACAGTTAATATAATATTTTAAATTTAGTAATCTCTAACTCTCTGATATATTTAGGGAGTTAGAGAAAGTCTTGATATATTTGATTAAAATTATAAGTTATAGGTTATAGGTTTAAATATTTATAATTTATAATGTGGAGTACAAATTGGGATTTTCAGCAGGAATAGTAGGTTTACCAAATATAGGGAAGTCGACTTTATTCAACGCATTATCGAAGGCACAAAATGTAGCAAGTGAGAATTATCCTTTCTGCACAATCGATCCAAACAAGGGGATTATCCCTGTTCCAGATGATAGAATGGATTTTATTATTCAGTACGTTAAACCTAAATCTATCGTTCCAACAACAGTAGAGTTCGTTGATATCGCAGGGCTTGTAAAAGGTGCTAGTAAAGGCGAGGGGTTAGGTAATAAATTTCTAACAGATATCCGCCAAACAGATGCTATCATTCATTTAGTTAGAGCGTTTGATAATAATGATGTTCATCATGTTGAAGGTTCAGTTGATCCAGCAAGAGATATAGATATAATCAACACAGAGCTTGTAATTTCAGATATGGAAATTTTAGAGAGAGCGTTAGCAAAATATTCTAAAACAGCAAAATCAGGTGATAAATCATTACTAAGAAAGGCTGAAATTATAACAGAACTTCTAAAAGGTTTGAATGACGGTTTAAAACTTAGGTCAATGGTCGATGGTAATCTTGAGTTTGAAGAGTGCATAAGAGAGTATCAATTATTAACAGCGAAACCGATTTTATATTTAGCAAATGTGAATGAAGAAGATCTAGTTGATGATAATGAATATTGTGCTAAGATACGCAAAATCGCTGATAGTGAAGGTGCTAAGTTCCTTAAAATATCTGCAAAAATGGAGTGCGAACTTCAAGATTTATCTGATGAGGAAACGAAAGAGTATTTAGAGTCTGTAGGTATTAGTAAATCTGGCTTAGAGAATTTAATTTTGAATGGCTATTCATTACTTGGATTGGTAACATATTTTACAGCAGGCGAGAAAGAAGTTAGAGCGTGGACAATCACATCAGGCATGACTGCAAAAGAGTCAGCAGGTAAAATTCATTCAGATATTGAGAGAGGTTTTATCCGTGCAGATGTATGTTCGTATGCAGATTTTGTTGAATTAAAATCTTTAACTGTCGCAAAAGAGAAAGGTAAGTTAAGGGTAGAAGGTAAAGAATATATTGTTAAAGATGGCGATATAATATACTTTAGGTTTAATGTATAATATGTTTAAAATAAAAATTATTATTACTTTATTGTTAGCTATATCAATCACAGATTTGTACTCTCAAGTAGAGCTTGATACAGATACAGGTGTTAGTATTGACGTTGATAATAGTAGTGATAACGAAACTCAAGTTGAAGAAATAATTGATCCAGATGCAGCAGGAACATCTATGGATTCTAATAATATTTTAGAAGATGTTCCGATAGATGATATCATCGAGGCTGTTGGAGTTATAAAAGTTTCTGGTGTAAACTTTAGAGATGAACCAAATGAGAGAAGTCGTGTTGTTCGTAAATCTCTTCAAGGCGAGAGAGTTATAATTCTTGGTGAAACAAAAGATTGGTTCTTAGTTAGAATGTATAATAATCATGATGCGTATATATTTAAAAAGTATGTCAAAACAGATAGAATTTATACAAACGAAAGAGGCACAGATAAATCTGTTAATAAGAAAGTTTTTATAGAGATTGATGATCTAGTTGATGAGTTTAATCTTATAGTTAGAAAATCTAAGTACGCTAAAACTAACCGTATTATTCCATATTTAGAGATACTTGATGCGAAGAGAGCTAAAGAGAAGATAATTATCACATTTTTATATTCAGCAAATAATGTTGATGGCAAGATTATTCCATCGTTAAAGAGTAACGGTATACAAGATGAGACGTTATATTTTTTAGAGCATATTATAGCTAAACTTATGCTATCAGGTGTTGGTGAGATAGAAGTAATTATAAAAACTCCTACTTTTAACTCTACTGGAGTGTATATAAGAGGTAGGATGATAAATTATTCTAATTTATATATTGATGTTACGAAAGTTGATTTAAGAGATATCAAAAAAGATGAGAGATTTTTATGGAAATATATAAAATCTGATCATAGTAAATCTAATCTTTTTAAGAATTATCCTCATTAGTTTATTTTAGGAGTTTGATATGTCGTTCACGCATTTTGATGAAAATGGTGCAAGTAGAATGGTAGATGTATCTGAAAAACAGATAACTAAACGTATAGCTGTTGCGGTATCTACAGTAAAAATGAAGAAAGAAACATTGACGGCTATATCAGATATGAAGATAAAGAAGGGAGATGTATTAGAGGTTGCAAGATTAGCAGCTATTATGGGTGTCAAGAAAACATCGACTCTTATTCCATTATGTCATCAATTGAATATATCTGCGGTTACTGTTGATTTTAGTATAGATCAAGAGAAATCGACTATCACATCAGAGGTAACGGTTACGGTATCATCACAAACAGGCGTTGAGATGGAAGCATTAACTGGTGCTTCAATATCTGCACTTACGATATACGATATGTGTAAAGCGATAGATAAAGATATGATTATTCATGATATAAAATTGATGAAAAAAAGTGGTGGTAGATCTGGAGAGTATATTCGTAATGGATGATAAAAGTGTATCTAAAATTATAGAGAGTTTTAAGAGTTACTTTAAAACAGCTGGTAAGGATAGTGCTGTTATAGGTTTATCAGGTGGAATAGATTCAGCTGTTGCTACAATGATTGCAATTGAGGCTCTTTCAGTATCAAATGTTAAAGCGTTTTTTCTTCCATACAAATTATCAAGTGATAAATCAAGAGTAGATGCAGAAGCGTTTGCAGATAAGTTTAACCTTGATTTAAGTATTATAGATTTAACAGATATAGCAGATCAATACTTTAAACTTGATATAAATAAGAATATATCAAAACTTAGAGTAGGCAATTGTTTATCAAGACTTAGAATGAATATTTTATTTGATAAGGCAGCAGAACATAATGCATTAGTTGTAGGAACTTCAAATAAAACTGAGATAATTTTAGGTTACGGCACATTATATGGTGATAGTGCATCATCTATAAACCCTGTTGGTGATTTATATAAGTTTGAGATATATGAGTTGGCTAAATATTTTGATATTCCAGTATCTATTATAGATAAGGAACCTACAGCAGATCTATGGGAAAATCAAACTGATGAAGATGAATTAGGTTTCTCTTATGAAGATATAGATAAGCTTTTATACTCTATATTAAATGAGCGACTTGATAGAAAATCTATACTTGAAAAGTTTGACAAAAAGTTAGTTGATGATATTTTAAAGAGAGTTATGAACAATGCATTTAAAAGGAAAGTTCCTTTTATCTGTAATATGAGAGATACGGAAAGTATTGTTATGAATTGTGAAGTTATAGATAGTAAAAATAAAAACAGTAAAAATATTGATGAGATTTTTAGGAGTATTCAATAATGCTTGATAATAAAAGTAAAGGAAAAATTTTATATGAGACTTTAACATTTGATGATGTTTTAGTTATGCCAGCGTATTCAACAGTGCTACCATCAGAAGTTAGTACAAGAACGAACCTAACAAAGTCACTAGTGTTGAACATTCCTCTGATTTCTGCAGCTATGGATACAGTAACAGAGGCGAAGCTAGCGATTGCTATGGCTCAAGAGGGTGGATTAGGATTTATACATAAGAATATGTCTATTGAGGCACAAGCAGATGAGGTTGATAAGGTTAAACGATCTGAGAGCGGAATGATAGTTGATCCTATTACTATTGAGCCAGATAGACCTGTATCAGATGCGTTAGATCTTATGTCTAAGTATAAGATTTCAGGAATTCCTGTTATCAAAAAAACTAAGTTAGTAGGTATCTTGACAAATAGAGATTTACGTTTTGTAAGAGATATATCAGTACCAGTTTCAGAGTTTATGACTCATGAAAATTTAGTAACTATATCTGTTGGAACATCTTTTGAAGATGCTATTGAGAAACTACATAAACATAGAATAGAGAAGTTGCTGGTAGTAGATGATAAGTATAATCTAAAAGGTTTGATGACGATAAAAGATATTAACAAACGTCTTAAATATCCTCTTGCATCTAAAGATGTTATGGGTAGATTACTTGTTGGAGCAGCAGTTGGAACAAGTGATGATACGATGGAAAGAGTAGATGAGCTAATCAATAAGAAGGTTGATATTATAGCAGTAGATACAGCACATGGTAATTCAACTAAGGTTATTCAGATGGTTAAATCTATCAAGAAAAAATATCCATCATTACAACTTATGGCGGGCAATATTGCATCAGGTGATGCGGTTAAGCGTCTTGTTGATGTTGGTGCAGATGTTGTTAAGGTTGGTATAGGTCCTGGATCTATATGTACAACACGTATAGTATCAGGTGTTGGTGTGCCTCAGATTTCAGCGATAATAGATTGTGCAAAGGCTGCTAAAAAATTAGGCATTCCTATAGTTGCAGATGGTGGTATAAAATATTCAGGTGATATAGTTAAAGCATTTTCAGCTGGTGCAAATGTTGCAATGATCGGTTCATTATTTGCAGGAACATTAGAAGCTCCTGGCGATATAGAGCTATATCAAGGTAGAAGTTATAAAGTTTATCGTGGTATGGGATCAGTTGGTGCTATGAAAGATGGTAGTCGTGATAGATATTTTCAAAATGATGCTATAATAGACTCAAAACTTGTTCCAGAAGGTATTGAGGGTAGAGTACATTTTAGAGGAGAGTTATCTCAAACGGTTTACCAATTGTTAGGTGGGTTAAGAGCAGGTATGGGTTATGCAGGTTGCAAAACTATAGATGAGTTAATTAGTAAATCTAAACTTGTAAAAATAACGGGTTCAGGGTTAACAGAGAGCCATGTTCACGATGTACAGATAACAAAGGAAGCTCCTAACTACTGGACAAAATAGGTTTATATTTAATTTCTAAGTTTATTTAATATGATATTAAATAGCTACTAGCTTTTATAGATACCAGTGATATGTATCTTTTGGAACTATGTAGCTATTTTTATTATTAGTATTTACAGTTTTTATTATATTAAGCTATATAAGTTTGTTTCTATAGATGTTTATATATTTTTTTAAATTATATATATAACAACTATAGATATAATAATTGAGGTAGATAGAGATATGAAGTACTATAATATACTTCATTAAATATTTAGTTTTAGATCTATTTGGCACAGTATTTTATCGTTAAAAAGTATTGTAAATAGAAAGTCAAATATTTTTCTCTCTCTATATTATCGACTATCTTTTAAAGCATCTCTTACTTTTTGTAACTATTAAAAGATTAGATTCGTAAGTGTTAATAGATATTTATATATTGGTTTTACATATAAAACAAAGAGTAATTTATTATATAACTAGATAAAAAAATGCCGCAGACGAGATTTGAACTCGTACAAGCTAGGCTCACCACCCCCTCAAGATGGCGTGTCTACCAATTCCACCACTGCGGCATAGTCTTAGAATTTATATTAATAAATCCTTATTGTCAATATTAATGATCATATGTGGATAATGTTACTGTTATATCTTTAATATTGCAATATTTTTGAAATATAACTAAAATGTATTTAGAATAAGTAATTTTTTATAAGAGGTATATGTTGATAAACTTCACTGATGTAAATCTATCTTTTACGGCAGGGATGAACGCTTTGAACGGTGTGAACCTTGATATATCAAGGGGCGAGTTTGTGTACGTTATCGGTAAATCAGGAGCAGGTAAATCGTCTTTCTTACGTTTGATATATGCAGATGTAATGCCAACACGTGGGCTTGTTAAGGTAGATGGTTGTGATATTAGATCGTTAGGTAGATTACAGATACCTTATTTTAGAAGAAAAATAGGTATTATTTTTCAAGACTATAAATTGATAGAGAGTATTACTGTTTTTGATAATATCAAACTTGCAACAGATATATATTATAAACTAAGATCGGAAGTTAAAGATGAAATATATATCCTTTTAAGAGATGTTGGGATATTTGAGAAGCGTGATGAATTGGTATGTAATTTATCAGGTGGAGAGAAACAGAGAGTTGCAATCGTTAGAGCTTTAATCAATAACCCTCAAGTGATAATCGCAGATGAGCCAACAGGTAATTTAGATCATGAAACAGCAGAAAATATTATGCAGATACTTAATAAATTAAGATTAGAAGGAACAACAATTTTGATAGCAACACATGATGATAATATAAGGCAGAGATATCCTGCACGTGAGATTAGATTAGATAAAGGAAAAGTTATCTCTGATGCTGGTGTTGAAAGTGAGTAATATAGTTAAAAGCCGAAGTAAATTTATATACTTATTTATGCGTGGATTTAGAAATTTTTTAAGAGACTTTAGATCCAATATAGTTACATTTATCACAATTATTACATTAATTGTTCTGTTCAATATATTTAATTTAACATCTGTTGTACTATCATCATTTTTATCATCAACTACATCTGTTGATTCAATAAGAGTTTATATGTTAGATGCAGATAAGGGAGATATATCGAAGTTGTCAACCGACCTTATATCGTTTGATGGAGTAGTTGATGTACAGATATTTTTCCCAAGTGATTCTAAGAAATTTATTGAAGAGAATACATCTAATATAAAAGGCTTAGATAAATTTTCTGAACAATTTTTTCCAACATTTATAGATGTGAAACTAGATGCTGAAGGCATTAAGAACATCAAAGTTTTGAAGGAGGAGATGTATAAGTTAAGTAATGTTGAGTATGTAAGTTACGGCGAGAAGATTTTAAGCAAATTTTTTCAGATAAATTTTATAACAAATGTATTTATAGTGGTGTTATTAATTCTTGTATGTATTTCATTAGCATCTGTTATATTTAATGCAACAAGGATAAGTTTATATAAGTATAGCGAAGAGATGAAGGTATATTTATTAGTTGGAGGTACCCGTCCATTTATATCTATGCCGTATATATTTTCATCTATGATAATGTCTTTAGTTACATCGGTTTTAGCGATAGCAATATTTGTTATGTTATCTAGTTTTTTAAATTCATTGCTAGTAGATATAGATATTTTTATGAAAACTCCACCTATATGGACGTATATATTTCAGATATTTATACTTAATATTTTTTCTCTAATTTCCTCTTCTATCAGTGTAGTTTTATTTATCAAAAGAGTGTCGTCGGTTAATGATGTTTAAGATATTTATTATACTTTTCTTTTTACTCTCTTTCTGTTACAATTCTTTCTCTTCTAATGATTATAAAGAGTTAAGATCAACTATTAAAAAAGAGGAAAAAGAACTTTTACAGCTTAAAAATAGTGGTAAGGATCTATCTAGGAAAATTAATTTAATTAACTCTAAGTTGGAAAATCATAAGAATGCTTTAAGGTTATTAAATGACACAATCAAGATTAGCAGTAGTAGACTTAAAGAGATTGAACGAGATATATCTATTAAAGAACGTGAGATAAAAGAAAATAATGAAGCTATTTCAAGAAGTATGGTTTATTTAGTAGATTCATTACAGCACGGTGTTTCAAATATTTTAATCGGTAGAGATGACAAGGTAGATGTAGTTGCATCTATGGAGATATTATCTTTAGCGAATAAGAAACTTTTACGTTATATTGATGTCTTAAATTTAGATATAGTTAATCTAGATATATTAAAAGAAGAAGCTAAGATCGAGTCTGACAATTTAAGTGAGATTAAAGTACTTAGAGAGATCGAGCTTAAAGCTGTTGCTGATGAAAGTAATAGTTATAAGAAAGCCTTAAAAGAAGTTAAAGATGATGAGACTGCTCAAAGAGCTGTTGTTAATAACTTAAAAGAGCGAGAGAAAGCACTTGAGCGACGGATTAAAGAGTCTGAAGATCGTAAGAAGAGAGAGCTTGCTGCAAAGAAAAAACGTGAAGAAGATAGAAGAAATACACGTGATGAAAATGATAGACAAGATAGAGCAGTTGTTGATAGCAGTTCTGGGTTTGTCAAATCTAAAGGTAGTTTATCTTATCCGATAAAGGGCAAGATAGTAGAAAGGTTTGGTAGACATTTGATAGAAGATGCAAATACATATTTTTTTAATAAAGGTATTCGTATTTCTTCTAATTCAAATACGATGGTTATTTTACCGTTTGATGGTACAGTTCAATTTGCCGATTATGTTAAAGGTTTTTTAAACCTTGTAATAGTTAGTCATGATGGTGGATATTATACGGTTTATGGTAATTTAAGTTCGGTTAATGTTTCAAGTGGAGATATATTAAAACAGGGTAGTTCGTTAGGTATGATAAATGGATCATCATCTATGCCTTCACAGTTATATCTTGAAGTTAGAAAATCAGAGGATGCTTTAAATCCAGAAGAGTGGTTTAGATAGATTGTATAAATAATATTAAATAGTTAGTGAGAGTATTTTATGAAAACTTTTTTTAAGACTCTGTCAGTATTTGTAATTGCAACAACCTTTTTATTAGGTTCGTATTTCGGCATAAACTTTTTCAATAGTAAGCAACAAGTGATTGCAGCTGAAGGCGATAAATATAAGGCGTTAGAGTCTTTTGGACAAACATTATCATTGATAGAGTCATCATACGTAGATGACGTAGAGCAAAAAGAGATTATCTACGGAGCGATCAAAGGTATGCTTCAATCATTAGATCCACACTCAACTTTTTTCACACCAGAAACATATAAATCATTTAAGATCGGAACAAGTGGTTCGTTTGGCGGATTAGGTATAACTATCGGAATGAGAGATGAGATGATAACTATTATATCTCCTATCGATGATACACCTGCTGCAAAAGCTGGAATAAAATCAGGCGATATAATTATAAAGATAGAAGATGAGCCAACTATGGGTATGACGTTAGAAGATGCTACATCAAGAATGCGTGGTAAGCCTGGTACAAAAATTAATATCACTCTTGCAAGAAAAGGCGAGAGCGAGCCTATTGAAATGGTTATTGTAAGAGATATTATAAAAATCAAATCTGTTAAGTATGAGAAGATTGATGATATCGGATATATTAGATTAGCTCAATTTCAAGATAGTTCAACTAAAGAGATGTTAGAGGCGTTAAAAGCTTTAGAGAAAGAGAATGTTAAAGGATATATATTTGATCTACGTAATAATTCAGGTGGGTTATTAACAGAGGCTATCAACATATCTTCATTATTTTTAGAGAAAGATAAGACTGTTGTTTATACTCAAGATAGATCTAAAAAAGAAAATCATTTTAAAACGCGTAATATCGGTTTTAGAGATATAGATAAACCTATCATAATGATAGTGAACGAAGGATCAGCATCAGCATCAGAAATTTTAGCTGGAGCGTTTCAAGATTATGATAGAGCACTTGTTATCGGTACAAATACATTTGGTAAAGCATCTGTTCAGTCTATAATTGAAATGGCAGATGGTTCTGCTGTT
Organism: uncultured Deferribacteraceae bacterium; assembly: GCA_947039395.1. Classification (GTDB taxonomy): domain Bacteria; phylum Chrysiogenota; class Deferribacteres; order Deferribacterales; family Mucispirillaceae; genus CAMQYB01. Next base: position 14,318 of record CAMQYS010000029.1, on the reverse strand, counting down.
AAATTAACAACTGCTAGATATTATACACCGCTTGGTAGGTCAATACAAGGTACAGGTGTTAAGCCAGATATAGTTGTAGAAAGTGGAACGGTAGAGATTGATAAGAGTCAAAGATTTCTTAAAGAGTCAGACTTAACTAATCATTTAGTTGGCGAAAATGAGAAGAAAGATAAAGATAGTAAAGGTAAGAAAGATGATAAGAAGAAATCATCAGAAATAATTCAAGATGGAGATTATCAGTTCATGTCTGCAATGCAGTTATTGAATGGTATTATAAAATATGGCAAGACCAACAAGTAAGAGACCGACTACTAGAAAACCTGTTAATAGCAGGAGACCAACTACTAGACGAGGTAAGAAATCATCTAAGATGTATATTCTTTACTTCATGGCACTTGCACTATCACTCACTATATTTATAGGATTATCTATATATACTTTACAAGAGGATAAAAAAGTTGCAACGGGCAATGATAGTGAAGAGAGTAGTAAAAAAGTTAGCGAGAAAAAAGAGAAGTTAAAAGAGGTAAGTGCTGTAGCTGATATCGCTAGAGACAATGATATTTTATCTAAAATTAATCTTATTTTAACTGATTACGAAGTAGCTGAATCATCAATAAGTGAAGTAGTAAGAGATAATGATGCAGGGCAAGATATTTTTATTCATATAGCTTTAGTTCCATCTTTATCGAAAGAGATTAGAAGTACGTTAAAGAAGATATTGAAGTCTAATGATTATAAGACAAAAGATATTAAGAATAAATTAATAGCATCTGATAATATTAATAATATTGAGATTGTGTTTTTTGATAGTTATAAAGAGTTGAAAAAAAGTAAGAATAGTCAGAAAGTGAAAGATCGTCCAACTGCTGTTACTGAAAAAGTTATTCCTAATAAATTAGAAGTGAGTAAAGATAAGTCTAAATCTAAGTCGACTAAAAGAAGTGATGGTAGACCTATCCCTCCTGCAAGATCTGAAGTAATTGTTAGAATGGCTATTCTGTTAGATGATGCTGGTGCTAACTATGAGATTATTGAAAGGTTTTTGATGGATAATCAATATCCGATAGCTGTTGCGGTATTACCATATTTACAATATTCAAAAGAGATAGCGTATGCTGTTTCATCATACAAGAAGACTTTATTTCTACATCTTCCGATGCAACCTAAATCGTATCCAACAACTGATCCTGGAGAGGGTGCACTTCTTGTTAATATGCCAGAGGTAATAGTTAAGGAGTTAACAAAGCGAGCACTTGATTCATTTGATGTATATGTTGATGGTGTGAATAATCACATGGGTTCAGCATTCACAGAAGATAGAGAGAAGATGAGACAAACCTTATCTGTTGTAAAAGAGTATACGGATTTATTTGTTGATAGTAAAACATCAGCATTATCAGTAGCGTATGATGAGTGTGTGAGTCAAGGTATGCGTTGTGCGATGAACAATCATTTTATTGATAATCAAAACGATGTGAATAAGATAATTGAAAAGTTATATGAAGCTGCAGAGTATGCTAAGAAACATGGAGAGGTTTTAGTTATCGGTCATATGCGTAGCAAAACATTAGATGCTTTAGAGATTGCAATTCCTATATTAGAAGATAGAAAAATTATTATTGTGCCGATAGAGCAGGTAATAAAATAGTAAGATAAGAAAGTAAAAACATTATGTTAATATTAGGTATAGAAACCTCTTGTGATGAAACTTCTTTAGCACTCTATGATTCAGAGTCAAGTTTTATTGATGGCAATAATCAGTATAAAGGTAAGATAGTTGCCTCTAAGATTTTTTCACAAGATTTTATCCATTCACGTTTTGGTGGTGTAATTCCAGAGATTGCATCACGTAATCATATTATTAAGATTAAACCTTTATATGAGGATCTGTTAAGAGATGCGTGTATATCTTCTAAGGATATAGATGTTATCGGCGTAACAACGACTCCAGGTTTGATCGGATCATTATTTGTTGGTGTTAGTTTTGCAAAAGGATTAGGTTACGCTTTATCAGTTCCTGTTGTTCCTATTCATCATTTATCGGCTCATATTTTAGCAGCCGAGCTTACACATCGTGATTTAAAACCACCATATCTAGCACTTATTGTTTCAGGTGGACATACGCATATATTTGATGTAGATGTATCGTATAATTTTAGATTGATGGTACGAACTGTTGATGATGCAGCAGGAGAGGTTTTTGATAAGGTTGCAAAAGTTATGGCAGGTATCTATCCGGGTGGAGTATACATTGAGAACCTTGCTAAATCTGGAGATCATTTAAAGATAAAATTTCCTATAGCATTTAAAAAAGAGGATAAATTTAGTTTTTCAGGGTTAAAAACTTCTGTTATAAATTGTATTAGATCAGAGGAACATAGTAATGAAGATATCGCAGCATCGTTTCAGCATACGGTTGCAAAAACTTTATCAGATAAAGTTTTCACGATTGCAGATAGGTTAGATAGAGATAAAATAGTTGTATCAGGTGGAGTTGCTTCAAACAGTTATTTGCGAGAAGTTTTTCAGTCAAATAATAAGTATGGGGTTTATTTTCCTACGAAATATTTATGTACAGATAACGGAGATATGATAGCGTACGCTACATATAAGTTTTATTCAAAGAAGGAGTTTTTGTCTATGAGTGCAACTGCAACAGACAGAATGTAGGATATATTATGAGTAATTTTTTTAGAGATAATTTAGATAGATCAGATCTTGTAGCAGCACCGATGGCTGGTATATCAATACCTCCATTTAGAAAGATTTTGAGAAAGTTTTTCGATGGACTGGTTTACAGTGAGATGATATCTGTTGAAGGTTTGTCAAGACTTGGTAAGGAGAGTTTAGAGTATTTAAACAGATATGAAGGGGAACGATTATTAGTTCACCAGTTATTTGGTGGCAATCCATCAACATATTCTGATGCTATAAAATTAATTGAGGACAGGTATGAGATAGAGGCATACGATGTTAATGCTGGTTGTCCTGTTAGAAAGGTAATGAAGTCAAGTGCAGGTTCAGCGTTACTTGAAGATTTACCTAGACTTAGAGCTATAATGAAATCAATTAGATCATCAACAGAGAAACCTTTTTCATTAAAGATAAGGGTAGGGATAGATGATAAAAAGTTAGTATATAATGAAGTGTTAAATATTGCAGAAGGTGAAGGAGTGAACGCTCTTATTATCCATGCAAGAACAAAGAAGGATCAATTTTCAGGTACAGTTAGATACGATATTTTAGAAGAGGTTGCATCTAAATCTACGATCCCTATTATAGGTAACGGTTCGGTGTATGATTATGAATCGTACTTGATGATGAAGTCAACAGGTGTTGATGGAGTTTTAATAGCAAGAGGAATGATGCATACGCCATGGTTATTTAAAGTTATTGAGAGTAAGGGCAAGTATGAGATAAGCAGTAATGAGATATTGGAACTTCTTTTAGAGATGTATCAAGATATGATCAAAGAAGCATCAAGACGTGATGATGAAATTGAAAGATTTAAAAAGATAAATCATTATAAGCAGATATTTATAAAGTTTTCATTATGGTTCTCTAAAAATTTACGAGATGCTACAACGTTTAGAAAAAACTTATATCAGTGTAAAGATATTAATGAAATTATCTATCAAGTTGATATGTTTTATAAATCAGCATAAGGTGTAAAACTTTATAAATTATGGTAAATTAGAGATATTAATTTTAAACTAAATTCAATATATGAATATGCAGCAGATATGTAGATACGATAAGTAATTTATCTAGATGTGAGAGTGTAAGATAGGTTGTTCCATACAATAACTTGGCAAAGACAAGAAAGTGTAGAATACAATTATTGCGATAAAATTATATATATCTAAGAGTGCAAGATAGGTGTTAAATTTTATAAAGTATGGTAAATTAGAGATATGAAATTCAAATTAAATTCAATATATGAACCAGCAGGAGATCAGATAGAGGCGATAGAAGAACTTGTATCTAACTATAAAGATGGTGTTAAACGTCAAGTTCTTTTAGGAGCTACAGGTTCTGGTAAAACATTTACAATGGCAAATGTTATTGCAACACTTAATGTGCCAACGTTAATTATCGCACACAATAAAACATTAGCAGCACAACTATATGGAGAGTTCTGTAGATTTTTTCCAGATAATGCTGTTGAATATTTTGTAAGTTACTACGATTACTATCAACCAGAAGCGTATATGCCATCATCAGATACATATATAGAGAAAGACTCATCAATCAATGAAGAGATAGATAAATTAAGACATAGAGCAACACGTAGTTTAGTAGAGAGAAGAGATGTAATTATTGTCGCATCAGTTTCATGTATATACGGTTTAGGATCTAAAGAAACATACACAGATATGAAACAAGATATATCGGTGGATCAAGAGATGTCGATAGATCATCTTACAGATGTGTTGATACAGATAAGATATACAAGAAACGATTTTGATTTTCATAGAGGAACATTTAGAGTTAAGGGAGATACGATAGAGATCTTTCCATCACATGAAGATACGGTATGCTATAGGATAGAGTTTTTCGGTGATATTATTGAGAGGTTATCGGAGTTTGATTTTATAACAGGTAAAACGCTTAAAACTTTTGACAGTTTAGCGATCTATCCAAACACTCATTATGTTACTCAAGCGATCACAACAAATAATATTTTAGAACAGATGAAAAAAGATCTACTACTTAGATCTAAAGAGTTTATAGAGCAAGATAAACTCTTAGAGGAACAACGTATAACTCAAAGAACTATGTATGATATTGAGATGATAAAAGAGACAGGACATTGTACAGGGATAGAGAATTATTCAAGATATTTTGATGGAAGAAAACCGGGTGAGACTCCACATACTTTAGTTAGTTATCTACCACTTGATGCACTTGTGATTATAGATGAATCGCATATGACAGTACCACAGATTAGAGGTATGTATAACGGTGATAGAGCTCGTAAAACTAATTTAGTAGAGTTCGGTTTTAGACTTCCAGTAGCACTAGATAATAGACCGTTAAAGTTTGAAGAGTTTGACAAAGCGTTGAATAAAGTTATGTATGTTTCAGCGACTCCAGATATCTATGAAGTAGAGGCATCTAACGGTATCATCGCAGAACAGATCATACGTCCGACGGGATTAATTGATCCGACAATAGAGATTAGACCTGCAAAAACACAAGTTGATGATCTGTATAATCAGATATTAATGAGAGTAGAGAAAGGTGAGAAGATTTTAGTAACAACTCTCACTAAACGTATGTCTGAAGAGTTAACAAAATATTATAAAGAGTTAGGTTTAAGAGTAGAGTATCTTCATTCAGATATAGATACGTTTGAGCGAATTAAAATTATTAAGTCATTACGTTTAGGAGAGTTCGATGTTTTAGTTGGTATCAACCTACTTAGAGAGGGTTTAGATATTCCAGAGGTAACATTAGTTGCTATTTTAGATGCAGATAAAGAAGGGTTTCTACGTTCTGCTAAGGCACTTATTCAAACAGTTGGACGCGCTGCAAGAAATGTTGATGGTAGAGCTATATTTTATGCAGATAGAATATCTAACGCTATGCAGCAAACTATGGACGAAACAAATAGAAGACGTGATAAACAGTTAGAGTATAATAGAGTTCATAATATAACTCCTGAGACTGTGAAAAGCAATATAGGTGATGTATCATTTTCTGTATATGAAAACGATTACTCAACTGTTGATATTGAGAAAGATAAAATCAAGTTGTCGGGTAATAAGAAGAAGGATATAATACATTTAGAGAAAGAGATGTTTAAAGCTGCAGAGAAACAAGATTACGAATATGCTGCTAAGTTAAGGGATATGCTTTTTGAGTTGAAGAGTAAGTGATTGTAAGATTATGTATAAATTTTCTTTTTTGGAGAGACTATGTTAAATAAAGCAACTAGAGTAGTAATGTTTTGGGCTTTTGTATTTTTTGTATTTGTTATAACTCCGATACTTGGGGTATCATTATATATATATATGATAATGGATACTCTACCTCCAATAGAGGAGATAAGTCAATTTAAATATTCAGAACCTATGAAGATATATGATAGGCATGGTGAGATAATCGCAGAGCTTGGACAAGAACGTCGTTATCCGATACCTTATGTATCGCTCCCATCATTTTTAATTAAGGCTGTAGTGTCTGTTGAGGACTCAAGATTTTATTTACATAGTGGTGTTGATATCGTTGGTATAGCAAGGGCGTTTGTGGCTAATGTAAAAGCTGGTAGAATTGTTCAAGGTGGTTCAACATTAACACAGCAGTTAGTTAAAATATTATATCTTAATCCAGAGAAGAAACTTAAAAGAAAATTAAAAGAGGCTATTCTTGCTTATAAGTTAGATCAGTATTTAAGTAAGGAGAAGATTTTAGAGTTATACTTAAATCAAGTTAATTTTGGTAGAGGTGGTTACGGTGTAAAAGCAGCTGCGATAAATTATTTTAGTAAAGAGGTTACAGATCTAACTTTAGCTGAAGCTGCTATGATTGCAGGTATACCTAAAGCGCCTGGATTATATTCTCCTCATATAAACCTTGAAAGAGCGATTAATAGAAGAAATATAGTTCTATCACGAATGCGTACGATGAATTATATTAGTCAAGAAACTTACGAAGAAGCGATAGTTGAAGAAGTTATACTAGCAGAGAACGTCCCATTAAGATTAAAATATGCAGGGCATTTTGTTGATTTTGTAAAAGGGTTTATAGAGAATGATTTGAAAATAGATAACCCTGAAGAACAAGGTTTAAAAATTTATACATCATTAGATATATCTCATCAGATTGCAGCAGAAGCGGCTATTAAAAAGAATGTACTATTGATATCTAAAAACGAAGGTTATCAAGGTGTAGTACATAGAGAGGAGAAGGATAATAGTACCGCTACCGATAATATATCTATAGACAACACCTCAACAGTAAAGAGTGCAGTAATTAAAAAAGATTTCTACACCACCTTTAAAGTGCCTAATTATTTAGAAGAGCTAGGAGTTCTTAAAGCTAAAGTTATTAAGGTTTCTAAAAATAAAGTTGAAATAGATGTGAATAATGAGAAAGGTGTTCTACAGATAAAGGATAATAGATGGGCTAAAGTTATTGGAAGTGGTAGATATCAGTTAACAAACTTTAATAGTATTCTAAAAGATAATGATATTATATATGTTTCAAAAATGAAAGATAATGCTAAAACGAAAAATAAAGAGAGTATATATTTATTAGAACAAGATCCAGAGATAGAATCAGCGTTACTATCAATTGATCCAGTAACTGGAGAGATATATGCTATGGTTGGTGGTTTTGATTATAATAAATCTTTCTTTAATAGAAGTGTTCAAGCAAAACGTCAAACAGGATCAGTATTTAAACCGATCGTGTATGCGGCTGCCCTAGAGAGTGGAATTCTTCCGATGGATATTATTCTTGATGCACCTGTTATATCTACTGCCGATGAAGATGGAAATGTTTGGAAACCTAAGAATTTTGAGGGTAAGTTTTATGGTCCTACAACTATAAAAGAGGCATTAATTAAATCTAGAAATGTTGTTACGGTTAAAGTTGCTGAACAAGTTGGTATAAGACGCATTATTAGGTATGCTAAAAAGTTTGGAATAGTATCTGATATACCAGCAGATTTTTCAGTAGCATTAGGATCAGCTTCTGCATCATTATTAGAGATGGCGTTTGCATACTCATCGTTTGCACAAGGAGGTCTTAGACCTGTTAACCCTGTGTTTATCAGAAAGATTGAAGCTTTAGATGGTTCAGTTGTATACGAACAAGGTGAGATTGAAAGAGTCAAGGTGCTAGAGCCTGCAACTGCTTTTATGATGAATGATATATTATCTCAAGTAGTAGAAAGGGGATCAGGTTGGAGAGCTAGACGAATTCCTAGAATGGTTGCTGGAAAAACAGGTACAACTAATGGTCCAAAAGATGGTTGGTTTGTTGGATATCTTCCTAATCTTGTTACGGTTTCTTGGTCTGGATACGATGATTTTAGAAATATGATATCACATGCAACAGGTGCATCTCTTGCTACAATGCCTGTTGTAGAATATAACCTATCTGTTATGAGAGAGATGCCACTTAAAGCTTTTCCAGTATCAGACAGTGTAGGGTTTTTCAAAGTTGGTGTTGAGAGTAGAGAGATTACTAACTCTATAAATGAGGATTATACATTTGAACCATATCCGATAGATATAGATGGCAATCCAACAAAAATATATGTTAAGTAGGTTATATATTGTGTATAGTAAAGAAGGAATATATTAGTGGAAAAAAATAATACGAAGTATTTTTTTGAGGGCAAATCAGCTAAGATAAAATCTATGTCTAAGATTATTAGACAAGTTGCACCTCTTTTTGCTAATATTCTTTTATATGGAGAAGCAGGTACAGGAAAAAATATAGTAGCAAAATATATTCATCAAAAGAGTAAACGAAGTGGTGAGATCAATTTTTTAAATCCAAGTAAATTTCATAAAAAAGATCAAACTGGAGATAGTTTAGATAAAAAAATTAGAAATCTATTTAGTAAAAGTTCTGATGGAACGATCGTTATTGATGATATAGCTGACTTTAATAAAGTTTTACAAAACACACTTCATAATATAGTGAAATATGCTGAAGAGGCGAATGTACGAGTAATCGCATGTACATCTAAAGATCTAAAGGAACTTGTAAGACAGAAACGATTTAACTCTACTTTATATCATCTGTTTCCTGCAAATATCACTGTGCCTCCACTTAGGGATCGCAAAGAAGATATACCTAGCTTAGCTGATATTTTTCTTGATGAATTAAAAACTACTAACAATTTAGAGAAAAAAATATCAAATGAGTTATTAGATATTCTAGTAGCATATAACTATCCTGGAAACGTTCGTGAGTTAGAATCATTAATTACTAATTTGTATATAAAATCTGATATACAAGATCTTCTTCTACCCTCACACTTAGCTGAAGATTTCGGTATGACGCATAGTAAGGTTAGTAATAGACTATCTGATGATCTCTACAGGTTAGCCAGAAATATGTTAAAAGCAGGAGAGCTTACAGCTAAAGTAGATGTTTATCGTGAATATAAAGAAATAGTTGAAATACCATTAATTAAAGCAGCATTTGATATATCAGATAGAAATAAATCTGTAGCTGCAAACCTATTAAAAATTAATCGGAACACTTTAGCAAAGTTACTTAAGGAATATAATATTGATTAAAAAAAGAAGAAAATCAGAAAGAATAGAGAGAAGAATTGATAATAAAAAAGGGGAAAAAAATGGAGATGAAAAAACTTTAAAAGGTAAAGTTGAAGCTCATTCTGCTGGTTTTGCATTTTTTATTCCAGAGGATAAGTCAAAAGACGATGTCTTTATACATCCAAGAAATCTCAATGGTGCTAGTAGTCAAGACACTGTTCTAGTTACGGTATCTATATTCAAAGGAAGATTAGAGGCAAAAGTTGTCAAAATTATCTCTAGAGGTATTAAAGAGATCGCAGGTATATATCAGCGAGTAAATAATAATCAATATATTATCCCTGTATCGAAAACATTTAATTATAATATATATCTTAAAAATGAGTCTAACTATGAAGAAGGTGATGTACTATTAGTTACTCTAACTTCTTATCCATCGGAGCAGGATAAAGCATACGGTGATGTTGTCTCAAAACTTGGACATATAAATGATATCGGAATTGACAATAAAATTGTTTTATCAAAATTTAAACTTACACGTAAAGTGCCAGAAAAAATATCTAATGAAGCTAAAAAAATTCAAGAAAATTGTGCTCCTAAAATAGAGAAAAATATAGAAGATTTTACTAACTTGTATACGGTTACGATTGATGGCGAAGATGCTAAAGATTACGATGATGCGATAAGTATCGAGGTTAAAGATAATCAATATATTTTATATGTACATATAGCTGATGTATCTTTATATGTTAAGGAAGACTCTAAACTTGATGAATATGCAAGAGGTAGAGGAACATCAATATATTTTCCTCAGTTTGCAATTCCTATGCTACCAGAAGAGCTATCAACAGATCTATGTAGCTTACTTCCAAAAGTGTTACGTCGAACAGTTACTGTTAAAATGGTAGTGGATAGAAATGATGGAGCGATATTAGATAAACAATTTTATAGATCAATAATAAAAAGTAATGAGAGATTAACTTATAACTATGTTAATCAATTAATAGATGGAACAGCCGTTACTGATGATAAAGGGCTATCAAAATTTATAAAAGATTTTGAAGATTTATATAATATATTTGAAACAAAAAAACTTGACTCTGATTATATCTCATTTGATTTTCCTGAGAATAAGTTTAAGTTTAGAGAGGATGGTTCTATTGAAGATGTTTATCAAATAATTAGAGGGATCTCAGAAAGAGCTATCGAGTTTTTTATGATATCCGCAAACGAAGCGGTTGCATCGTATCTGTATGAGAGTGATTTAACATCAATATATAGAGTACATGATAAGCCTGATAACGGTAAAGTAATTGAATGGTTAGAGCTTGCAAAAAGTTTAGGCGTTGATATCAATTATGTAAATGATAATAGTGTAAAAAGTATTTCGATATACTCTATACTTGCGACTAATTCAAAATATTCATCACTACTGCTACCAAAATTAGTAAGATCGATGATGCGTGCAGAGTACAGTACAGATAATATAGGACATTTTGGTTTAAATTCAGAGGCATATACTCACTTTACAAGCCCTATAAGACGTTATCCAGATCTAGTAGTGCATAGATTATTACTTGAAAAATTATCTATGCTAAATAGTAAACCTAATTCAACGTATACATCTAAATACGATGAAGATTATTTAGAGAGTGTCGCAAAAAGATCAACAGAGCTTGAAAGAGTTGCCTTTGAGATTGAGACAGAAATTAGTTCGTTTAAGAAGATTGAATATCTGTATGAACATTATGAAGATGATTATATCGCCACTATAAATAGTATTAATAGTCATGGTTTTAAATTATTTATAGATAGGATATCGCTACCTGCAACATTAGATTTTGATGATATCAATTTTGATGAGTTTACTTCAGATAGTAAACGTGCTATCGGTAAAAAGAGTGGTAAGATTTATAAGATTGGTGATGAGATAGTTATCAATGTTCACTCTATTGATATAGCATCATTAACTGTAAAATTTAGATTAAAAGATGATGTGATAAATATTAAAAAGAGTAAGACTAAGAAAAAAAAGAAAGATAAAAAGTAGATTTAAAAGTATAGCTATATTGTGTGAAAAAGAAGTGTTTTAGAATATAATTACATAATATAAAAGTTATAGTTTTAGAGATAATTACAGATTAAATATAGCAACTTTATAGTTGATATATATTTATATGATAACAAGCCCCTCAACATTACGAGGGGCTCTACTATATTAACTATTTTACATATTTGTTACTTAACAGATGTTGTTTTCACTATTTTTATTATTTCTTTTAACTGCTATTATGAGAGCGATATTTTATAATACGACAATCATCTTATCATTTTTTTTCATTATCATCAGTAGTATCTATTACAGTTACATTTTTTCTTGTATTTGCTTTTTTCTTTTCTTCTTCAGGTTTTACAGGTTCATTATGTTTTACAGGTTCTTTTTGTATAATGTTTTTTATTTTGCCTAATCTTAAATATACAGAACTGATAACAAAAATCAAACTTACTATAATGACTAGAATAACGATAAAAAATATTACTATATAGTTTTTAAATTTATTTACTAGGGCTATAGATTCATTGTTTTCAATAGTTAAACTATTTATTTGGTTATTTAGGTTTACTATTTTAACAGATAAATTATCTATTTCATATTGATATAAATTAACATTATCTTCTAAGTTATTTACTTTAGTATCCAATAACATAAAACTACTTTCCATCTTTTTTTCAAGTATATTATATCTATTTATGTAGCTATTAAGAGTGTTTGTACCAAAACCATTATCAAGTAATGTTTGATTATTATTTTGTGTTGATGCAGTAGTATTATCATCAATATTACTACTGATATTATCATTCATAATATCGGTAATATCTTCAATGCTAGTTATCGGTTTAGCGATATTTTCGTTGTCATTAAGTTGTTCATTTTTTGATTTTACAGTATCACTATCCCCTTTATTTCCATATTTCACTTTAATGGTATCACATCCAATAGATGTAAAGATTACAAGGACACTTAAGATAACTAATTTTTTCATTGATATCAACCTCTTTGAGTTATGTATAACTGAATCAATTATATTTTATTACCTTATTATTATCAAGACAAAATATTCATTGTATTGTAATGGATGTAAAAATAATTGTTAATAATATCTGTATAAATCCGATCTAGTAACTACATTAGTGCGAGGATTATGATATGAGTAGACTTGATATATTTATGTTTATGTTAGCGATTGTAGCTTATTTTGCAATTATATTGGATTTAAGAAACCGTGCTTTAAAAATTGCAAGATACGATGAACTACAAGATAAGAAACGATTATATTATGTAAAGCTTGCTAAACAGCAGGAAGAGATAGAGAGAATAGTTGCAGCAAGTGAAAAAAATGTTGATAAGAAGGATAGTAAGTAATTATAAACAATAGAGTAAATGTTTATTACTTAATAAATAGCTTTATTTAGAAATTAACTAATAGAACTATATACGATTCATAAATGGTTTTAATTTTCTAAGATCGCATATAAAATCGTCTAAATTTTTAGAACTTGTTTTGTTAGATTCAATTGTTATCGGTGTATCTTTATTTATAATTTCAAATAATTTTTTAAAATCATAATTTCCTTCACCTATATTATAGTGCGAATCTATATCTGAATTCATATCACCATCAGATAGATGATAATGTTTAGGTGTCAATTTATTAAATCTATTTAACTCTTCATATACATCAAGATCAAGAGCGTTAGATGTGGCTATAGAATGTCCAATATCTAGACAAAAATTTAGAGATGTATTTTCTAATATATATTCTATATCGCTATATTTTGCACCAACAGATCTATCGGTTTCTTTTAATATTGATCCTTTACCTACCTCTAACTTATACGGTTTATTTTCTATAAATGCACGTGAGTCTTTTATATGAGACATCTGTATTGCAGACTCTTTATAATCGCCAGCGATACCTGGATGAAAGATTATTGTATCAGCATCTAAGCTATCAGCGAATTTGAATGCATCTTCGATCAATTTAAAATTGTTATCGCAGCTATTTTTATCAGAAAAATTAACACCGTGCATAAAATGCGGTGCATGAATTTTGAAAGTGATATTTTTTGTGATCTGCGTCCAGTAGTTTATATTTTCATTATATGTGTTAGGAAGTGCGTATAGTTCTATAAAATCGAACGGTTCTTGATTGTAGACATCTTCAACTATTTTTGCATAACTTTCATTTATCGACCAAAGTTTTAAACCTAATTTATTCATAAATCATTTTAATACTTATTTTAAAAATTTGCTAGAAAATTATATTTTTTTATAAATTATGGTGTTGATGGGTACTTGTTTGCGTGATGGTATGCGTTTGCGTTGATGGTATGTGTTTGCGTTGATGGTACGGTTTGCGTTAATGGTACGGTTTGCGTTGATGTTATGCGTTTGCGTTAATGGTATGTGTTTGTGTTAATAGTACGTTTTGCGTTGATGGGTACTTGTTTGCGTTAATGGTATGTGTTTGCGTTAATAGTACGTTTTGCGTTGATGGGTACTTGTTTGCGTTAATAGTATGTGTTTGCGTTGATGGGTACTTGTTTGTGTTGATGGTACGTGTTTGCGTTGATGGTACGGTTTGCGTTGATGGTACTTGTTTGCGTGATGGTATATGTTTGCGTTAATAGTACGTTTTGCGTTGATGGTACGTTTTGCGTTGATGGTACGTGTTTGCGTTGATAGTATGTGTTTGCGTTGATGGTATGCGTTTGCGTTGATGGTATGTGTTTGCGTTGATGGTATGTGTTTGCGTTAATAGTACGTGTTTGCGTTAATGGTATGTGTTTGTGTTGATAGTATGTGTTTGCGTTGATGGTATGCGTTTGCGTTGATGGTATGTGTTTGCGTTGATGGTATGTGTTTGCGTTAATAGTACGTGTTTGCGTTAATGGTATGTGTTTGTGTTGATAGTATGTGTTTGCGTTGATGGTATGCGTTTGCGTTGATGGTATGTGTTTGCGTTGATGGTATGTGTTTGCGTTAATAGTACGTGTTTGCGTTAATGGTAT
>CAMQYS010000028.1 GCA_947039395.1 uncultured Deferribacteraceae bacterium | reverse complement strand
CTAACTAACTAACTAACTAACTAACTAACTAACTAACTAACTAACTAACTAACTAGTATATGCTTATTACATCTACATATACTAGTTAATCGTGATTATACATCATCTCAAGTTCTTTATCTTATCTGACTAGTTAATTGATATTATCTTAAGAGTATTTCCCTTTATACCTACTGCACTATTTTTCTCAAATTTAATAAACTGGTTTTCACCATTGATTGTATCAAGAGGGATCTTTAATTCTACTTCCTTCCAGCCAACTATGTCCATTCCTTCCGAAGATGAAGGGCTTTCATCAAGCACATAGACTTTATCTTTATCATCTTTGTTATTTCCTTCTCCGCCTATAAGGTATAACTTGTTATCTAACTCAATAAGTGAGTGATTAATGTAAGCTGGTGCCTTGCCCATCATATAGTTATCATCTAAATTTTCCCAAGGTCTTAGATTTCCTTGTGGTAGTGGAGCAAGATTTAATCTCCATGTATCAGATAGCTTCTCGTCTCCACGATTTCCACCTTGAATATACAGGTGGTTGTCAAATACTGCCATGGCTCCATTTGTTCTTTCGGGTGGAGGAAAGTCATCTAGAATATATCTTTTTGTTATAGCTCCTGTTCCAGTTAAATCATATGTGTAGGATATTCTTTTGCTACGATAATGTTCAAATGAATACACAGTATTCTTATCAATTGCTAATGTCATATTATCATATAAAGCGATATTGCTGTCGGTATCAGGATCTATCTCTCTCTCATACCATGAGTTATTATCTAAATTATAAACATTTATTTTACCACTATCTGATGCTTGAAAAAGATATATATTTCTATCATAGTATATAAGCCTTGCTCCATCAGACACATCATCATCTAATGGAACTTTAGGTTCAATAAATTTAAATGCGTTTGTGATGGTATCATAACAGAATAAAACCCCCTTGATATTAGGATTTTCAGTATCTAATGTACATACTTTATTGTTATCAACAAGCACAGGTGGAGTTCTATTTGATGCACTATCAAGATCATTATTATCTATTAGTTTTACCCATTGATAATTTTTAGTCTCATATTTCCATAAATCATTTAACATAGTTTTATTATCAGCTGCAATGCCTCCAAATAAATATATATCATCACCGATTGACTGCATTTTTGCATTGTATCTAGGTTCAGGAAAAGGTGCTACTGTGTTATCAACTTGAGCCCATGCATATGCTTTAGGAGACTCATCTGAACAAGTATTTACACATAACTCTTCTCTAGCAAATGAGCAACATTTAGTTAATACTATCTGCTGTGTAAAGATATCTAATATAGGTTGATGATCTGATAGAGAATATATATACATCTCATTAGTAACACCAGTAGGTGTTTTGCCACCAAATACAAATATTGAATTATTTGCTGTAATTATTGATGCATTATCTCTTACAACAAAGTTTAATTCAGATATTCTAGAAGGTACTTTAACAGATATTTCCTCTCCCACAAATGGAATAGTGATATTATCGCCAGTAGTGATATCTCTGTATGCATTGTTACTACTATCTAAAATATGAAATTTTATTAATCGAGAGTTACTATCTGTTACATTATCAGATAATATATAAATATAATCATTTATTGCAGCCATCATAATAGCTTTATCTATATCAGCTTTATTTGTTATCTCAACATTGCTAAATTCTTTAGTTGATGTATCAAATTTTATAAGAGTATCATTATCTATTGATTCATTCAACTCATTTATTCCGCCTAATATATACACATAGTTTTTAAGTAAAGCATATGCGAATGAGTATTTTATAGGAAAGTGACCAGTTGAGATATCAGTATTTATATCTTTATTTTTAGATAATGAAGTAACTTTGTTTGCTAAAGCGTCATCTATTCTACCACCGATAAGATAAGTTGTATCATCAGTAAAAACAGATCCAGTATTAGAGAGTGAAGGTGGTGGATTATTATATTCCTGAGTAACATCATCCCAGCTTAATCCATTATATTTCCATATATCTTTTAAATCGTCTAAATTGCTATCAACTCCACCAATAAGTATTAGTTTATCTTTATGTTGTGATAACATATGAGAACTTCTTCTATTAGGTATTGTAGGCGTATACATCGTTAACGCATTGTTTTCTACTATAATACCTGTTACATGTAGAACATCAATAAAACTATCTTGCTTTATTATTATTGATGAATAAGCAAATTCACCTTCTCCATTTGCGTTAGTTATTTTGAAATCTAATATACATGAACTACCGTATGTAAGTTCACCTTTAAGGATCTCATCATCTCTATAATAGTTATCATAATCATAATCATCATCGTTATCATCATTAAGATTGCAACGATTGATACTATCTCTATTATCATCTTCAATCTTATCTAAATATTCAATTGAGATTAGATTATTGGTATTTATTTTATTTCCACGTGTGATCAATTTAAAAGATATCGGTTCAGGAGATAGCTTATTATGTTTTAAAGTGATAGATCTATTAAGAGCTGCCCCTGTTTCAACAAACCCAAGTTGGAGTTTTTTCCTATCAGGAATATCTAAATATGTATTATTCAATCCTTCGCCATTTAGCTCTATAGATTCAAAACTATATTCAGGGACGGTAATTTTAATTTTACCTTTAAAAGTGTCTTTTGCACTTGGTTGAAACCGAATACTTATTCTACAAATTTCATTTGGATCAAGATACTCTTTTTTTGTACAAGATATAATGTTATTGTCGTAATTAGAGTTTTTAAATGTATCTTCATCACCAAATCCAAATGGTAGTTCATAGATAAATTTTTCTATACTTTTACCAGACTCATTTCTAATATATATATGCTTTATATTAGAATCATTGATAATTGTTGGCTCAAATGTTAGATTAGATATTTTATCTGATGAAGCATCTGCATCCATATATACAGCAAAAGGAGATGATGATCCACCAGTAATTATAGTATTTGGAGGTGAACAACTAGCAATAATAGAAATCGCAATAAGAAAAAATAATTTAGAAATTTTCTTTTTATGGATTATTAATGTTTTATATTGTAAAATTTTAAAGTTATTTCTATCCATATTATACAGCCTCCTTTATTTTATATAGATTATAAATATGTTATTTACTTGCATAAACTTATTGTATCATTCATTTATATCATTTACACATATAAATTTATGCTATTTACTTGCATTTATTTATATAATACTCTGTTGTTAACTTCTAATCGCATACTATAAAATTTTTACAATTGATTTATATGTGTAAGTTTATATTATTAATATAGTATTTGTTCATATAAAATCCATACTAATAATTTAATAAATACTCATACAAAACTTATGCCATTATTGTTTTTCATAAATTAGGTATCATTATTTTGTATTATTTACATATCGTCAAATTATTTCATTTGCCTATATAATATTACACTACTAACTTATAATTACATATTATAAGCCAGTACAGCTGGTTTACATTGCAAGCTTATACTATTAATATAGTATTTGTTCATATAAAATCCATACCAATAATTTAATAAGTACTTGTATAAAATTTATACCACAATTTATTTATATAAACTGTGGTATAAGTTTTGTATGATTTACAGATTTTTTGCTATTAACTAGTTACGTTTATTTATGGGTAAATAATGGATAGAACATCTCCTCCAAAGTTGATAAATGCGTTATTTGCTTTTATAAAGTATGTTTTACCTATTTGAAACTCCACTTCTCCATCTAATTCATTTCCCGCTCCAGTTGCAACTAATTGCCATGCGCCATCAGATACAGATTTATAGATATCCTTCTTACTGTTTCCTCTATCTGTCACGCCACCGATAAGATAAAGTGTTGTACCATCTGCTACGAGTGAAGAGTCACGAAAACCTTCATTAAAATCTCCTGTAGTGACGGCAGTCCCATCGCTCCATCTTAGAGTATTTAAGTTAAATTTTTCTACGCTGTTTGTTGTACCATTAGTACTGGTACGTCCTCCAGCAACATATATATGATTGTCTACAACTGTTGCAGAGTGTTTATATCTTGCAGTGCTCATCAATGACAATGGGTTATTAATATTTGTAACAACAGGTTGAGTAGTTGTTTCATTATCAGCAAAGGTTATAGTAACTACTCTGTTTGATACATTGCCATCTGAACTTTTTCCACCGATTATATATATAGTGCCATCTTTATTAACAGCTGTATGATCTGCTATTTTTAGATCAGCTATAGCAGTTCCTTGAAGTTCTGTCCATGTATCCTCTTCAATATCATATTGGTAATGCTTATCAACAGGCACACCACCTAAAGTTTCAGAACCACCTAAAAGCAGTATAGCATTACCATCTTTTGCATATACTAACTGATGTCCAAATCTATAAACATCTGAACTAGTACCGATTGATGCAAGTTCTTTAAAATAATCTAGTTCTGTATCATACACCATAAATTTTGTTGATTTTGTTGATGTAGCACCAACTCCTGCCTGTCCACCATAGATATAGATATATCTACCATCTTTAGATGCTGTAACAGCGTGATTATTTAATTTATGTTCTAAGAGAGGAAGATTAATTTTTTCCCATTTACCTATTGTAGTATCAAATACCCATAGATCATTTGTAGGTTGATTATCAGAATTTAATCCACCAAAAAGATATATATATCTCTCTCCAAATTGCACTAAATTATGTCCAGTTTTAACAGGTGGCATAATATTATCAGTTAATTGACTCCATATTTTACTCTCTAGTTCAAATTTATATAAAGCAGACTGACTATCTTCACTTACATCATTTTCAAACTTTCCTCCAAAAATATATAATGCAGGACTGATGTTTTTGAGAGAAACCATCTCTGCACTATTATTAGGAAAAATAATATGACTTCCTTGAGAGTTAGGTTCAATATCTTGCCATTTTTCTGCTTGATTATCATATTCGTATAAAGATTTTGACATCGTGGTAGAGTTATCTAATGATTTTCCACCAAAAAGATAAAACTTGTTATTAGCTGATGAGAATGCAGCAAGATATCTATCAGGTTTTTCAGTTGCTGTAATGTTACTAAAGCCACCGTTATCAAGCACTAAGCTGATATCATTTGAGAGAGAGTTATCTTGAGATTTACCACCATATATATAAACTTGTTTAGTAGTAGTATTAGTTGCAATCTTATAATTATTTCTTGTATTGCTAATGTTAGAAACAGGAGTTAAAGTGTTATTCACATTTAAGGTAAACGTTCTATCATCAAAACTCTCACCAGTAGTTACTGGATTAGGAAGCACTAATGTTTTGTTATTTACAGTAGCTACTCTATTATTATATAGTTGTGCTATATTTGGAGAGCCTATAAAAGCTTTATTATCTAAAGTCCATATTTCTTTACTTATATCAAATGTCCATATATCATTAGCAGTGTTAGTATCATTTTTCCCGCCTATTAATTTTAGTTTTCCATTACTACTACTATCTCCAGAGGTTATCATTGATGCATCATAACGAGAGGTAGGAGCTACTATATTAACTATAGCAGAACTTTTGACAGACATAGTAGCTGTTACGGTTGTAGTGCCACTATCTTGTTCTAGAGTGATAATGTCTGTAATGTCGCCTGTTCTTGTTCCTGCTGAATATCTAAATAACACTTCACAAGAAGACTCTTCAGCTACTTCGCCAGATTGATCACATTGAGACATTGGGTCAATTGTTATACTATCAGGCAGAGTTATATTATAGTAAATATTTTGCTTTGAACTATTTATTAGAGTGCTAGACTTTATTTTGCTACTATTTTTAGCAGTTAAACCGAAATTTACTTGGTCAGAGAATTCTACAGACTCACTATTTGTAGCAACACCTTTTAATGTAAGAATATTTTTATAGTTATGTTCTTCCTCATCCAGTGATACAGTTATATCAAGAGGAGATTCATAAGTGTATCTATCTTGTGGCTTAAATTGTATTCCAAAATAACAAACTTCGCCTCCCTTAACGAACATAACGGTACGATCATTACAACTGTTTCCTTGAGCACTACTCACAGTAACTCTCTCAAACCCTTGTGGTAGATGGAAGGTTATATTGCTATCTAGATTAGATAAGTTAGTTAGTTTTAAAGTTTTGTTTTCAAAAGAGCCTATTACGGTGCTTCCAAAATCTATTATTGTAACACTCTCTTCTCCATCAATTCCTATTTTAATGATATGTTCTTTGTTAGTTTTTTCATTTGTAAATAAACAGGCAGATAACACCGTTACTAGAAGTATTAAAAATGTTCCTTGAGTAAGTAATTTGATTCTATCAAAAAATAGTTTTAGAATTATCATAAATTTCTCCTTGGTTAATAATTATTAATATTATTATATAGTGCTTGTCGCCTATTTTTATTATATTACAATTAAATAGAGGTCTAAAAAAAATATGTATATTGATTATTCTGATTATAGTTCTTTTAAATATTTATTTCAAGAGTAAGCTATATTATTATGAATTTTAATATATACTTAACTTATTTATAAGAATATTATTTGACGATAATTTTACATCTATATGACCAATGACTAACCATAATAACATATACTAAGCTCACTAAATGATACTTCTTTTAGTAGTAGTTATTGTAAATAAAATAAAATAAAATTTTGAGAGGTTACCTGTGTTGAAAAAATTTTTAGTACTTATTTCATTACTTGTTTTTTCAGTTTCGGTTTATGCAAATGATAAGGTTGTTACAGGAGCAGGCGCATCTTTTCCTTATCCAATTTATTCGACTTGGGCTTATATGTACAAACAAGCAACTGGTATATCTGTAAATTATCAGTCGATAGGTTCAGGTGGTGGTATCAAACAGATATCAGCTAAGACGGTTGATTTTGGTGCAACAGATGATCCATTAACGGTTGAAGCACTTAAAAGTTCTAATTTAATTCAGTTTCCAACTGTTATCGGTGCGATTGTAGTAATTATTAATATTGATGGAGTTAAGAATAATGAACTAACTTTATCAGGTGATATAATCTCATCAATATTTATGGGTAAGATAAAAACATGGTCTGATCCTGCGATAAAGAAATTAAATCCTAATGTTAAATTACCAGATAGTAAGATAACAGTTGTACATAGATCTGATAGTTCTGGAACAACTGCTGTTTTTACAAACTATTTATCAGGTGTATCTAGTGACTGGAAAAATAATATGGGTGTAGGCAAATCAATTGATTGGAAAGCAGGAATAGGCGGTAAAGGTAATGATGGTGTTGCAGCATCTGTTAAGCAGATTAAAAATTCTATCGGTTATGTAGAGTATTCATATGCTAGTCAAAATGGTATTACTTATGCTACATTAATTAATCAAGCAGGCAAGAAAGTTGAAGCAAATTATGAGACTTTTGTTGCAGCAACTAAGGGAGTAGTTTTCGACTCTAAAAAAGGATATAATGTATGGTTGACTAATGCTAAGGGAAGTACTGCATATCCTATCGTTGCTGGAACATTTATATTGCTTAGATTAGATGATAAGAAAGCAAGTGAAAAGGTTCTTAAATTCTTTGAGTGGAGTTTTGCAAACGGAGATGAATACGCTAAAAAACTTCTTTATGTACCACTTCCAGCAACAGTTAAAGCTGATGTATTAAAATATATTAAGTCTAAAATTAAGTAAAAATTGGCTTAGTAGTTTTTAGATTTCTTGCTATGTGGTAGATAAAATCGAGTAGACAGGGTAGAAAGTCTTTAATTAGATTTTCTACCTTTTTGTAGATCTTTAAAAGTATCGTAATAAGTAAGTCAGTTATAGGAGATGAATAGTTGCAATCTAATTATAGTAAATGATCTTAATATATTATTATAAGGATCGTGAACAGTTTTATTACAATAGAGAAATAACTAGTAAATAAATTACAAGTAATAAATATAGACAACAGTATGCTAATGCAGTAGTAATAACCGATTTTTATAGATCCATTGATCCACTTCTTGAACCTGCAAGATCTATACTGATATATTTATATCCAAACTTATCTAAGCTAACTAATATCTGATCTTTGAGAGTATGGACAACTTGAATCATATCTGAATCACTAAGTTCAATACGTAACAGTGTATCATCTCCATGAACTCTACATCTAGCTGATGTTAATCCCATCTGTATAAGCGATTTTTCAGTATGATTAATCTTTTTAATCATACCTATTGTTATCTCTTTATCATATTCAAATCTTGTCATAAAACAACTAAGAGATGGTTTGTTGTGCATAACAAGTCCATAGAGTTTTGCAGCATCTCTAACATCTTGTTTTGTATACCCAAGCTCGGCAAGAGGAGAGATTACATTATACTCTTTGAGAGCGATCATACCGGGTCTATGTGTTTGCATATCATCTTTATTTGAACCATCATATATATGTCTAAGGTTTGATATTGTTTTCAGTTCATTAAGATCTCTAAATAGATATTTTTTACATAAATAACATCTGTTTTTAGGGTTTGTTCTAATATCCTCAATATCATTTAGTGGATCAATAGGAAAGATATTATAGTTGATATTATAGTTTTTAAGAAAACTTATTGCATTTAATAGCTCTTGTTTATCATATAGATATGAGTGAAAATTTACAGCAAGTAGTTTGATGTCAGCTCTCATACATGCATATACAAGTAGAGATGAATCAACTCCTCCAGAAAATGCTACAAGTGCTGATTCTTTTACTTTTAT
This sequence comes from uncultured Deferribacteraceae bacterium, assembly GCA_947039395.1. GTDB lineage: Bacteria > Chrysiogenota > Deferribacteres > Deferribacterales > Mucispirillaceae > CAMQYB01. Next base: position 15,990 of record CAMQYS010000028.1, on the reverse strand, counting down.
AAAATCAATTAAGTTGTTAAATTTTTCTACTATTTTAGTTTCATTCATATTAAGAGGGTACATAATAAAAGTTCTGTTATCAAGAAAAAAATATCATCTATTTGTAAATTATTTTTAATGTAGAAGTAACTTGTTGTTATAATTGAGTAATGTTGTTTGTTTTATTTTACTAATATCTTTAAACTGATTAAGGTTTTGTAACAGTTTATATTTTGATGCAACTGTAAAAGAGTACTTGAATATATTGCTATACTGTTATAGTATAACGGTTCTATATGTTTATTAGCTGTGTATTATGAAGGTATGTATCTTTATCTCCTAATTTTGAGAGGGAACACTTGTGGAATCTATCCTTAGTTCAGATTACTTCTATCTTATAGTTATGACGCTTACTTTAGTTGCATTTTTTGCAGGCTTTGTTGATGCTGTTGCAGGTGGAGGTGGATTGATTTTAGCTCCGATATTACTTCTAGTTGGTATAACTCCTCAGCTTGCCTTAGGTACAAATAAGTTTGTTGCTATTTTTGGTACAACAACAGCTGTTGTTAATTTTGCACGAAAGGGTAAAGTTATATGGAAGATAGCATTGATAGGTGTTGCAGGAGCGTTAATAGGTTCTGTGCTTGGCACACGTAGTATTTTGTTATTTGAAGAGGAAACAGTCGCAAAAATTATTTTAGCGATATTACCTTTTACAGCAATAGTAGTTTTTATACCTAAAAAGAATATAAAATCAGAGATAAATGAGTTTACAAATAGGGATTTATATTTAAAAGTTCCTATCATAAGTTTTGTATTAGGGTTTTATGATGGATTTTTTGGACCAGGTACAGGAACATTTTTAACGTTATTTTTCTATACTTTTTTAGGAATGAATTTAGTAAACTCATCAGCAGTTTCAAGAGTAATCAACCTATCATCAGGGATAGGATCGTTTATAACTTTTGCAATAGCAGGAAAAATTATCTACCTACTTGGTTTACCGCTTATTGTAGGAAATATAGCAGGTGGATTTATCGGAAGTAAAATGGCGATGACAAAAGGACAGAAATTTATTAAAGGTATGGTTATAGCTGTTTTCATTATTTTATTTACATCATTACTATATAAATATCTTGGTTGAGACTCTACAGTATTAATGTATTAATATCAAAATTATAATAGTCGTATAGATTAGATAGTTAAATGACTAGATAATTGCTTAATTAAATAGGTAGATACTTTTATAGATAAAGTTTTTATTTTATGGGGAGAATAAGAGATATGCAGTTGTCAAATAGCAGTACTTACATTACTTTTATACTATATCTTATTGTAATGATTCTTATTGGAGGATACTTTTATAATAAGTCTAAGAAACTAGAGGATTATCTTCTTGGTGGACGATCTATGGGTGCATGGGTTACTGCATTATCGGCTCAAGCTTCTGATATGAGTGGGTGGTTGCTAATGGGATTGCCTGGAGCTATATATCTTTTAGGTTTAAATCAAGCGTGGATAGCTGTAGGGCTTGCAATAGGAACATATTTTAATTGGCGTTTAATATCGGCAAGGTTAAGATTATATACAGGTTCAACAAACTCATTAACGCTATCTTCTTTCTTTCATAATAGATTTAAAGATCCAACAGGATTATTAAGATTGATATCATCTATAATAGTTCTAATATTTTTTACTGTTTATGCAGCTGCAGGGCTTGTTAGTGCTGGTAAACTTTTTGAATCAGTATTTGCGATAGATTATATAGTAGCGGTATTCATCGGCACGATGATTATGATTTTATATACATTGCTAGGTGGTTTTTTAGCTGTTTGTTGGACAGATCTCTTTCAAGCGATATTAATGGTTTTTGCTATAGTTGCAGTTCCGATTATTGCATATACAAGTATAGATCCATCACAGATAGAGTTAGCTATAAATTTAAAAGCTGGAGTGCTAGATATATTGCCAACAGGTAGCAGCGGTTTTTTTGTAGCGTTATCGTTGATATCTTCATTAGCATGGGGGCTTGGATATTTTGGACAACCTCATATATTAACACGATTTATGTCGGTAGCATCAATTACACTTCTTCCTCGTTCAAGACGTATAGCTATGTCATGGGTTATAATTTCTTTAATCGGAGCTGTATTAGTTGGCTTATTTGCTATTCCTCTTTACGATACTTTACCTAAAGGAGATGAGGAGAAGGTGCTGATATTTTTAGTGCGTGATCTTGTTAACCCTATATTAGCAGGAGTGTTATTAGCTGCTATATTGGCTGCGATTATGTCTACTGTTGATTCGCAACTACTTGTATCATCATCAACTTTAACTGAAGATTTTTATGCATCAATAATAAATAAAAAAGCATCACCTGAAAGGTTATTATTAGTAAGCAGATTTGCAGTTGTATTTATTGCATTTATCGCATTTATGTTATCTATGAATAGAGAGAGTAATATATTTAATTTAGTAACATTTGCATGGGGTGGTTTCGGTTCTTCATTTGGGCCTGCTGTGATAATGTCATTATACTCTAGAAAAAGTACATGGTACTCAATTTTAGCTGGAATGGTTACAGGAACTACTGTTATGTTGATATGGTATTCTTTAGGGCTTAATACATATCTTTATGAAATTGTGGTTGGTTTTACAGCTAATTTCATCGTGATATTTATTATCAATGCGATTAAACCTAATACAGATAAAAGTATTGATGAAGAGTTTGACGTAATGACAGATAATTTAAAAAAGCAAAATACACCGTAGTTTAGATAAGTAGAAATTAAAAAAAGTATGTAATAATTATTGATTATATTATAATATAGATTAGATTGGATATTATTAATTAGTGTGTAGTTATCAAAATTGATAATATATTTTAGGAGAGTTAGAATGAACTATAATCACCTTGTTATTATTGATCCCCAGTACGATTTTTGTGATCCTAACGGAAGTTTATATGTGCCTAATGCAGATGAGGATATGAAACGTCTTTCAAGATTTATAAAAGAGTTTGATCATATAGATGAGATATCTATAACTATGGATACTCACCAATATTATCAGATTTTCCATAAACTTTTTTGGTTAGATAAAAATGATAAAGAGTTAGGGGACTTTACAGAAATTAGTGCTGATGATATTATAGAGGGAAGATACAAAACAAGAAATCCATCTCATATGGAGTGGGCTACATATTATATTAATAAATTAGAGCAAGATGGCAAATATAATCTTACAATATGGCCGTATCACTGTATAGCAGGAACACGTGGTGCTACGATTAATGAAGATATAAATGAGGCTATAAAATTATTTGCTGTATCAAAGGTTGAAAAGGTAAATTATTATTTTAAAGGTATCAACCCATATACAGAGCATTACTCTGCTATGAAGCCTGAAGTGGATTATAGTTCTAATCTAAACTATCGCACCAAAACTGATATTGAAGATACTGGAAGCAGAAACTCTAATCTTTTAGCGAGTATGTCACACGCTGATAATATCTATATAGGTGGCGAAGCGTTAAGTCATTGCGTTGCAAATACTATCAACGATATCATAGATTTTGATGTTATTGATTTATCTAAGTTAGTTGTTTTAACTGACACTTCATCATCTGTTACAGGTGCAGAAAGCCTATCTAAGACTTTGATGGATAGACTTGATGTGTTGGGAATTAGGCGCTGTAAAACAACGGATATAATATAAGTTATATATTGCAACTAGTTTTTGATTGTAAGTTATAGATTATGAGTATCTAATTGTATTTGTATATGTTGCTGATTGAACTGGTTTTAGTAGTAAAATTTTGCTATTAATTTAGAATGAATTTAATTATTATAAAAGCGTAACATCAATTGATGCTACGCTTTTATTTTATGAGACTATTAATTTATGTAAATAAAATAGTAGAATAGTTTATATCGCTAATTCTGATTCCCATAATCCGTGGATATTACAGTAACTTACTGCAATTAATTTTCCAGGTTTAGTTAATGTAACTTTAAACGTTGTGCTACTGTCAGTATGTGAAGAACCTTTATCAGCGCCTTCAACAGATTCACCATGCGCTAAAAACTCTGCTTTACCTAAGCAAGTAATTGCAGTTGCATCATCAGATTTGAAAAACAATGATATATAGTTGATAAAGTGTGCAGTAGTATTTGGATGTGGAACATCTTTTCCAACAGTTACTTCAACTGTATATGTATTGCCATCTTTCTTAAGAACTTCTATTGCAGGAACATGCTTTTCTGTAGCAAACTCATCTGTTTTAATTAATTTACCTATGAACATAATTTCACCTCATTATTTTTGACTGATATAATTTATTTTAACAATAAAATTTAAGTAAAAGAAACAAAAGAGTAAACATTAGTTATGAATATCATAATGTTACTTAAAAGTATTATCACTTGCAATATTATATCTAACAAACTATAATAGTCAACTAAAATATAGTCATACAGGTATAAAATATATGGAAGATAAACTTTCAAAAAAGCTTTTAAACACGCCGTTAATATCTATTTTAAATAACGATGATTTATATGATGAAACAGTTCCATTTGATGAATATCATCTTGTAATGGCACAGACAGATTTTATGATAAATAAACATGATGATCAAGCTGTTAAAACATATTTTTATAGAGTACCACCTTTTTCAGCATCTTATGTTGTTGTGGCTGGAATTATAGCGTTTATTAATAAAATCAATTCTTTCTCATTCAAAAATATTGTAGAGTATCTTGAGAGATGTAATTATAAGAGAGAGTTTATAGATTATATTAAAACAAGGGATAAACTTAATGTAGAGGTTTTCTCTGTTGCTGAAAATTCTATTGTTTTTCCGAGTGAACCTATATTGATAATAAGATCATCGCTACTTGATAGTAGATTAATTGAAGATTTTGTTCTTCATGAGTTAAACTTTCCATCATTAATTGCTACAAAATGGAACAGAATAAAAACTGTGTCAAAATCTATGCCGTTATTTGAGTTTGGTAGAAGACGTGCACAAAACTCTCTTAAAGCGTCACTTTACTCTTATTATTCGGGTATAAGTTCAACAAGTAACTGTGAAGCAAGCTATCGTTTTGGAATACCTGTATCTGGTACAATGGGACATGAGTTTATTCAAAGTAGTGATACAGAGAGAGAAGCGTTTGATAGTTTTATAAAAGTAAATCCTAATACTCCTACTCTTTTAGTTGATACAATAAACACATTAGAGTCTGGTGTAGTACATGCTATAGAGGCTTTTAGAGAGAATAAAGAACTATTACAGAAAAATAACAGCTGGCATAAGATAGGGATAAGAATAGATAGTGGTGATTTAGCATATTTAGCAGTTAGTTCATACAAAAAGATAAAAGAGGGTTTAGGTACAGAGGATATCAACATTATACTATCTAATGATTTAGATGAGTACAATATTGAGTCTATTATAAATCAGATAAAGTTTGCAGATGAAGATAGCGTTCTTGATCATATATCTTTTGGAGTAGGAACAAGAGCTGCAACAGGTTGGGGTTCACCTGCACTTGGTGGGATATGTAAGTTATCGGAATTAAATGGTAGATATATCATGAAGATCTCAAATAATAGTATTAAAACAACTATCCCAGGTGAGTGTAGAAGTACTACAGTAACTGATTCAAACGGTGAGTACATCACAACATTAATCTATCTTAAAGATGAGAACATTACAGATATTGAATATTGTGTTGATCCACTTGATGATACTAATTTCATGCAATTATCAGATAAAGGTATAAGATTTTCAAAACAGAAACAGAGGTTAGTCTATTCATCTATAAATGAGAAAGATATATTTATAGACGAGACAGTGCAGTTATCATTAACTGATATTTGTAAAAATCAAGAAGCTATACTAACTACTCTAGACTGGACATATAAACGTATATTAAACCCTCATAGAGCTAAAGTTAGTTTATCATCAAAACTATTTGAACTTAGATCATGGATGATCAAAAACTCATGTTTTTTTAAATCTATAAATTAGATAATTGATATATAAACGATATAGAGTATATATAAGAGGATGTAGATAATGGTTAGCAATGATCTTAAAAAAAGTAAAAAAATACGTGTTGAGTATAAAGTTTTAATATTTTTTGTAGTGATGTTTATTGTGTATCTAATATACAAAGCTATTTTCGGAGATATTGATGGAGATAACTCTACTGGTGGTTCAGTTGGTAGAGATGTATCTACACAAGGTGAAAGTAAGCGATCAATATCAGAAGCTATCAAGGCAGATAGACCGCTTGTTATTGATACTGTGCAGATAAAAGAAGATATAAAGAGAATGGAAGAGGAGACTCCTAAAAAGGAGATCTCTAAAGATATCGAGTCGTTTAGACTTAATGATAAAGATATAGAGTCTATAGAGAAAGCATCAGAGTCTGCAACGCCTACTGTTTGGATATATGTTAGAAATAATGGTGCAAGAAGAGATGATATGGCTGCTAAATATTGTAGAGAGTTTCATGCAAGTGGTATTAATGCTAGATCGGTTTTGATACTTGATTCTGATGCAAAGAAGCGTGGCAAGTTTATTGAACTTGGCGAGAAAAAGTGCAGTTAGTTCTATATGGTTTGTGTTACAAGTTACTAAGCTTGGATAGTATAAATAGAGCTAGTTCTTACAGTTTGTGTTATAAGTATTTTAGGTTTTACAAGTAAAATTATTTTATATTGAGGATATATTTTGGCATTATTTAAATCACCAAATGAGAAATCGTTTTATGAGCTAGGCATAAGAGCTATTGATAAAGGCTACTATGAACTTGCGTTACAATGTTTCTCTAAAGATGTTAAGAGAACTAAAAATCCAAAATCTTTATTTATAATAGGTTTTATACTTTATTTTGGACAAGGTGTTAAACAAGATATAGATAAATCTAAAACTTTTTTTGAGCTTGCTGCTGAACAAGATGAGTATGAAGCTATGTTTTATTTAGGTGAGATATATAAATCAGGGAAAGGTACAACTGCGAAGAATTTAGATATAGCGTACGATTGGTATTATAAGGCAGCAGAGTCAGGACATGTTGAGGCACAATTTAATGTTGGGTTTATGCATAAGCAAGGTAAGGGTGCGTATCAGAGTGATGAAGAGGCTGTTAATTGGCTTTATGAGTCTGCAAAACGTGGAAATATGAAAGCTCAATATAATATGGGAATAATGACAGCATCGGGTAGAGGTTGTTTAAAAGATGATGACGCTGCTTTTAGATGGTATAAATTATCAGCTGAGCAGGGATACTCTATCGCTATGTATAATTTAGGATTTATGTATCAAAGTGGTAGAGGTGTTAAGAAAGATTTCAAGACTGCGAACAAGTGGTTTATCAAATCAGGACAGTAATATCAAAATAAGAGCTACTGTACTATCCTTTTACTGTACAAATATTGAAATGGATACTATCTTTAAAATTTAATAACATTATAAAGTATATGAAACTTTTTTTACTGTTCTAATTAATACATAACACGGAGTAATATATGAACACAGAATATTTTGACAAGATTGAACGGTATTTTAATCACAACTTTAAAAATATAGATAATATTGTTAAAAAGACAGTGTCTAAATCTGTAAAACATATTGCAGTACAAGGCATTATGTACTCCTTAGAGCCGTTTGAAAGTGAGTTTCAATATAGTAAAAGAACATCAAAAAAAATATTATCTGAAGTAGTGCCTAAAGATGATTGTTATCAAGTTAATTTCGATGATAAAGATAGGATTATCGCAGTAGATAGAGTATCAAAATTTTTATCAAAACCAAATAAAATTTATATTAAAACAGAGAACATATTTATCTATGAGAACGATATCGTTTCGACTCTTCATCTTGCTTGGGGGTAACTATAGAGATATTACAACTGATGAATTATATAAATATGAGCGAGCTAGATCTATAAAAAAATTAAAATAAGAACATAAAATAAGTAAAAAGCACAAAAGGAGATTGTTATGAATAGAGAAGATTTAGTAAAGGATCTTAGAGAGTCGTTACTATGGCAAGTTGTTAAATCGAATGTAGAGCAGTTAAGTCAACTACATATCATGTTGAAAGGTATAGATTATTTAGATAATAAATCGGATCTAATATCTAAAATCACTCGTTGTGAAGTGATTAAGTCAGAAGAGTTTAAAGTAAGAAAGATTGATATTGAGGGTAGTAAAATTCTAGTTTATTATACAATACCGTCATTTATTATTGTAGCGTGGAGTAAGGAAAGTAAGCTATTGAGAATTACTGCAACGATGAAAGGTTTAGTTGCTATTCCAGATATAGATCAATACGATTGGTATAGTAAAGATTTTAACGATATGAGTAAGGAAGAGTTGTTAGAGAATAAATCACTTGTTTATATATTAGAAACCTCTTATGAAAATATTGAGTGTGATGATATGCGTTTTATGGATTAAGAGCTGTAAAACATGGAGAAGATAGATGAGTTTTGATATTAATTTTTTAGTTTCAGTAACTTTTTTAAAAGGCGTTAGAAAACTGCCTCCATGTTTGACAAGTGGAAATTACCGTCCACATTTAAAGATTGATACTGATGATGAATATTTAGGTGTTACTTTTAAAAATGATGTTGAGTGTAGATTTGATGAAGCGATTTCTGTAAATGTTATACCTATGTATGAAGGAGTTGATTACTCTAAACTTCAACCTTCTACAAAGTTTTTTGTGATGGAAGGGGATAAAATTGTTGGTAGTGGTATTGTTGAAAGTATAGTTAAATTAGATAGATAGAATGTTGTTTTATTTAAGTTGAAAGTAGTGGGAGAAACTATAATGAATAATCGTGTGTATATTTTAGATAAATTATTTTTAGTTCTGTTTATATGGTTCTATGGCGTAGGTTTTGTAAATGCTCAAAGTAGTAGTGATGATGTTGAAGTTGAGAGTAAAGTTGTAGGTTATGTAGAGAAAGGCGATCTGAAACAGGTAAAAGATTTTATAAAGAAGAATTCTGATATAGATTTGAATAAAGAGTATGGTGGGTGGACGTTATTGATGTATGCATCAAGCAGCGGACATTTAGAAGTTGTGAAATATTTAGTAAGTGAAAATATGAAATCTGTTAATTATAGCAATTCATTTTATAGTCATACTGCATTAATGGCGGCTTCAGAGAATGGACATTTAGAGGTAGTTAAATTTTTATTAAATTATAGAGCTAAGCTTGATGAGTTTAATAAGAGGGGCGATACAGCTTTAATGATGGCTATACATGGTGGACATTTTGAAACTGTAAAATATTTAATTGAGTATGGTGCAGATATTAATGCAGGCAGAACAAACGCTGCAAAATTAGCAGAAGAGAAAGTGAAAGAGGTTTTAGAACTTGTAAAAGATATGAAAGTTAGATCGGAGTTATCAAGTAAATTTGTTCAAAGCGATTATCGTATTAAAGATTTAACATATATTTCAAGGGATTATCTTATATTGGTTTTGACTAAGAAAAAATTAACGATGGAAGATGTAAATATAGGCGAGCCTATAATGATGTTGAAAAAAAATAAAAACGGTGGATACACAGAAGTTGCTGCGATAACAACTATCCCGATTGGTAGCAATAGTCCAGCTCAAGGTTATATGGGTATTGCAGTAAAGGGTGATTATTTTACTATTGAACAACAGTTTGGTGGTAGTTCGTTTATCTCCTCTTATGCGACGTTCAAATACGATAAAACTAAGGGCAAGTTTATGCTTCATAAATATTCAGAAACGTATATAGATAGATTTGCTGAATCTCAAGATGAGAGTGCCGCAACACATTTTAAATTTGAAAAAAACAAGTATTCATTTGGAGATTTCACAGAAGAGGTTTTTGATAAAATTACATGGGGCGAGCGTTAATATTTTTAGATATAACATGTTAAAACAGAGGTGAGTGTGGAACAGATTAAGTATTTTATCAAGCTATTTGATATCGAAAAAGAGGTTCAAAAAGTTGTTGCTGATTACGATATTAACGATAATGAAGCGTTTTATAAGTTGCATAAAAAGTGGTTATCGAAACTGTATGATATTGATGATTGGTGCTTAAATCAAGAATCAAAACTTATGACAGCTCAAGAGTTGACAATTGATTATATGATCGGCTGTTCATATTTCTGTTCAGTAGATTGGAGTGGAGAAGAGTATCCGGGTGAGATTAAAAAATATTTAAATAGTCGTATAAAAGTTATGTCTAAGGTTGATATAAAACTTGATGATAAAGACCTTAGAAAGAGTGTTAATAAAGGAGAGGTAAAACGAGGGGAACATATCCCACTTCTTTTACAACTGTTTGAAAGTCAACTTTCAAAACATAATCTACATATTGTAATTATAAATTTAGATGTTAACGATGAATATGTAATTACGGTAATTGATGATAAAAACATAAAATTATTTGATGGTGTGAACAGTGATAATATTACATTTGAACTTCCAACTTTATATAAATTATATTTAGATAAAGTAGATAGTGAGAAACGAATTATGATGATGCACTATTTAAGAGGTAAGTTAGGTATTGATATGAAAGAGGTAAAAGTTTTAATAGATACTCTACCTACAGAAATCTGTTGTGGAACAAAATCAGTTGTAGAGAGCACACAAAAACTTTTAGAAGATAATGGAGCTACAGGTACAACAATTGATACTTGTACAAGTAGTTAAAATTTCACTGTTTAGTTTGTAAAATAAAATAAAAGTTGAGAATATAAATAATAGTAGTGGGAGTGTTAGATTGGAAAACAGTAATACACTTTTTGATATTGATTTAAGTAAAACGTCAGAAAAATTTAGATATATGGAAAGTGAAATTTTACCAAAGATTATAGAGATGTTGCAAGATTTATCTGCACTTGAAAAAGAGTTCTTTAAAGTTGTATAAATAAGTTAATGGTATATTTTGTTATGTTAGATAAATAATTTATGGGGTAAATTGTAATGGCTAAAAAAAGAATAACTTTAGTTAAAGATTTTAGAGAGATTGTTGAGCGTGGTGATTTTGAAGAGTTAAAATCTGTGTTTGATAAATGTGATATAAACGCAATTGATGGAAAATATGGACCTAACGCTTTCGGATTTAATCCGTTATCACGAGAGTTTGCAATCTGGTTAAAAGAGCAAGGTTGCGATATCAATTTAAAAGATTATTACGGAGACACTCCTGTGTTTCATCAAATATCAAGATATAAAGGTTGTTTGCATTTGATGTTAGAGTTAGGTGCAGATGTTAAAGAAGTTAATCGAAGTGGCTATACGTTAATGCATACAGTAGCCAGTCATGGGACAGTCGATGATATTAAACTTCTGCTTGAAAGAGGGTTAGATATAAATGCTAAACAGAAACATAGTGCTATATATACGAAGATGTACACACCTCTTGAAGTTGCTTTTAATAGTGCGAGAACTCCATCAGGGTTGCTTGAAATATTTAAAATATTAATAGAAAATCGTGCTGTAGTAACAGATAGAGTGAAGAAGTCGCTTACTGATTTAGGAGATAAGTTTGAGTTTCATAGAAGTGGGTACAATAAAGAAACTGTTGTTACAGAGAGTAATGCAATGGATGAGTTGTATAAACTTATAGGTGTAACTCCAGCTGTAAGAGTTGATAAGCATGACGGTGTTTCTCCGATTATTATAAATGTTGATACGATCCCTAAACAGTATAATAAAATGTGGGAGTATCTTGTTCCATCAAGTGGAGTTGCAGCAACAGGACAAGGCGAGACTATTAGAATTGCAGGAAAAGTAGCTCGTGAAATTATGGATAACGGTGGAATGAACTGGGATAGTGATTTCAAAAAGATGTTAGATATTTTCCCTAAATATTTTGAACTAGGTAACAAACTTCCAGATGAGGATATTTTAGATATTAAAAGAATTGTTAAAATTATCTATAACGGAAAAGGAGATGATGAGCCTAAAACTTTAATGAATTATGCAGCTAAATGGATCATGTTAAATCAGACAGTGATCGCTGTAATTCCTCCTACATATTCTTACAGATAGGTTACAAATAGATGTTAATTTAAGGAGTTTGTAATGTATAAGTTAGAGATTGAAAAACGTGTAATTTTGCCAGAAATTTTTAGTAGTGATATGGTTTATAGAAGAATGGAGATCGCACTGTCAGAGGATAAATAAGTTATTTATGGAACCTATGATGGTTTTTCAAAAGAGGCACTATGTTTTGTTGATAACGGCGAATGTAATATTGTGAAACTTGATGAACATGCTAATGATGATTATCATATCCCTGTACTGCTTTCAGTAGATAGTAAAGTTGTGTTTATTACAGATGAGAGAACTTTACATATTTACGATGATTATAAAACGCCACCAAAAACGATATCTATATTGAACGCAGAAATAATAGATAATGAGCAAGATGAGTTTGGCAGGTTTTCCGAGTCAGAGTGTAGGTGATGATTTTTTGTATCCTATTATTTTAGCTGAACCTGTGAGTAGTGGCGATACGAGAAGGTACGCATGGTTATCGATCGATCTACAAAAAGGATCTGCAAGTTGGACAAAAGTATCAATGCTAGATAGTAAAGAATTTCTAGAAGAGTTTTCAGAGTTTGAAGAAACTTCGTTACCAAAACCACCGACGGTATACTCTTTATTATGGGACGGTAAGAAGCTTCTATTATTCTCAGCTGGATCTAGTACATGGAATATGATTAAGTGGGGTTTAAATTTTTACTGTCTTCTAGATGTGTCAACTGATGGCAGATTGAATAAATTGAATAAATGGATATGGGGAGAGAAAGATTTAGATAAGAGTTCTAAAAAACATGGAGTGCTTGGACATTTTTCATCTTGCGGAAAACAGTTAATTTTAACCCCTCTTTTCAGAAGTGGCGACTATAAAGGTGTTCAAAAAATATATAATTTAGAGAGTGATGTTTTGCACGATATTGTTATGCCAAAAGGCACAAAAAACTTTCAAATTATGGATACCTATAATGATTGTTTTATGTTAAGTGATGATAGAAAAACAGAAATTATTTATTGTAAAGTAAAACAGTAATCGTAATTAACACAGATCTAAATAATCAAGAATGGAGATATAGCAATGTATAAGTTTAATATAAGAGATAATATAGACAAGTTTCCGCCAGTTGTTGTTTCAGTTTTAAATAGTGATTACGATGATATTTTAAATCGTATTGAGAAACGCAGATTAAATATTAATAAACGGTATGAGTTAGGAGTACACGGTGTAGTCGCAACACTTTTACAAGTTGCAGTAGCTGATAATAATGAAGAGATGATCGTGTGGTTGATAGATAAAGGTGCCGAGATATCAGATAAGTATCAACCTATAATTTATACAGCTATACGGTATAGCGACGAAAAGATCATACAAAAAATAATTGATTTAGGTGGACTTAAAAATTTAAGTATTGAGCGAGAGAGAGAGCTGGTTCGAACAATAGGATCCAGTGAAAATTATTCTATGTTAGATATGTTTGAGAGGAACGGAAAATTTATTTCAAGATACGGTGATAAGCTTTTATCTAAAGCTATCTGTCCAACTTATCCTGACAAGAAAGAGAGTTTGAAACTTGTTGATAAATTGATAGAGATGGGTGTGAATATTAATTATAGAAACGAGTTTAATTCTACTTCTCTTATCTCTGCGATATTTTTTAAAAACGTAAAAATTGTTAAGAAATTATTAGACGCTGGTGCTGATGTTTCAATCGTTACTACATATGGTGCAAGGGCGTACACGGTAGCTATTGAGAAAGGTCTAGATAGCATCGCTAAACGGATTAAACTGTTAGAGCCGAAAGAGTTGCATGATATAGATTTACATACAGAAAAGTTTTTAAAAATTGGTTGTCCTTTAGAGATGGTTGATTTCTTGAAAGGTAAAAAGTTAAGTTTAACTTTCTCTAAAAAGTGTCCTATTAAGGAGATAATGTTTTTCTCACTTAACGATATTATTGTTAGAAAATGGAAGGGTAGAAAGATTATACAACTTTCAGCCAATATCAAGCATTGTCCTGATCTAATTATAGCGTATATGGTAACGGATAAAAATATCTATGCGATAGATGAAGATCATGATGTTTTATACTTACTCTCTGATTGGAATAACTTCATAGCAAGCGTAGAGAGTTTAATTATTGAGAAGATTTTTACAAACTAAAGGTGTTGATGAAATTTAAAAGTTGTGGTAATATGGGATAAAAGTAATTTAAGAGAAGGGAAAATTATGTTAGACAAAATTAAAAGTAGAGTAAAAGTTTTAGGTGGTAAAGGTGATGAGAGTGCTGTTTCGGTGATGGGTTTTTTGCAGTCATTAGTTTTTGATAAAATAAAATTAATAGATTTAGAGGAGACCCCGTTTACTGAATTTTTTGTAGATGAGTTCTATGATAAGTTTTTAGAGATGGATACTATCCCTAATTATGAGGATATGGAAACAAGTACCAGAGTAGAGATATCACCTAAAAAGTTTGCACCGTTCACAGAGGGTAGTGATGATTATGAGGAGTGGGGAAGTGAACTTGATATGAAAGAGGCTATTGAAACATATTTCGGTTCAGGTGATTTAGAGTTCTTAAAATTAGCATATTCATACGGATATCCAGATTGTTTTTTTGTTAAATTAAATGATGAAAGTGATGATCCTATGGTTTACGGAACAGATCATGAAGAGTATTTTGTCGAGATAGATGAAGTGTGTACGGTAAGTAAATTATTTGATTGTATCTTAACTAATGACGAATATATATCTGAGATGAAAAAACTTAAAAAAGAGTTGAAAGAAGATAAAGAGAACGAAAGCAATAGTTAATAGATAAGTATGGTATGTAAAGTGAGAAAAATAGGATTGTTGTTGATAATGTTAATAGTTGCAAACCGTAGCTATGCAGATATATTTGACGCTGTGAATAATGGCGATTTAGACGGTGTACGAGAGTATGTTGTTACGGATATAGACATCAATTCTAAAAACTCTTACGGATTAACAGTTTTAACTGCGGCGTCAATATTAGGAGAAATTGATATTGTAAAATATTTACTTGGTAAAGACGCTGATATAAATATAGAGAATAAAGATGGCTTTACAGCATTGATGTTGGCATCAAAATCAGGACAGTTAGAAGTTGTTAAATATTTAGTTGATAAATGAGCTGATATAAAGGCTAAAAGCATTGAAGGTATGACAGCCTTAGATATAGCTAAAGAACGTGGACGAAGTAAAGAAGTTGTAGAATATTTAGAGAGTGTTCAATAGGTAAATATTTAGAGGGATTTCTAATGCAAGGTGATAACGATAAACTTATTGATAGTGCAAGGGACGGCGATCTTGAAAGTGTAAAATCGTTTATAGAGAACGGTACAGATATTAATTCACAAGATCGTAATGATGAAACGGCATTGATTAGGGCTTCTTTTATGGGACGATTTGAAGTTGTGAATTATCTTATTGATAAAGGTGCAGATGTTAATATTGTAGATAGCAATAACAGAACGGCATTGATGCGTGTTTCAGTATGGAGTGATGGTTTAGGTATTGTAAAACGTCTAGTTGAAAACGGAGCTGATATAAATATAAAAGATGAGTGGGGTGTTACAGCTTTACATTTTGCATCAAGTAATGGGAATTTAGAGACGGTTGAGTATCTAGTTGAGAAGGGTGCAGATATTCATACTATAGATAATTATAATGAAACATTGTTGATAAAAGCATCGGGTAATAAGAATTTAGATATAGTAAAGTTTTTTGTGAAAAATGGTATCGGTATTAATACTCAAGGTAACAGAGATGAGACAGCATTATTTAAAGCATCTCACTGGGGACGGCTAGATATTGTAAAATATTTATGTGAAAACGGAGCTGATATTAATGTTAAAAATTGTTTTAATGAAACAGCCCTAAATGTTGCAAAGAAACAGGAACGTAAACGAGTTATAAAATATTTAGAAAG
>CAMQYS010000027.1 GCA_947039395.1 uncultured Deferribacteraceae bacterium | reverse complement strand
ACAATAGGTATAGTTTATTAGGTATAGATATAGGTTGTTTACTACAAGAGTAGTTAATGTTTTTTCATACTTGTATATATAGCAACAGTGAAGGTTGCAATAATTATCATTAAGTATGCTATAATTTGACTTCTATTAAGTGTTATTTCAATAATCACTATATCGGCTATTACTGCAAATATTTTTTGCGATGAAAGGATTACTGCAACCGTTGTTGGTGCACTATATTTATGTCCGAAAAAATATAAATAATATGCGATCGTGCCTGCAAATAAACCGATATATCCAAGTGATAACCACGTCTTTAAGTCTGTCCATACAGATATATCTATCGCCATTAAACTCTCTCTTTCAAGAAACAGTACAAGCGGAATACTCAAAACAACAAATGTTAAACTTTGGAAAAACAGTAACACTTCTGGTGGTGTATCGTTCTTCATCATTCTGTTAGAGAGTAAGATATAAGCTGTGTATCCAAAACTTGCTATAACACATATAAGTATGCCGATGTTTGGGGTGATTGTATTAACACTACTAACTGTAGAGGTAAGTACACCTGTAATATCTGATGGATCTACAGATGATACAAATAACGCACCTTGCTCATTAGCCAATATAATTATAGCAGTAAGCGATACCGTTGCTGAAAGAAACAATATTAATGGTACTCTCTTTTTATAGATCAACATACTTACAATAGGTACAAGTATTACACTTAATGAGATAAGCAGTATCCCTATTGAGCCATAAGTTACAGCACGAACACCGTATATTGAACAACTTAACGCTACAAATAAACATATGCTTGTGATAATAGAGTTGCGTATTACAGTTTTAGATGTATCTTTTATCTTTTTAAACGCTATAATACCGAATATTATAAGTGGTATAGTGTAGCGAAATAGTATTTCAACGAATGTTCCTATCCCTATATCTCCATTATATCTAGTCGGGATAAATGCAACGCTCCATATTAATGATGCTACTAAAAGAGATATAATAGCTATAACTGCTTTTCTATTCATAACTACTCCATAATATGATAAAAACTATATTACTTATAATCGCAAAAAACTACTTATCTACTTATAACTGTTTAATCTATGGTATAGTGAAAATTCTACTAGCTATAGTAATTTTTGTCAAACAGATAATAGATTATTTACCCCACTTAAAACCTATGTATAAAGCTCTGTTTTCCCCCTTTCAACTTGACTAAGCAAATCTTTAATGTTATTTTTAATATACATATTATTTAGATGTATTTACAGTAATTTATATTTATTTACTAATCTATTATTGCTATTAGGGATGGTTACCAAAATGAAAAGAATAACTTTAACATTTTCGGCTTTTTTATTAAAGATAGCCTTACTAACTATCTTTATATTTACAAATATAGCAGATACTCAAGCAAGACATAAACCTATGTATCCAGAATATAAAATGGTTAAGTTTGATAGAATTCTCTCTGGAGAAATTAATATCGCTGTGGCATCATCGTTAATAGACGCTGTTACAGAGATCGCAACTAAATACCAACAGAGATACCCAGAACACACTGTAAATGTGTCTAGTTCAGGATCTGGAACTCTTGCAAGACAAATTGAAAATGGTGCTCCTTTTAATATATTTATATCTGCCTCATCTAAATGGATTAACTATCTTGATGATAAAGCAATGCTATCTAAAGATTATGTTAATAGATTACCTATTAGAAATGTATTAGTTTTAATCGGCAATAAAAAAGTGAAAAAAGTTAATATAAACAACATGATCTCTTATCTATCAAGAAATAGAGGAAAGATAGCACTTGGCGATCCCAATACCGTACCTGTTGGAGAATATTCAAAAGAGTTTCTTGTTAATAGTGAATTATTTAGTAAAGTAGAAAAATATGCTGTATTTGTTAATTCTGTAAGAACAGCAACAAGATATATTCGGTTGGGCGAAGTAGAACTTGCAATAGTATACTCTACAGATGCAGTATCATTAGATAAAAGTGAGTATAATCTATTAGAAACTCTTAACCCGTTATTATACGGCGATATAAGATACACCGCAGCTATCGTTGCTGAAAATCATTCATTAATAACTACAAGCTTCTATAATTACTTACTTTCAGATGAAGCTATAGAAATTATTAAAAAATATGGATATAAGTCGGTTTAGTGGAAGATTTCTTAAGCTTTAATTACAATGAACTCACAGCGATAAAATTATCTCTAAAGGTTGCGTTGTGTTCAATATTAGTTACCCTTCCCTTCGGTGTTCTATGTGGTTATATATTAGCAAGATTCTCTTTTAAAGGAAAAATTCTATTAGACTCACTTGTCAACCTACCATTAATATTGCCACCCGTTATAACAGGATATCTTCTTCTGCTTACATTCGGTAAAAACGGATATATAGGTAAATATCTATACGATTTATTTAATATATCATTTGCATTTAACTGGAAAGGAGCTGTATTAGCATCAGCAGTTGTATCATTTCCATTAATGGTTAGAGCTATCCGTGTTGCTATTGAGCAGGTTGATCCATCTTATGAAAAAGTTGCAGCAACACTTGGTGCATCAAAATTAAAAGTTTTTTTTACAGTTATTATACCGCTTGCCATGAACGGTATCATCGCAGGTACTGTCACTGCATTTGCAAGAAGTTTAGGAGAGTTTGGAGCAACTATAACATTTGTATCTAATATTCCAGGCAAAACCAATACAATACCTATTGAGATATATTCACTCATACAAAACCCATCATCAGCAGATGCTTCTATAATAAAGCTTGTAACTATATCTATCATTATAGCGTTTCTATCGCTTATGTTATCAGAGTTATTTGTAAGAAAAACAACTGTAAGCTCAAAGGATAGGTAGATGAATACTATTGATATAAAGATTAAAAAACAACTAGGTATAAATACATTTAACTACACTGTTAAGATAGATGAGTTCGATATTTTAGGAGTATTTGGTAACTCAGGTGTTGGTAAAAGTACATTTATTAATATGATTGCAGGGATTATAAAGCCAGATTTTGGATATATAAAGATCTCTGATAGAGTCTTATTTGATTCACAGAACAAGATAAATATACCTATTCATCAACGTAATATAGGAGTTATCTTTCAAGACACAAAACTTTTTCCTCATTTATCTGTAAAATCTAATCTACTTTATGGATGCAAAAGAGAAACTGGATGTAGATCAAGTTCAGGCGATAAAAATGATATAAATTTTGATAATGTAGTATCTATCTTAGACATAGAACCATTACTTAACAGAAAACCTAATAAACTTTCAGGTGGAGAGAAAAGTCGTGTTGCAATTGGTAGAGCGATTCTATCTAGACCTAAACTATTGCTAATGGATGAACCTAACGCATCTCTTGATAGTAGTAAGAAAGAACAGCTACTTGATTTATATAAAGTTATGGCTACAGAGTTTAATATCCCTACTATTTTTGTAACTCACTCTAAAGATGAATTAAAAAAAATATCTAAACAGATAATTATTATTGAAGACTTCTCTATAAAAGCTATAATCCCATCAGATACACTGTAGATCAATTTTATAATATCTACTCAACCTCTTTAAACTAATAAAAATATCATATCATCACAATTAATGAAGTAATCACCTTATCAAACGTCTTATAAAACTCCTTATGAAATAGATCGAAATAACCGAATAATCTTATACAGAGAATAATATAAAAATAAATATTAAAAAAAACTAAAGTTATTTAATGTCTGAACGATATGTAAGGAGTAAAAGATTTAAAGGATTAAATCACACTTTAATATATTGTTAATTCAAAATAAGAATTAAGACGTGTTTTATAATAAAGTAACTATCCAGCAAGGAGGTTGATATGGAAGCTTTGAGAGTAGGTGGTATCGTTTCTGGACTAGATACCAATGCAATAGTAGATTCAATGGTAGCTAGTGCTATGATACCTGTAGATAAATTAAATGAAAAATCTCATTTTCTAGCGTTAGAACAAAAAGCATATAATACAGTTATAGATGCTATAACCAACCTAAAAGATTCATTATTTCCACTTAAGATGGAAAGTACATTTAAAAGTAAAAATGTTTCAGTCGCAAACCCAAATGTTTTATCAGCAACCGCCTCACCAGATGCTAAACCTGGTGTTTATAATGTTGATGTTGATCAATTAGCTGCAAACTCATTCGCAACATCATTTGTTCCTAAACCATCTTTCTTCCAAGGGGCAAATATGGGTACTGGTGTTATCTCAAGCGATACAACTTTCGACTATCAAATAGAGGGAATGCACTCTGTTACAGTTGATGATATCGATGGATCTACACCTCCATTAACAATAGCAACAGATGAATTTAAAGCTGCTGATGAGCGTCAATTTGAAAAGTTTCTAGCTGGTGCTATGAATGCTAACAATGTAGGGAAATTCAATACGGGTGGTAACACTCCACCAATAAATGGCACATCAATTGACTTTGAAATTACAATGGATGGAGCTACAACACCAACAACTGTAACTGTAAATTTTGGTACATATAGCAACCCTTTATATGTTCAAGAAATAGCAAAAGAGATTGAAGATCAATTAAATGTCGGACTTGGTACCGATAAATATGATCAAAAAATAGCTGTCAAAACAGAGTATGATGAAGGAAGTGGAGAATTTAAGTTAGCGTTCTATAACTCAAACGGCAAACAAGATATGGATATAAAAATCGGAGCTGGTAGTGATAATACAGCTCTAGGTAACTTAGGATTACCCGCTGCTGGTACATCGTTAACAAGTAGTGGTAGAGTTGATAAGATGATCCACAATGTAGTTGCAGATAATTTTGCAGATTTAACAGTTCAAATGCAAAATCCTAAGGGTGGAATTATCCCAGGAATTAAACTTGAATTATTAGAAGATGAAACTGAAGTTAAACCAGGTACATTTGGAGTGCTTTATGATAGTTCTGTTAATAGAAAATTAGGATCACCAACACAAGTTCTTGGTAATACATTTGATAAAATATCAAATCCAACAGGTACTCCTCCACTTCAAGGTGATATAGATGATTGGCTTGGTAGTTACTTCACATCATCAAGTTCGATGTTTGATGAAGCTCCTAATGTTGATGAACTAAACGGTTTCTTTCATATAAATGATACTAAAATAGAAATCCCTGATATATCAATATTAACTCCAAATAGTTTAATGGCTTTAATCAACTCATCTGGAGCAGGTGTTATAGCTAGCTGGGATTATGAAAATAATTTCTTTAAACTAGAAGCAAGTCTTGATGCAGCTGTAGATATTAGATTAGGTTCAACAGGAGATACATCAGATATTTTAGATTTCATGAAGCTATCTCTTCCAGCAGGAGCTATACATATTCGTGGATCAGATAAAGGAACTGTTGACTTAGCTGCACCTATTAAAGAGTCTGGTATTTCAACTCCGCTAGAACCTGCAAGAGGTATTTTTACAATTAATGGTGTTTCAATTTATATAGATACTGCAACAGACACAGTTAATGATGTTATGCGTAAAATAAAATCTTCTGCTGCTGGTGTAGTTCTGTCATACGATAAAGAGTTAGATAAATTTAGACTGGATTCACACGATAGTACTTCTCCTATCACTGTAGGAAGCCCTCAAGATACATCTAACTTTCTTGATGCGATAGGTATAACTGATACATATCAAGAGAGCACAACTGTTGGTACTCCTGGACAAAACAGTATATTTACAATTGATGGAGTTAAATATGAAAGAAAGTCTAACGAAGTTAATGGTATAATACCTGGATTGGAGATGACTATCACCGATATTGGAATGACAACTTTTACGGTTGAGCTAGATACTGATAGAGCGGTTGATGCTGTTGCTGACTTTGCTGTAAAGTATAATGAACTAATGTTATTACTCTCTCCTGAAGGATACACTAAAGAAGAGAAAGATAAATACTGGGACCCGTTAACAACTGAGAAAAAAAAGCAGATGTCAGAAGATGAAATAAAAATTTATGAAGAAAAGCACACTGAAATGAGAAATAGAGAAACAGTCAGAAGAAGTAGCGAATTGAAAACTATTAAAACTAGTCTTAGAACAACTCTTACAAGTAATGTTAATACTACTAGTAAGTTTGATAACATAACTGAAATAGGGTTAAATATAGCTGGTGCTGGTGCTGGTGACTGGGAAACTACAACTAAAGGTTTATTTATTGACACATCTACTGATGTAGAAAAAATGAAAGAAGCGATAAAAAGTGGTAACTTTGTAAATATTTTAAAAGCAGATACCGACGAAGTTCTTAAATTCTTTAATGAAGATGTTAAAGCAGACGATAAAGTAGTTAATCAAGGTTGGGGTACAAGATATAGCACTTGGAGTGATGATAACTCTAACTCTTCATCAGTGTTATATAAAAAAGCTGGAGCAGGTGGTTCAATAGATAATCAACTTACTAGATTGCAAGAACAGATTAAAACTCAATCTGAAAGAGTAGAGAATTATCTTGAGAGATTATGGCAGAGTTTCACTGATATGGAAATAAGAATGCAACAAATACAAGAGCAGTCTAATGCGTTAGCACAGATTGGAGTTGCGTAATTTATAATAATTTAATTTAAAAATAAAGTATTTTAATACTGGGGGTTAATATGAGACAAAAATCAACTATGAATATCTATCAAAAACAAGAAATTGACGGTGCGTCTAAAGGTAAAATCGTTCTATTTCTGCTTGATGGTACTTTAAAATTTCTAAGAATTGCTTGCAAATCAATTGATAACGCTGATATTGAAGGTGCACACAATAATATCATTAAGGCTGAAAATATATTATTTGAGTTAATGTCTACTCTAAACATGGATGTAAAAGATATCTCTACAAATCTTATGAAACTATATGATTTTATGGTGTGGCAATTAATTGAAGCTAATAAAACAAAAAATAAACAACTAGTTGAAGATGTAATAAAACTTATTGAACCTCTTAGAGATGCTTGGAAAGAAGTTGTTGAAAAAGAAAGTAAAAAAGATACACAAGTTATACCTGAAAGCTATGAAAAAGCATCAGTAAATGTAGCAGGTTAATAACTGTTTTTACAATAATTAACTTAACTTCTTGCTAAATATCAAAATATGATTTAATATACCCTCGTTATGAGGGTAGAATTTTCTATAATACTAAAACAATGTGAAGAGATTGCTAAAGAGTTACTACTTGAACCTATGGGCGAAGTGTTTTTTAGTAAATTAGATATATTCAATAACTATTTTGCACAACTTATGCAAATTGTTGATACAGGTGAACTGAGAGATAAAGTTGATGTATCTTATCTTATCTCTATGATGCCAATTATAGAGGAAAAGATCAGTGCTGAACATAAAAGAACTAAACAAGAAAAAAATATGTCAACTAACAGAAAATCACTTCTTAGCTCGTATACGTCACCTAGCCCAAAATCAAAAAGTAAACTTGATAGATTGCTTTGAAAAATACTTTAATTAAAAAAATACCACTTTATATCTTTAAAGAGTTATGTCCTATATTTATTTTTGCTAATATCTTTTTCATATTCCTACTTCTTATAGAAAAACTTGTAAAGGTCGCTGATCTATTTTTTGGAAATAATGTATCTATTATACTTATTCTTGAAACTATTCTACTTCTAACTCCAGCTCTCCTTGTCTTAACTATTCCTCTTGCATCATTAATAGCAGTTATGTTTGTTTTTATGAGACTCTCATCAGATAGTGAGATGATTGCAATAAGATCAATCGGTGTAAATACATTTAGTACATTAAAACCAGTTATTCTGTTTTCAATTATAACTACTTGTTTATCTCTAATGTTAAGTCTTAGTTTAGTAAGAAAATCATCTATATTAACTATAAACAATCTTAATAAAATCACAGAAAATATATCTATTAATGATATAAATGAAAATGAGATATATGAACGTATTCCAGGTATACTTCTATACGCAAAAAAAAAGATGAATAATATAGATTACGAAGGATTCATACTCGTAAATAAAAGTGACAAATCTATTATAACAGCAACTAAAGCAGCTATCACTCCTGCAAAAGAAAAAAGTATACAGATGATATTAGTTGATGGTAGAATAACAAAAGTAGGCGATATATATAATACATCAATAATAAAGTTTCAAAATATGGTAATAAGTATACCTATGAATATAAGAATAGCAGATATCGTCAATACCCCAATGACATTATCTACCACAGAGTTAATTGAAAAATATTCTACAGATCATAGATATCAATTTGAACTTAATAAAAGGTTCGCAATACCTTTCTCAACGATTATCTTATCTTTATTTGGCTTTACACTAGGGGTATCAACATCACGCAGAAGTAAGAATTCGGGAATAATTATTGCTGCTCTAATTGCAGTAGCATATAACTTTTTGCCGATGTATTTTGAAAAAATTTCTTACTCATCAGCTTCACATCATGTTTTATATGCTTGGCTCACAAATATAATATTTTTAATATTTTTAATAATATCATTTAAAAGAGTAATGAAGTAAGTATAAATATCTATTGATTTTAAGAACTTTGATCAATATAATGTTTTTTAATATAATTATAATTTGAGAGGTATATGTAGATGGATAAAATCGCTGTTTTAGCTGGAGATGGAATCGGTCCTGAGGTAATGTCTCAAGCATTAAAAATACTTGATATAATTGAATTTAAATCAAATAAAAAATTTGAGAGAACAGAGGCATTAATCGGTGGAATAGCATACGATGAAACTGGAACCCCACTCCCTGATGAAACATTAAAAATATGCGAAGAGTCTGCTGCAATCTTATTTGGATCAGTTGGTGGACCTAAATGGGAAAGTTTAGCTCCTGAAAAACAACCTGAACGTGGTGCATTACTTCCTTTAAGAAAACATTTCTCTTTATTTGCAAATATAAGACCTGTAAAGATTTTTCCAGCGTTAATAGATTCATCATCTCTTAAAAACAATCTTATAGATGGTGGTTTAGATATTATATTCTTTAGAGAATTAACTAGCGGTATATATTTTGGACAACCAAAAATGATAGCACCTGATAGAAAATCAGCTGTTGATACTATGTTATACACCGAAGAAGAGATTACTAGAATAGCTATAAAAGCTTTTGAAGCTGCAAAACTAAGATCAAATAAAGTATGTTCTGTTGATAAAGCAAACGTTCTTATGACTTCTGTTTTATGGAGAGAGATCGTAACTTGTCTTCATAAATCAAAATACTCATCTGTTGAACTTACACACATGTTTGTTGATAATGCTGCTATGCAATTAGTTAGAGCACCTAAACAATTTGATGTTATATTAACTGAAAACCTTTTTGGAGATATATTATCTGATGAGGCTGCAATGTTAACAGGTTCATTAGGAATGCTACCATCTGCATCTGTTAATGATAAATCATTTGGACTATATGAACCTATAGGAGGATCAGCTCCTGATATCGCTGGACAAAACCTAGCTAACCCTATAGCACAAATATTGTCACTTGCATTAATGTTAAGATACTCATTTGATATGAATGAATATGCTAATATGATTGAAACATCTGTTACTAAAACTTTAGATCAAGGGTTTAGAACAAAAGATATAGCAGGACAAAGTACAGATATTACCATACTTGGAACAGTAGAAATGGGAGATAAAATTGCAGAAAACTTATAAACATAAATAATATATCTATATGATTAAATAAATTGATATTTAGATAAAATCTTAATAGTTGTAGCTGTTATTTTTAGCGATTATTGTAAGACATTTTTCTAACATATTTTAATAATAAAACTAGTTTATGAGTTCTTGTATATTGATGAATATGGAAAAGAAATTAAATAATATTACAGTATCGTATATATACGTTACTAAAAAAGTTTTAAGGTGATCGTATGTTAAAAGTAGGATTTATGGATTATGCAAATGTTTATCCTATATTTCATTATATTCAAAATATGGAAAACGTTCAATTTCTTAAAAGTTATCCATCTAATCTTAATATCGCTATTAGAGATAAAGTTATTGATATCTCTCCTTCATCATCAATAGAGTTTATAAGAAATTATGAACAGTATAATATTATACCTCTATCTATATCATCTATCGGTAAGGTAAAAAGTGTATTAATAATATCTAATTACCCTATAGATGAATTAGATGGTAAAAAAATATATCTCACTAACGAGTCAAATACATCTACTATTTTAGCACGTATTGTTTTAGAGAGATTTCATAATATCAAACCTATATATATAAAAGATAGAGATGATAAAGATATCTATGCTGAAGTTATTATCGGTGATAGTGCATTAAAAGAGTATTACTTGCCCTCTTCAAAAAACATTATAGACCTAGGAGATGAATGGTATAAATCTACATCTCTCCCCTTCGTATTTGGATTATGGATCATGAATAAAGAGATTGTTAAAAATCCTAACCTAAATAATTTTATAGACACAGTAATTGAAATTAGTAAGAAAGATAAGATAGAGAATTTAAAATTTATAGATAAATATATTGATTTTGGAATAACAAAAGAACAGATGTTACAATATTGGGATACGATTGATTATAATTTTACTGATGATCACATCAAAGGCTTAGAACTATTTTATAAGTACGCTTATGAATTAGATGAAACTTACGGTAATAAGTTAGTCGATATCAAGCCTTTTATATATCAATACAAGTAAGAGTTTTAGCTAATAGGTTATGCAAATTAATTAACAATACAACACAATCTTAATATATTAAGATGATATTATTACAATATCAACCGATCTTCCAGTTAAGCAGTATAGAATATATCAACATCTAATCTTAATATCTACCCGTCAATCTCAATCGGATTAACACACTTAAACTTACCATTAAACTGTGGCTTAACTTTCACACATTTATCTGTAGCAAATGAACATCTATCTGTAAAAATACATCGGTTTTCCATAGTTTCATCATTTTGTAAAATCTGCCCTTTAATAGTTTTAAGCCTAAAAGTTGATGAAAGAGACTCTCTTGTTATTCTAGGAACGCAATCCCTCAATGCACGAGTATATGGATGATAAAACTTATTACTCTTCATATTTTTCTCGTCAACTATCTCCATTAACTCACCCGCATATAAAATAGCTACTCTATCACATATAGACTCTAAAATAGATAGATCATGAGATATAAATATTATAGTTAACTTTCTCTCTTTATTAAGTTTTATCAATAAATCTAAAATCTGTCTCTCAATCAATTTATCTAACGCTGTTGTTGATTCATCTGCTATCAGATATTTAGGTTCAGTTGCTAATGCTAATGCTATCATCACTCTCTGACTCATACCGCCTGAGAGTTGATGAGGGCATGAATCAAGCCTATCTTCAGGATAATCGATCTCCACCTCTCTAAGGCACGAAATAGCCTTAATTCGAGCATCTTTTTTACTCATCGAGGGATTATGCAGAAGAATTGTATCAATAAGTTGTGATCCGATCGTAAATGTAGGGTTTAATGCCGATGCTGCATCTTGAAATATCATAGATATAGTTCTACCTCTAATATGTTTATAATCATCAAGCGATCTTACTATATTTTTATCAACAGTAAGTTCACCACTTTTAAGAATTAAATTACTATCATTTAAACCTAAAAGATATTTTGCAAAAACAGATTTACCTGATCCTGACTCACCTGCTATTCCTAAAATCTCTCCGTCTATAATATCAAGTGATAGATCGTATAGAATATTATATTTTATATCATCTCTAAATGTATTTATATTTAAGGATTGAACTTCTATCATTATATCTCCCTTTAAATTATCAAATCTGCTTTAATTACCATATCAAATTAACTTGATAAAATATCTATCAACTCTTCTTTCGACGTTGAAAATTGTGCATCTTTCTTATTTCTAAACCATGTTAATTGTCGTTTTGCGAACCGTCTTGTATCTCGTGAAATTATCTCAATCAGTTCATCTCGTCTAACTGCATCTATATTATCTTTACCATAGTTTAATAGATACCCAGCGATATCTCTATATCCTATCGCTCTAAAAGCTGGTATATCTACGTTATACCCTATCTTATCTGTAATTGAAATAACCTCATCTAACCAGCCGTTGTTCCACATAAACTCTACACGTTTATTAATATTATTATATAACTCTTCACGATCTTTATGGATAACATTTAATCTATACTTATATTTAGGCTCTTGATGATAAACTTTATGTGCTTCTGTAAGAGGTATTTTTAACGCCTCATAAACCTCTAATGCACGGATAATACGAACGTGATCGTTTTCAGATATTCTTACAGCATATTCATTGTCAACTAATAAAAGTCGTTCATATAATGAGTGTAATCCATTAAGATCTATCTCTTTCTTTAGGCTTTCCCGTATTGATTGATCTATCTCTGGAACTAAAAATAATCCATCTGTTAAAGTTTGAATATATAAACCTGTTCCGCCAACAATTAACGGTTTCTTACCTCTTGATATAATCTCATCTATCAATCTTTCCGCTTCGATAAAAAATCTTCCAGCTGTATAAGATATTGATGGATCAAGAATATCTATTAAATGATGTTTACATAAATCCTGTTCTTCTAACGATGGCTTAGCAGTACCTATATTAAAATATTTATAAACTTGAAACGCATCGGCAGATATTATCTCTATATCTTTATCATTGTGAGCAAGCTCATAAGCTACCGATGATTTACCAGATGCTGTAGGGCCTGTTATAATATCTATTGTCATTATCTACCGAACTTCCTAGATAGTTCTGCGAGCGACATCTTAAATATAATAGGTCTTCCATGAGGACATGTTCTATTATTTTTACACCTTATAATCTCATCAACAAGATATCTGATCTCCTCAATTGATAAAATATCTCCAGCCATTATTGCACTTCTGCACGATTTTGATATTAATCTATTATCTTTATGCTTACTTTCACCTTTAGCAAAAATCTCTTCAACTGACTCTATAAACACTTTTGATATATCTAATCTTGCAAATGCAATAGGGACTTCTAAAATCTCTATCTCACAATTTGATATGCAATTTATAACATATCCAAGTGATGTAACAGAGGTAATATCATCACTAATCATCGCTACAAGATCCTCTTCTAAAGTAACTTTTATAGGGATATGTAAAACTATTGATGATCTTTTATGATCTATATCTAACATCTTTTTCTCATATAAAAGACGTTCATGAGCTATATGCTGATCTATAAAAATTAACTCTCCCTCTCTTTCAATCAATATGAAAGTATTGAAAAGTTGCCCTATGATTTTATAGTTATCATCATGATTAATCATAACAGAATCAAAATACATACTATTAAAATCACTATCTTGTTGAGTTGTTGTATAATTTGAAGTTAGATGAGGTTCAGATATCGATGTGTTTTGAGCTTTAAAATCATTTGATTGACTGTAAGCGATTTTTGTTGATTTATAATGATCTGATAGTGTTGGAGAGTTTGTATATTTATCAAACCTTTGTGCAGTGTCATCTCTCATACCTTGCTGATTGTTAAAATTGTTACTGTATCTGTTACCTGTATTACTACTGTCACCTATACCAGTTACATCATCGTTATTAGAGATTGATTGGTGAATAGTTGAAAAAAATGTAGATTTATTAATAGCACTTTTAACAGCTTCAAGCACAGTGTAGAATATTAATTTAGACTCCTTAAACCTAACCTCCGCCTTAGCAGGATGAACATTCGCATCCATCTCTGTTGGATTTAATCTTATATCTACAACAGAAATAGGAGAGTTTCCATCAGGTATAATTCTATAGTATGCTTGACATACAGCTTGAATCAACGATTTATCTGTGATAACTCTACCGTTTACACCTATAATAATATTATCACGTCTAAGTCTATTGCTATGTTCAATATCGGTTGTAACAACTTTAACTGTTACATGATCTTTACTAAATTCACCTTCAAGAAATACTTTATCTTTATAATGATTAGATATTTTCTCTAAAAGTGACTCATCTTTTTTAACAGAGTGGTTAACTTTGCCATTAACAATAAACTCTAACTCTATATCGTTATTTAAATAAACGAACGATCTTATAAATTTAATTATATCAGATTCTAATGATTTAATCCCTTTAAGAAACTTTTTTCTAGCAGGAAAGTTTTCAAATAGACTACTTATAACAATTGTTGTTCCTTTAAGCCCAGCTGATGGTTTTATATCTTCCTTTACACCAAACTTTGAGATCAATTGATATATATTATTATCACTTGTACCTGAGGTTATGCTAAAATCAGATATTGATGAAATGGCAGCAAGTGCCTCTCCTCTAAAACCGAACGTTGATGCAGAGTATACGTCATCAAGATTTACAACTTTACTTGTAGCAAACCTCTCAATAGTTAGGTGTAGATCATCTTTATCTATCCCAGCACCATTATCAGAGATAGAGATATATTTCAATCCACCATCAATAATCTCTACTCTTATTTTATCAGCTCCAGCATCAATAGAGTTTTCTACTAACTCTTTAACAGCATTCACGGGTTTTTCACAAGTCTCCCCTGCTGCGATCTTTGAAGCAACTTCTGCTTTTAAAATTTTTATTCTATTCATTAACGACACATCCTAACTCAAGACTACATTACTCAAAACTACATTTAATTAAAACTAGATTACTTAAAATTACATCTCTTCATCAATTCTGCTTAATAGCTTATTCCATTTCTCTAAAATTGCAAGAGGTATACCTTCTAAACAATCTTTAGGCACATCAATCTTTTCACCATTTAAAATTACTGTTATCTCTTCATTGATAGCTCTTTTTTATATATAACCATTCATATTTGCTATACGATTTTCTCAGTAATAATCTAAATTATGGATTAAATCTAAACTGTTAATTTTTATAAAACCTTAAAAGATACTTTTTTACATTATTTCTATAAGATCATACTTATCTTTAGAATATGGATCATCAATAAGCATCTCTTCTCTATTTGCGTACTGATATTTATAGCAAGCAGGTTCTATCAACCAATACAGTCATAAATATCGTTGCTTTATCAGTATAAGGGTTATCAATAATCCATTATCTGTCCCTACAGTATGATCTTTGCAATTTGATACAGTATCAATAATCTATATAATATTAGCAATCTATATGATTTTCAACATAAAAGATAATTATATGCGTAAAATTAGATAAAAAAATTGAGCCTGCAATACACAGGCTCAATTATATAATGTTTATTATATTATATTACAATCTAGTTAAAAGATATAATAGAAAACTATTTAATACCTTTTAACGCTTTATCAATTAATGCCTTATCAAAACCAGTAATTTTCTTACCATTTACAAATAATACAGGAGTAGCAGAGATACCTAATTGAATAGCTTGGGCTTCTGATGCAGCAACTTTATCTTTTAACTCTTTAGAATTGATAAGTTTTTTAAATTTATTTGGATTACCAGATAATTTAGAATATTTTTCAACTATTTCAATATCAGATAAATTTCCGTTTGAAGGATCAAATAATTGTATCATGAAATTTTTATTCATCTCTTTACCTGCTTCATAAACAAGTGCTAAAGTTTCAGCTCTTGGATGAATTGCTCTAATAGGTAAATGCATTATATAAAGAGCATAATCTTTCTTATTTTTAAGAGCTGTTTCAAGATAAGAGTTCATCTCTTTACAAAAATTACATTGATAGTCAGAAACTTCTACTAAAATATTTTTAGATTTAGGGTTACCAGATACTAAAGTAAGATTTGATACATCAACCTTAACTGATGATAAATCGTACGATAAATCTTTAGATAAAGATGAGAAACTCTTTAAATCAATAAAATCTTCAACTATAAAATCGCCGTTTGAGAAAAGATACTGTTCTCCAGCTACTTTTTTAGGAGTAGTTTTGTCGAAATATACAACTTTAAGAAAATAATATCCTTTAGGATCTTCAAGTTTTTTCAATATTTGAACATCAACATTAACATTAACATTTCTTTCTGCCATTGATTTTGACACTGAATCAGATACATTTTTCTTAACTTTAGCCTCATTCGCATAAACAGATACAGCTGACATTGACAACATAAAAACAGAAACAAGTAAAAGCAATTTTTTCATTTAATTTCATCCCCTTATATTATTTAATTAGTTTGCATTACATTATTAATGCCCTCAATATATCATAAAGGTTTAACTAATTCAAGGTATTATTAAGATTTAATTGTCTTGCAAAAGTTCATAAAAAATGTTAAAAGGTGTTCCATTGTTAAATAAAGGATACCGTAATTTATGGATTATAAGAACACATTAAATCTTCCTAAAACAGACCTCCCTATGAAAGCTCATCTTTCTGAGGAAGAACCTAAGCGACTTCAGAAATTTAAAGAGATAAATATCTATCAACAGATAATCAAGAGAAGAAAAAATTCTCCTAGATATATACTTCATGATGGTCCGCCATATGCTAACGGAAATATTCATATAGGCACAGCGTTAAATAAAATCTTAAAAGATTTTGTTATTAAAATTAAAACGTGTGAAGGATATTACTCTCCTTATATACCCGGCTGGGATTGTCACGGCTTACCGATTGAACTGCAAGTTGATAAACAATTAGGTAGTAAAAAAGAGTCGATGAAAGTTGATGAGATAAGAAAAGAATGTAGAAATCATGCTTCTAAATATATTGATATACAAAGAGAAGATTTTAAACGTCTAGGTGTTTTTGCCGACTGGGATAATCCATATGTAACTATGGATTACGATTATGAAGCTACAACATTAGCAGAACTATATAAGTTTTTTGATAACGGTGGCGTATATAAAGGTTCTAAACCTGTTTACTGGTGTCACTCATGCATAACTGCTTTAGCTGAGGCTGAAGTAGAGTATGATAATCATACTTCAAGCTCAATCTATGTTAAATTTCAGTTTGATGATATATCTAAAGAGAAGTTAGTCGGTGATAAAAATATCAACCTATCAGCTGTTATATGGACAACAACTCCTTGGACACTTCCTGCAAACCTTGCTATCGCTGTAAATAAAGATTACGACTACTCAATTATAAAAGTTACAACAACTGAAAATAGAAACTTAACAGTAGGAGATCATTTAGTTCTTGCAACTGAAATGCTTGAGAATATCACTCCTATATTTTTTATAACCGATTATGAAATAGTGAAAACTGTTAAAGGTGCAGAGCTTGAAAAAATGAAACCTCATCACCCTTTCTATAGTAGAGAGTCTGGTATAGTTCTAGCAGATTATGTAACATTAGAAGCTGGAACAGGATTAGTTCATACAGCACCAGGACACGGACAAGATGATTATGAAACAGGTTTAAAATATGGATTACCTATCTTATCTCCAGTTGATAATCACGGTAAATATAAGAGTGATGTTGAAATTTTTGCAGGTATGCATATAAATAAAGCGAATGAAGAGATCGTTAAGTTATTAGAGAGTAACGGTTCTCTAATTATGGCTAAGAAAATTGAACACTCATATCCTCATTGTTGGAGATGTCACTCTCCAGTTATTTTTAGAGCAACTCCTCAATGGTTTATATCTATGGCTACAAACGATCTAAGAGATAAAGCAATTGATGCTATACAAAACAAAATTAAATTTATACCTGCATGGGGCAGAAATAGAATTTTTTCAATGGTTGAAAACCGTCCTGATTGGTGTATATCACGTCAACGTATTTGGGGTGTTCCAATAGCTGTCTTTACATGTCATGATTGCGGTGAGATAATAATTAATGAAGATATAAAGAAACGTGTTTTAACTTCATTTGAAAAAGAAGGTGCTGATGCGTGGTTCATTCATGATGAAGAGTTCTTTTTAGGTAAAGATTTTAAATGTCCAAAATGCAATAGCTCTGCCGTTAAGAAAGAGAAAGATATTCTTGATGTATGGTTTGATTCAGGCACCAGTCACGCCGCTGTATCAGAAAAAAGAGAGGCGATCGGTGGACGTGCAAACCTATATCTAGAGGGATCAGATCAACATAGAGGTTGGTTTCATAGCTCACTACTTGAGTCTGTTGGAACAAGAGGTGAAGCACCGTTTGATGAACTTCTAACTCATGGATTTGTAGTTGATGGTAAAGGTAAAAAGATGAGTAAATCGGTAGGGAATGTTATATATCCTAACGATATTATAAATAAGTACGGTGCAGAGATATTACGTCTATGGGTTGCATCTGAAGATTATACAGATGATGTAAGAATATCTGATGATATAATTAAAAGACTTATAGAAAGTTATAGAAAAATACGTAATACAGCAAGATATTTACTTGGAAATCTATACGATTTCAACCCAGATAAAGACTCTGTTGATCTTAATAATATAATGGAGTTAGATAAAGATATCTTAGCTATATGGCAAGAGATTAAAGAGAAAATCTATATATCGTATAATAACTAT
This sequence comes from uncultured Deferribacteraceae bacterium, assembly GCA_947039395.1. Classification (GTDB taxonomy): domain Bacteria; phylum Chrysiogenota; class Deferribacteres; order Deferribacterales; family Mucispirillaceae; genus CAMQYB01. The sequence goes on along the minus strand of CAMQYS010000027.1, from coordinate 6,331 downwards.
CAATTTCACACATTCTATCATACTTTTTTAAATTTCTGTATAAACGATCTATCTGCTTACTACCTTGATATATTAAAAGATAGATTATATTCATCAGAAAAAAATAGCCACAAAAGACGTTCAGCTCAAACGGTTCTATTTATACTTATAAAAGAAATATCAATTATCATCTCACCTATTCTAACATTTACAGCAGATGAGTTTTGGTCGTTCATTCCTGAATATAATGATAAATCAGAATCAGTATTTTATGAACTCTTTCCTAAAACTTTAGATATGAAACGTGATAATAAATTTATCAATTTATTAAACCTTAGAAAAGAGGTAAATAAAGCGTTAGAGATTGCAAGACGTGATAAAATTATAGGACACCCGCTTGATGCAGAGGTTACTGTTGCAACAGATAATACTGATATATTAAACTCTATAAATATAGATGAAGGTATAGAAAAGTTCTTTATCGTATCAAAAATATCATTTATAAAGTTATCTGAATTAACTGAATCAACATATACAACAGAAGATAGTAATATATCTATAAAAATTATTCAGTCAGATCATGCTAAATGTGAAAGATGTTGGAACTATTCAGAAAGTGTTGGAGTAAATACAACTCACCCAACGATATGTCATAGATGCGTAGAAGTTCTAGCTGGAGAAAGTTAAATGTTAAAATATTCAAAAGCAAATTTATCATTGTTAACTGTGTTTGTAACTACTCTTGCAATTGATATTATTAGTAAGTTCATAATCAGTCATAAATTTTTATTAGGAGAATCTAAATCTATTATAGATAACTTCTTCTACCTTACATACGTTTTAAATACTGGGGTAGTATTTGGATTTATGGCAGATATTGATAATAGTTATAAAAGACTATTCTTTATAGTTGTATCTTTAGCTATAATTGCAGTTATTATCTATATGATTATAAAAGAGAAAAAATATCTCGTTAAACTATCATTAATATTAATCTTATCTGGTGCATTCGGTAACTTGATAGATAGGATCTTTGTTGGAGCTGTTATAGATTTTCTTGATTTTCAATTTTTTGGTCACGGTTGGTATATATTTAATATCGCTGATAGCTGTATTACTGTCGGAGTTACTTTAATGATAATAGATCTTTTATTTTTTAAGGGGAAACAACATGAACAAAATTAAAACTGCACTTATTTCTGTTTCAGATAAAAACGGAATAGTAGATTTTGCTAAAGCATTAAAAGAGTTAGGAATTAAAATCCTATCTACTGGAGGAACAGCAAAAACATTAAAAGATGCTGGAATTGACTGTACAGAAGTTGCTGACTTCACTGGCTCGCCAGAAATTTTTGACGGTAGAGTTAAAACATTACATCCTAAAGTTCATGGTGGTATATTAAATATTAGAGACAATATTGAACATCAAAAAACAGCTACTGAACATGGTATAGAAAATATTGATATCGTTGCCGTAAATCTTTATCCGTTTGAGTCCACTGTATTAAATAAAACATCTACTTTGGAAGATATAATAGAAAATATAGATATCGGTGGTCCTGCAATGATCAGATCAGCTGCAAAAAACCATAACTATGTAACTGTTCTTGTTGCACCTATTGATTACGATACTGTGATAAGTGAAATAAAAGCTGGTGGTAACTCATCAATTGAAACTCGTAAAAAATTAGCAGCAAAAGCGTTCGCTCATACATCTTTATATGATAGCGTTATATCTAACTATCTTAACAATAAGTTTGATATAAAATTTCCTGATGAATTCACAACTGGTGGAAGATTGCTTCAACCGATGAGATACGGTGAGAACCCTCATCAAAATGCAGCGTTCTATAAAGAACCCTTAATGATAGAATCATCTGTAACTAATACAACTCAAATGCACGGAAAAGAGTTATCATTCAATAATATAGTTGATCTAAATTCAGCGTACGAACTTGTTAAAGAATTCAAAAATCCTGCCGCTGTTATCATCAAACATAACAACCCTTGTGGTGTTGCAGAAGCTGATAATCTATATGATGCATACTTAAACGCATACTCAACTGATACTACATCTGCTTTTGGTGGTATCGTTAGTTTAAATGCAAACGTTGATCTTAAATTAGCTGAAGAATTATCAAAAATATTTCTTGAAGCCGTAATCGCTCCATCTTTCTCTGATGATGCGTTCACACTATTATCTAAAAAACCATCTATAAGATTAATGAAAACTTCAGATATTAAAGAACTATCATACGAATATGACTTTAAAAAAGTCGTCGGTGGTATGCTTCTACAAGATAGAGATCTACACTCATTTGATTTTGAAATGTTTAAATCACTACCCTCTCCTACTAAACGTAAACCAACTGAAAATGAGTTAAAAGATTTAGCATTTGCATGGAAAGTAGCAAAACATGCTAAGTCGAATACAATCATATATGCAAAGAACCAAACAACTATAGGTATCGGAGCTGGACAGATGAGTCGTATTGATTCTACTAAACTTGCAGCTATGAAAGCTGAAAATGCCTATGGTGAAAATGCAATTGATGGATCAGTAATGGCATCAGATGCATTCTTTCCGTTTAGAGATAATATTGATACTGCTGCTGAATATAAAGTAACAGCTATTGTATCTCCTGGCGGATCTGTTAGAGATGATGAAGTTATAGCTGCTTGTGATGAAAACAACATAGCTATGATATTTACATCAATCAGACATTTTAAACATTAGTCTAATTGAAAAAAATTGAGGTAAAAGAGAATGAAGTTATTAATAATCGGAAGTGGTGCAAGAGAACACGCATTAACTTATAAATTATCACAAGATATGAGAGTTAATGAAATCTTTGTAGCACCTGGGAACGGCGGTACAGCAACTGAAGTTAAAACTAAGAATATCGATATAAAAGCAAACGATATAAATGCATTACTTGAGTTTGCTAAATCTAAGAGTATCGATCTAACTATTACTGGTGGAGAAGAAGCTCTATCACTTGGTATAGTAGATCTGTTTGAAAAAGAAGGGTTAACTATATTTGGACCTACTAAAGCGGCTGCTGAAATCGAAGCATCTAAAGCATTTGCTAAAGATATTATGAGCGTAGCATCTATCCCTACTGCTACTTATGAACAGTTTGAAGATTATGATAAAAGTATGAAATATATTGAAACATATAACACCTACCCTGTAGTGATTAAAGCTGATGGCTTAGCTGCTGGTAAAGGAGTAACTATCGCTTACAACCTAGATGAAGCAAAAACATTCCTAAACTCTATATTCAACGATAAAGTTTTTGGCGATGCTGGTAATAAAGTTATCATAGAAGAGTTCATGAAAGGCGAAGAAGCAACATACACTGCTATTACTGATGGAGATAGTATTTATCCTCTTGATATATCTCAAGATCATAAACCTATCAATGATAACGATACAGGTCCAAATACTGGAGGTATGGGGGCATATACTCCTGTACCATTAGTTGATAACGCTACTTTTAGTTATGTAACACGTAATGTTGTTGTGCCTATGCTTAGAGAACTTCATAACAGAGGAATTCCGTATCGTGGAGTTATATACGCAGGACTTATGATTGATAAATCTGTTGCTAAAGATCAAGATGATAGCAAAAGAGGTGGCTGTGGATCTAACTGTGGTTGTGCATCTAACACTATTAATACAAATGAAATTAGAGTTGTTGAGTTCAACGCTAGATTTGGTGATCCTGAATGTCAAGTTATCGTATCAAGATTAGATACTGGAGTGCTTGATGTTCTTCTAGGCTCTGCTAAAGGAGAGTTCGGCGATATTGAAGTTAAACGTAACGAAAATGAAGTAGTTACCGTTGTTATCGCCTCTAAAGGATATCCAGATGAATATAAAACTGGACATGAAATAACTGGTATAGAAAAAGCTGAAGAAATAGATGGTGTTAAAGTTTATCATGCAGGTACAAAAATTGATGAAAACGGTAAATTAGTTACAAGTGGTGGAAGAGTTCTTTCTGTTACTGCAATGGCTAGCACATTAGAAGAAGCAAAAGCAAAAGCATATAAAGCAATAAAAGAAATAAACTTTCAAGATATGTACTACAGAACAGATATATCTGATAAAGCATTTAAAAATAATTAATTTAGATAGATCTCTATTATAATCTAATAGAGATCTATAATACTATCTACTCAACATTGAAGATTATTATTGTCTACAAACTTAAGAAACTTATAATTTAATTACAGAAAACTTGTAAGTAAATTATTTAAAGATAATAAAACTCTGTGATTGATAAGTTTTGTGAATACATTTAGATAAAGGTTTATTAATGTTAAAAAAGATTTAATAAACTTAGAATTTAGGAGATATAAAGATGGCGAAAATAGGCTTAATCATGGGTAGTAAATCAGATTTAGATATCGTAAAAGAAACAATTGTACAATTAAAACATTTTGGTATTGATTATGAAGTAATTATCTCATCTGCACATAGAACACCTGATGAAACATCTATATGGGTAAAATCAGCGAAAACATCTGATATAGATATTATAATATGTTTTGCAGGAGCAGCGGCACATCTTGCTGGTGTTGTCGCATCAAAATGTAATCTGCCTATAATCGCAGTGCCTATATCTGCAACATCACTTAATGGACTTGATGCACTACTTGCAACTGTGCAAATGCCTGGTGGTATTCCTGTTGCATCTATGGCAATAGGTAAAGCTGGTGCAAAAAATGCTGCTATTTTTGCGGCTCAAATACTTGCTATAAACGATGAGGCTTTATATGTAAAACTAGAACAATTTAGAGACGATATGAAAAGCAAAATAGCTAAAGATAATCAAGCTTTAAAAGATGAATTAAAAACAATATGACAATAGGCTCTCTATACTCCTCTACTATTGCAGATATTTTTTTACAAGCAAAAAAATCCTCTTCACCTATAATATTTCCAACAGATACGATCTACGGTATAGGTGCAGTATTATCTGATATAAAAGCACAGGAAAGTGTGTTTCAAATAAAAAAACGTAATCGAAACTCTCCCTTTCCGATACTTGTATCTGATATAGAAATGGCTACAGAAATTGCCAATCTTAATAACATATCTGATAGTTGTAAAAAATTAATCTACCCATCATGGCAAAATCAAACTACATTCATATTAAATGCAAAAAATACCCTAAATAATATCTATAAAAAAGATGATAAAGTTGCTATAAGATTATCTTCATCAAAACAACTATCTGAAATTATAAGAACTGTTGGCGAACCCATTACTGCTACTAGTGTTAATATTTCTGGAGAGAAAGAAATTAATTCTTTTAACGATATTTTTAATAAATATATTGATATTGTACATTTTTATATCTATGCAAATACGATATCAGAACAAAGCTCAACCGTTATTGATTTAACATACAACGAACCTATTATTATTAGATAACTTCTTGACAAATAAATATTTAAATAGTAATATAATATAGATATTTAGGGGGTATTATATGAAGAAAATCGTACTATTAGCTTCATTCGTTTTAGTTTTTGCAGTAATGGCAATGGCAGCAACTGTCCCAGCAGACAAAGAAATCATAAATCTTAAAACAGCTTGGAGTGTTAAAGGTTCTCAAAAGGCAGTTATGTTTAATCATGCTACACATACAAAAGTTCAAACATGTGCTGATTGCCACTCATCTCCAGCAGGTGGAACAAAAATTACTATGAAAGGTAAAATAGCTGGTGCTGGTCCAAATAATCCTGCACACAATTATTGCTACACTTCATGTCATGCGAAACTTACTCCAGATCCAGTTAAAAAAACATGTACTAAATGTCATACTGGTCCTAAGTAATTATTCTTATTTTTTATAAGTTAAGAATTTAAATCTAAGAAAAAGCCTATGATTAATTTCTGGGCTTTTTTTGTATCTAAAATTTAGATACCTATCTATTTCCCTTCAAGATCTTTTATTAATCTGTAGATTAAGTCGTTAATCTACCTAACTATTAATAGAATATATGTAACCTAATCAGTTTCCTTACCTATTAGATATTTATATAAAGTCTATTCAATTAAGTTCTCTTATTAATATAAACCTTATGCTTATAGAGTTAGATTATATTAACTTGAATTACATCGACTTAGAGATATAAACCTTATACTTATAGAGTTAGATTATATTAACTTGAATTACATCGACTAAGTGATATGAACATATGCTTATAGAGTTAGATTGTATTGACTTGAATTACATCGACTAAGTGATATAAACCTTATGCATACAGAGAGTTAGATTGTATTAACGTGAATTACATCGACTAAGTGATATAAACATATGCATATAGAGTTAGG
>CAMQYS010000026.1 GCA_947039395.1 uncultured Deferribacteraceae bacterium | reverse complement strand
AAGGTAGATCAGAAGGTGGTTATAACAGAAGTTCATCAGAAGGTAGATCGGAAGGTGGATACAACAGAAGAAGTTCATCAGAAGGTAGATCAGAAGGTGGCTATAACAGAAGAAGTTCATCAGAAGGTAGATCAGAAGGTGGTTATAACAGAAGTTCATCAGAAGGTAGATCGGAAGGCGGATACAATAGAAGAAGTTCATCAGAAGATGGCATAGAGACTAAAACTGGTGGTAGGTATGGCAGTAAGCCAGCTGGTACTTCTAGATCATCTAGAGGTGGCGGTGGACGTGGCGATGCAAGAAGACCAAGAAATGATAGGTCTCAACAAAATATTGATTCAGTTAATATCGGTCAACAAGCGGTTCTATCAATGGATGGTTGGGATATATCAGAGTTTGTAATCGTAGAAAAACCAGGCGAGTCACGTTTTCATGACTTCGACATATCATTAGAAGTTATGCGTGGTATTAAAGATTTAGGTTACGAGTACTGCACACCGATACAAGCAGCAATTTTTCCTAAAGCTTTTGAAGGTAAAGATATATCTGGTAAAGCACAAACAGGAACAGGTAAAACAGCATCATTTTTAATAACTGTTTTTAGATACCTTTCTAGATTAGAGGGCAGAGAGTCTATTCCTAATGGAACTCCAAAAGTATTAATAATGGCACCAACAAGAGAGTTAGTAATACAGATAGAGAATGATGCAAGAGCGATATCTAGATATTGTGGCTATAACATACAATCTGTTTTTGGTGGAGTAAACTACGATAAGCAACGAAAACAACTTGAAAAACGTATTGATATATTAGTTGCAACACCGGGTAGATTATTAGATTACATGAAACAGAAAGTAGTTGATTTAAGTCAAGTAGGTATTTTGGTAATAGATGAAGCAGATAGAATGCTTGATATGGGATTTATTCCTGATATGAAAGATATTATATCAGCTACACCTACAAAAGGTATCAGACAGACGATGTTATTTTCTGCAACATTAACTAAGGAGATTCTTCGTTTATCTTCTCAATGGACTAACAATTCAGTTAGTATTGAGGTAGAGGCTAAGTCATTAACATCAGAAACGATAGAACAGCAAGCGTATATAGTAGAGAATAAAGAGAAATTCCCAGTAATTCACAATATAATTGTAAGGGATAATTTATCTACAGTTATTGTATTTTCTAATCGTAGAGATGAAGTTGCAAAATTAGCAGATATGTTCAAAATGGCGGGTATAAGTTGTGGAATATTATCGGGAGATATATCTCAACCTAAACGTATAAGGACGTTAGAGGATTTACGAAAAGGTAAAATACGTGTTCTTTGTGCAACAGATGTAGCAGCACGTGGTATTCATATAGATCATGTATCACATGTATTTAATTTTGCATTACCAGATGATCCAGAGGATTATGTTCACAGAATTGGTAGAACTGGAAGAGCTGGAAGTAAAGGTATATCTGTAATATTTGCAACAGAGGAAGACTCATACTATATTCCAAGAATAGAAAGATTTACGGGTCAACGATTAAAATATATTAATCCAGAGGAAGAGTTACTACTTCTTCCAGAGGATCTTAGAAATATTATACCAGTGTTTAAATCATTTGCTAGTAAAGCGAGAGCTGCAAGAGGGCCTAGAGATAATAATAGATCAGGTGGCGGCAGCGGTCGTAGTGGTGGTGGAAGTCGTAGTGGTGGCGGAAGTCGTAGCGGTGGCGGAAGTCGTAGCGGTGGCGGAAGTCGTAGTGGCGACGGAAGTAGTTCATCTGGAAGAGGACAGTACAGTCCAAGAAGACCAGGACAACGTTAGGCATATATTTCACCCTTAAGAGTTTGCTAGTAGAGTTATTTTTTTTTTGATTACTAGAGCTTTAAAATATAATAATTAGTTGATATATAAATATATATGATTAATTATTATATTTTTGTATTTATACATTTGTTCGTTCATTGAATATACTATAAAGTAAGGAGGGTGTTTTATCATGTCAAAAGAGAAAGATAAAGTTCTTGAGCTTGAGAATTTGAAAAAGAGCATCCAATTAGGCGGCGGCGAGGCTCAAATTGCTAAGATGCATGCGCAAGGCAAAATGACAGCGCGTGAGCGTATCGACTGTCTAATGGACAAAGGAACGTTTCAAGAAAATCAGATGTTTGTTCAGCATAGGTGTTCAGATTTTGGTATGACAGGCAAAGAAATTGCAGCAGATGGTATAGTTGCAGGTATGGGTTCGGTCGATGGCAGAACTGCATTTGTTATGAGTCAGGATTTTACTTCAAATGCTGGTACATTAGGCGAAGCTGCGGCATCTAAAGTAGCAGAGCTTATGCGTGCAGCATTAAAAGTTGGTAAACCGTTTGTATCTATAAATGATTCAGGTGGTGCAAGAGTACAAGAAGGTGTGTCTGCGTTAACAGGTTACGGTGATATTTTTTATCACAATGTATTATTGTCTGGAGTTGTTCCACAAATATCAATTATCGCTGGTCCATGCGCTGGTGGTGCTGCTTACTCTCCAGCGTTAACAGATTTTTTAATTCAAGTTCAAGGTACTGGTCAGATGTATATTACTGGCCCTAAGATTATCAAAGAAGTTACAGGTGAAGAAGTTACATTAGATGCACTAGGTGGTGTAGGCAATCATGCGTTTATATCAGGTAACGTTCATTTTATCGCTCAAAGTGATGAAGATGCTATGAATATAACAAAACGTCTTTTATCATTTTTACCATCAAATAATTCAGAAGAACCTCCAATAGTTATGGAGAATAGAAAATCAGCTATCAAATCAGATCCATCATTTGCACCAGTTGTTCCACTAAATCCAAGAATGCCATATGATATGAAAGAGATCATCTATAAAATTGTAGATAATGCAGATTTCATGGAAGTAATGGCAAATTATGCTAAAAATATTATAGTTGGTTTTGGTAGATTAAACGGTAGAAGTATAGGTATTATTGCAAATCAACCTGCATTTAAGGCAGGGGTTCTAGATATTGATTCATCAGATAAAGCTGCTGGTTTTATCAGATTTTGTAATGCATTTAATATTCCTATAATAAACTTAGTAGATGTTCCGGGATTTATGCCAGGTACGTCACAAGAGTATGGTGGGATAATTCGTCATGGAGCTAAGATGTTGTTTGCATATGCATCAGCAACTGTTCCAAAAATAACATTAATTATTCGTAAAGCTTACGGTGGAGCATATATAGCTATGTGTTCGAAAGAGATGGGAGCAGATAGAGTTGCTGCATGGCCAACGGCAGAGATAGCTGTAATGGGAGCAGAAGGAGCGGTATCGTTACTATATGGTAAAGATATTAAAAACGCTGCAGATCCAAAAGAAGAAACTGCTAAACGTATTGCTGAATACTCAGATCTATTTGCTAATCCATACGTTGCTGCAAAACGTGGATATATCCATAGCGTTATAAATCCTGCAGAAACGAGAGCATATTTAGCAGCAACATTAGAAATATTTGCAAGTAAAAAAGAATCTAGACCAGCTAAGAAACATGGTCTTATACCTATGTAGTATTGGAGGTAATATAATATGAATATTATGGAAGCACTTACTGGCACTACAGCAACTTTAAGCGAAAGGATATATGCAGCGATGTATGTGTCTGTTGTTGGCGTAGCGGTTGTTTTTGTGGTTTTAGTAGTTTTAGTAGTTATGGTTAGTATATTAAAAAGAGTAGATGCTAAGTTTACTAAAAAAGATAATACAGATGTTAGTGGTGGGCAGTCATGTAGTACAGCTGTATCATCTCCATCAACATCATCGGGTATAGATCCAAAGATTATTGCAGTAATATCAGCTGCAGTTGCAGCAACTATTTCATCACAAGGTTCAGGTGAGATGGTTATGCCCGGTATGGTAGATTGTGATAGCACTTGGAAATTAGAATCAAGAACGATTAATCATAACAATCATATGCCTAAAAAAGCATAACAGGGTTATTGTTACACTATTTTTATACGTTTTAAATTATTGAAATAATTATAGAAAGGGGATACTTATCATGAAAATGAGAATAACAGTTCAAGGTACATCGTATGATGTTGAAGTAGATATAGTAGATGGTGCGGTTACATCAGCACCAGTAATTTCAAGACCAGCAGCAGTAGCACCAGCAGCGATTTCAGTTCCGACTCCAGCAGCAGCACCAGTAGGTCCATCAGTAGGTGGCGATAAAGCTATCAATGCACCAGTAGGTGGTACGATAATTTCAATAGCTGTAAAAGCAGGCGAAAAGGTAGCTAAGGGATCAGAGTTATTAGTTTTAGAAGCGATGAAGATGCAAACATCAATTGCTTCTCCAGTAGATGGTGTTGTTAAAAAAGTTCATGTTGCGGCAACTGAAATAGTTAGAGACAATCAATTATTAGTTGAATTTGAGTAGTCTTGGTTAACATTTTAACAATTTAATTTATTAGGAGAACAGTTATGGAGATGTTTTTAGATTTTTTCACGCATGGTTCCATAGGAATGTTTACAGAAGGACATCTATTGATGTTAATAATCGGTTGTATCTTCCTATACCTTGCGATAGTTAAAGGATTTGAACCGTTACTTCTTGTTCCGATAGGTTTTGGAGTATTAATAGGAAATATTCCACTTCCAGAAGGAATGGGTATAGGTCTTTATGAAGCAGGTTCAGTATTAAACTTTTTATATAAAGGGATAGAGTATGGTATCTATCCACCACTAATATTTTTAGGTATTGGTGCGATGACAGATTTTTCAGTTATGTTATCACAACCTAGATTAATGTTATTGGGTGCAGCGGCACAGGTCGGTGTTTTCATAACTTTCATAGGTTGTATAGCTATGGGATTTCCAGTACAGCAAGCGGCGGCTATCGGTATTATCGGTGGTGCAGACGGCCCTACATCAATATTTATAGCATCTAAAATGGCTCCAGAATTACTGGGTGCTATTGCATTAGCGGGTTATTCATATATGGCACTTGTACCAGTTATTCAGCCTCCAGTTATATATGCGCTTACATCAAAGAAAGAGAGATTAATACGTATGAAGGCGTCAAAACCTGTATCACAAAGATTACGTATAGCTTTTCCTATAGTAGCGTTTATATTTGTAGCATTACTTGATCCAGGAGCATTAACACTTGTTGGTATGCTTTTCTTCGGCAATATGTTAAGAGAGTCAGGTGTTACAGAAAGGTTAGCATTAACTGCTCGTACATCATTTATTGATATAGTAACAATTGTACTTGGTGTAACAGTTGGAGCATCTACTGATGCAACAAGATTTTTAACACCAGAGTCGTTGAAGATATTTGGTATGGGAGCGTTAGCATTTGTAATAGCTACAGCAAGTGGAGTTGGATTTGCTAAGTTAATGAATCTTGTTAGTAAGGACAAAATCAATCCTATTATAGGTGCAGCAGGGGTATCAGCAGTTCCTCTTGCAGCTCGTGTTTGTCAAGTTGTTGGAGCGAAAGAAGATCCATCTAACTTTTTAATCATGCATGCGATGGCTCCGAATGTAGCAGGAGTTGTAGGTTCAGCAGTTGCAGCAGGATTTTTCTTATCGACGATCCCTTACTGATTTTAAGTTTAAAAGATATTATTATAATATAAATACCTACTAATTTTTTAGTAGGTATTTTCTATAAGAAATATAAAAGTATGATTATTTTTATGTTTTATTGAAGAGGAGTATTTAATGGCCTATGAAGATTTAAGAGAATTTATTAAGAAGTTGAAAGCAGAGGGTGAGCTAGAAGAGATTGATATTGAAGTTGATCCAGAGCTTGAAATAACAGAGATAACAGATAGAGTTTCAAAAGATTTTGGTAAAGGGTTGATATTTAATAACCCTAAGGGATCAAAACATAAAGTTGCGATAAATCTTTTTGGTTCAGTAAAAAGAATGTGTTTAGCATTAGAGGTTGAAAATCTTGATGAACTTGGAGAGAGGATAATAAGTCTTATTGATAAAAATGTACCACACAATTTTTTAGATAAATTAAAAGCGTTACCTATGTTAATGGATCTAAATAAGATATTTCCTAAAACAGTTAAAAGCGGTGCATGTAAAGAGGTTATTTTAAAGGGAGATGATGTAGATTTATTTAAATTTCCTATACTTAAATGTTGGCCAGATGATGGTGGAAAGTTTATCACTCTTCCAGCAGTGTTTACTAAAGATCCAGAGAGTGGAACAAGAAATTGTGGTATGTATAGAGTACAGGTATATGATAAAAATACTGCTGGTATGCACTGGCATATTCATCACAGTGGTGCAGATCATTATAATAAAGCTAGAAGAATGGGATTAGATAAATTAGAAGTTGTAGTAGTGATAGGAGCTGATCCAGCTGTAATATATTCTGCAACAGCACCAGTACCTGATGGCGTTGATGAAATGTTATTAGCAGGTTTTATCCGTAAGAAACCAGTTGAGATGGTAAAATGTGAAACGGTTGATTTAGAAGTTCCTGCAAATAGTGAGATAGTTTTAGAGGGTTATGTATTAACTGATGAGTTGAGAGTTGAAGGGCCGTTTGGCGATCATACTGGATATTATTCATTAGCAGATAAATATCCTGTATTTCATATAACAGCTATAACACACCGTAAAGATGCGATATATCCTACAACGATTGTAGGTAAACCTCCTATGGAAGATTGTTATATGGGTATTGCAACGGGAAGAATTTTTCTACCGTTACTAAAGAAACAACTTCCAGAGATAGTTGATATGGCGTTACCGTTAGAAGGTGTATTTCATAATATGTTATTTATATCTATTGATAAAAGGTATCCGATGCAGGCACAAAAAATCATGAACTATGTTTGGGGTGCAGGTCAGTTAATGTTTACTAAAATGATAGTGATTGTAGATTCAAATGTTGATGTACATAATACAAGTGAAGTTTTATGGCGACTAGGTAATAACGTTGATTGGGATAGAGATATTTTAGTTACAAAAGGTCCAGTTGATACATTAGATCATTCATCACCTCACGAATTTTGGGGTCATAAGATCGGAATTGATGCAACTAAAAAGTTGCCAAGTGAAGGACATATGCGTGAGTGGCCTAAAGATATTAAGATGTCACAAGATATTGTTGATTTAGTTAATAGCAAATGGAGTAGTTATTTTAAGAAAGGTAAGAAGAAGTAGATTGATAAAAGGTTTATGAAAAATTTATTGTATTAAAATTACTGCTAATGGTACAGACAAATTTAAAATAGGTGGGTTTATTATGGGGATTGATATTACGATTAAGCAGAAAGGTGCGTCAATAAAAGAGATAGGACCATCAGTTATTTTAGGTAATAATTTAGTAATTGGATATTTTGATGGAGTAAGACTTGGAGAAAATCCAGAGGAAGGATATCCAGTTGCATATAATCCGAATCTAATCGGCAGAGGTATTGGAATAGGTTTTGGTGAGGGTTATCAGAATGTTTACTTACGTCTTTCATTTCCAACATCGAGTGAAGAGATAGATGAATTGATGTCAATTGTTAAACGTGTTACAGAGTTTTGCGAATGTGATATTGAAGTAGATGATGAGAGTGTAACAATTGAAGAGTTTGAAAGTCGTAAAGAGAGTTTTGAAAATGGAAGCATGACTGCACTAGAGCAGATGACAAAAGCTATACTTGATGATACTTATGAATATTTATTAATTCATGGAACGATGTGGGCGTTATTTATCGGTAAAAAAGAGGGTGAACTATTTTTAAATAACTCTGATTTATCTGTAGTTAGAGATTACCTGCATGAGAAACAAGTTATAGATGCTTACTATGCAAAGCCGATGTTTTATAAAGATAAGAACAGCGGAAAGATTTTAGGTATGTATGTTTTATCAGAGGATACAAGAAGTATTCTTCCTATGGAAGGATATATAACAGAGGATTATCGTGATTCAGAAACTGGAGAATTTCAGTTCGAGGTTGATGAGTGGAAATTAACATTTATGAAGTCAACAGGGGATAGTCATGAAATAATTGCAGATTACAATAAATTTATGTCGGCACTTCCAGAAAGTAGTAAAAATTATTTTGATGCAAGAAGTGTTGTCATAGAGAGCATATCTGCTGATGAGTATGTAAAAATCGCTGAAAAAAATCAAGGTATGTAATATCGTGATATGTAATACATGGATATATAATACAGAAATTTTTTAGAGTTATAAGTATTTGATAATTATTTATTGACTAAAGAAGAAGGATAAGAAAGATATGATAGAGCTGCATGGCTGGGTCACAATTCGAGATACCTATGAAGCTATTTTTGAAGAAGGCGATAACATAGATTTCGTAGTTGCAGAGATAGGTGAAAAAATCAATCAATTACATTGGTTCAAGCCTAAAATAAAGAATGGAAATGGTAGTCCATTTATACAGTTCTCTAATTTTGCCAATAGAATACGTCCAGATACTGAAGAAATATTTCAATTATTTGAGTATATAGGAAAGGTTGCCAAAGGGAGCTATGGACTAATCTATCTATACGATGATGAGAATACAAATGGTCAGCAGAATCACTTTCAAGTATTCTCATTGGCTAGAGGTGTGGTAAAAAAACATGTAGACCCATTTCTATCTCCGATTATCCCAACTATAGAAGATGAAGATATTGATGTTCTGTACTAATTATAAACATTCTATGAGGGATGTTTTATGTGTCATGGATTTATAATTAGTATAGGAGCACATTAATCGTCGGTGAAGTTGTAACTCTAAAAGTTGTAAGCAGTTAGTGAAAACCTACATTTAACTAACTATTTTCTCATTTAATATAAAGTTAATAGATGTGCAGAAATTTAATATTTATACTACTTAGAAAAATGTTTTAAGAAGTAGTATGAGTATTGATCATTTAGAAAATTGTGATTATCAAAATTTGGGGAGATTTATATGGCTTTAACATTTCTAGGGTTAGCAGAAAAAGTTTTGAGTGGAAGTGATAAGCCGATGAAAGGTAGGCAGATATGGATAGAAGCAGAGGCTCAAGGCTATCATACTCAATTGCCTGCAATAGATCCTAAACGAGGCATGAGATTAACTCCTTGGAGCAGTATTGAGGCACAGATATATGTAAGTATAAAAAAAGAAGAAGATTCTGTTTTTATAAAAACATCTCGTGGATATTTTTGGTTAAAAGAAAAAGTAAAAGATCTCAACTTAAAAGAATCTCAAATAGAGGAACGTGCAGATAAAAGTGAAGAAGAACATGATAAGTCTACAGGGTTAGATACTATAAAAGAGAAAGATCTACATCGTCCATTAGCAGAGTATCTTTTCGATACTCATAAAATGTACTCTAAAACAATTAATGCGAACGCAGTTTCTAAAACTAAAAAAGGTGGAATGGAGTGGGGCACGCCCGATATGGTTGGTGTTGTGTTTCGTGAATATAATAGAACGCTTCAAAAACTTTCATCACAACTTAATATCACTGATGTTGAGTTATGGGCGTTTGAATTAAAACGTAAATTAAATATGAGTAACTTGACAGAGTATTTTTTCCAAACAGTTTCAAACTCTAGCTGGGCTAATGAGTCGTGGCTTGTTGCAATGGATATACAAGATGATCCTGATTTTAAGTTAGAGCTACAGCGTCTTAATCAAGTTTTTAAAATAGGTATATTGCAGTTAAATTATGAAACCCCTATTGAGTCTGAAATTATTTTTCCTGCTATTAAGAAAAATCAACTAGAGCTAGACACGATGAATAAACTTGCTAAAAATAAAGAGTTTGAAGAGTTTTTACAGCATGTAAGCACAATTCTTGATATCCCTAACGATAACCATAAAGGAAGAGAAACAATGGCTAAAGGATATTTTAAAATTAAATCATAAAATCTTATTTGATAAAATAGATGTAATGTTTTAAGTAAGCAAAATAATAATTAAAACTCTGCCTACTTAAAACTTCTAATTAAGCAACATAATATCTTAAAACTATGCTACGTTAAAACTCCTACTTAAATAGATAATATAATTTAGACGATTTTTTCACAAACGGTTTTAATTCATCGTAACTAAATGTTGTATCCACAGAACCGAAAGAGTAAGGGGCTATCTCGTACGGACTATAAACAAAAGTAACACCGTAAGCATCTACATAAAAAGTACTGTTCAATCTAATTTCATCAAACTTATAGTAATCCTCTTTTCCATTGTAACCATTAACATGAGATACAGTCTCTGTACCATTCATCATTCTGTTAGCGTGATCAAATAATTTTTTTTGTAACATAGCAAGTAATGTCAAATTATTAATATTAATAATTAAATCATCTGCCGATAAAAGAACCTCAGAGTTTTTATCTGATTTGATAGGTGTTAAATTAATTGATTTACCTTGATTATCGTAGTAGTATCTTCCTGAAATTGCATTACGCTTACTATCAAGAGTTAGATACATTGTGATCAGATACTTATTATCAATCTTTCCAGATAATATATATAGCGCTTCATCACTAGATTTTATTGGTGCTTATGGCGTTTGCTGTTAGATAAGATTATTCTCATTTTGTAAATTCATTTCCATGTTTTTCTATAATACCTCTAATATAAGGAGTTATATAAAAACAATCTTCAAGCTCTATATATTCTTCATAGTTTGCCCAGTACTCAAGTTCCTCTTTATGTATTTCAAATTCTCTAAATAAAACAGATTCCGTTTTACTCCACAACTCTTTGTTGAAAGAGTTGTCACAAATAGAATCATCAAAAGAGGATATGATAATTGCCATTAAAATTTGTTTTTCCCATTTAGTTGAGGTTTTATTTTCGTAATAAGCAACAAACTCTTCTATTTTGCTCGAATCAGATACAACATATTCCCAATCTTGATCATATGGTCCAAGTGCGGGTAAATTTAAATTCTTAGCCAGATTATTAACAATGTTATGGTATGTATTGTCCATTTACGCTCCTTGTTATTAGATAATCTTTACAGCATTGCACCGTATTCGTTGTTTTTCGTGATTACTAAAATAATCCTTACATATACTGTATAATAATCACTTCCATAATTCAAGCCACAATATGTGAATTTTATATTTCCATCTCTTTAGTTTTAGATTGTACTCTATCGAAATCAATCTGCATTTCGTCTAGCTTTTTAGTGATTTTCTCGGCTCTGTCTAGTTCGTCCCCTAACTGATCCATTTTCCAGTTATAAAGTTTCTTATTGTTTTGAAGTTTGCACTTTCTTTGCTCCAAACTTTGGAGTTATTTCATTGCCACTTTCTTTATAATCTTTCCATATTTTTTTAAGTTCTTTTGCTAGGTCAATCTTTGCAAAGTGCTTTTTGTAAACAATCTTTTTATCACTATCAGATAAAGCATTGTATTTCTTTAAAAGTAGGCTTTAACTTTTTGTATTCATCCCACAATTCTAATTTTTTATCAAAGCTTACAATCTCTTTTTCTGTCTGCGTGATTTCTCCCTTAAGGACGTAAAAACTCTGCTTACTTATTTTTTGCTTAAAAATCTTTACTTGAATAGATAATATAATTTAGATGATTTTTTCACAAACAGTTTTAACTCATCGTAACTAAATTTTATAGATATCGCTCCAAAAACATACGCGGCTATCTCATATTGATTATAAATAAATGTGATACCGTCCACACCTAAATGAAAATTGCTGTTCAACCTGATTTCATCAAACTTAAAATAATTATCCTTTGCATCATCATCTGTTATCTGATCAGTAGAATTTCCCCCACCCATCATTATTTTTGCATGATTAATCAATTTTTTTCTAAGCAACTTAATTAATTTTTTATCGTTGATATCAATAATTAAATCAGTAACTTTTCCATCTATTAACTTACCACTACTGATATAAAAAATTAATGATTTATAATCAGTATTGCCATGAGCACCACCTGTATATGCATACTGCTCATTAACTAAAGATAGAGAAATATTATCGGTATACGTATTAGAAAACAAACTCTGAATTATCCATGAGTCCCTATCACTATCAAAAGAGTAGTTCGGATAGTTTTTAGCAAGATTTTTCATCTCATCCACCCACTCTAAATATAGATTGTTAGCATCAAAAAAGTTTTTTAGGTATTTATTAATTTTTTTTATACCAACTAAATTTTTATGGTTAGATATTTCAAGGATAGAAAAACCAGATGTAAACTCAGGAGTAGTTGTGTCCGACTTCAACTCACTAATAAATTCGTACTCATAATCTGCTGTTTTGATCTCATTTATTTTACTGTTTTTATCAAGCCTTAAAATAAAATCTAAACTCTGTTTATCGTTATACCAAATACCTTTAAATATTACACCCTCATCTTTATCGTATTTAATAGCACCTCTAAACTCTCCAGAAGAAATTGAGTTACCTTTTTCATCATCAAAATATTCTCTTAAAATAACCTCAGATTTATTATCTAATTCTCCAGCTTGTAAGTAAATTATTTTACGATGTTTATTATAATAATAATTTCCTGAAATCATGTCAGTGTCATTATCTATAGTTAGATACATTGTGATCGGATATTTATTATCAATCTTTCCAGATAAAATATATAATGTTTCATCACTCGATTTTATTGTAGGTTTTATATCTGCAAAAAGATTTGTACTTATAAGAATTATTATGAGAGTTAAAAGTTTTTTCATAATCGTCACACCTAAATTTTATTTTATATAAAATATTTTAACCGATAATTATATGATTTGCAATAAATACGAGTGAGCTATAAGAACTTTGTTTGCTTAAAACCTCTACGTAAATAGATAATATAATTTTGACGATTTTTTTACGAACGGTTTTAATTCATTATAGCTAAATGTTATCTCCACCGAACCAAAAGAGTAAGGAGCAATATCATATGGAGGACTATAAACAAAAGTTACTCCGTAAGCATCAACATAAAAATTGCTGTTCAACCTAATTTCATCAAAGTTATAGTAATCTTTTTTTCCGTCATACCCTTTATCTTTAATACCAGCTACAGTTTCTGTACCATCCATCATTGTGTTTGCATGATCTATTAACTTTTTTTGTAACATGGCAAGCAGTTCTAAGTTATTGATATCAATAATTAAATCATCAACGGACTTATTAATTAATTCTCCACTATCTATATTATATATAGACGTTATCAAATTAGTATTACCATGATTACCACCTGTGTTTGAGCTATGATTGTTGAGTAGAGATAAGATTGTGTTATCAATATATTTGACAAAATACAAACTATTTGAATCCCAAGAATGAAATACAATGATAAAAGAGTCTGGATACTCAGTAGCATACTCTTCAATTTCATTTTTCCAATTTGAATAGTATAGATTGTTGATATTAAAAAAGTTTTTAAGCTGTGCATTGATTTTTTTTATTCCAGATAGTTTTTTAGGATTAGATATTTCAAGTATGCTAAAGTCAGAGATGAATTCTGGAGTGTTTTCAACTGACGTAAACGCACTAATATATTTATATTTATAATTAGTTATTTTGATCTCATTTATTGTACTGTTTTTATCAAGCCTTAAAATAAAATCTAAACTCTGTTTAGTGTTATACCAAATACCTTTAAATATTATACCCTCATCTTTATCGTATCTGATAGCACCTCTAAACTCTCCAGAAGAAATTGCGTTACCTTTTTCATCGTAAAAATACTCTCTTAAAATAACCTCAGATTTATTATCTAATTCTCCAGCTTGTAAGTAAATTATTTTACGATGTTTATTATAATAATAATTTCCTGAAATCATGTCAGTGTCATTATCTATAGTTAGATACATTGTGATCGGATATTTATTATCAATCTTTCCAGATAAAATATATAATGTTTCATCACTCGATTTTATTGTAGGATTTATACTGGCAAAAAGATTTGTACTGATAAGAATTATTATGAGAGTTAAAAGTTTCTTCATTTTTATCGCACCTAAATTTTATTTTATCTAAAATGATTAAAATTAGAATAGTCTAATTTTGAAGATATGTAATAATTATTTTTTAGTATCATACATTGATAGATAAAAACGAGAAATTACAAACTCATCTTTGAACTATAATTATTGAAACTCTTTTTTAATCTCACGATATATTATTATAACAATTTTTTATAGTGGTTGTTATTTTAATATAACACAAAACTCACTTCTATATGTAATTATCTCACACCGCATAGTAACAACTTTTTGCTATATAAAAAATGGGCTGACATACGCAACCCATTTATTTAATAATAAAGTTAATTATAGTTAAAAATTATTTAATCATCTGTTGTCTAGCAACATTGTACTCAGCTTGTAGAGTTTCAAATAACTCTTTAACAGATATTATTTTATCTACTTTACCAACATTTGCACCACAAAAAGCAAATCCTTTATCAAGCTCACCTTCCACAGAAGATATAAGAGCTAAAGCTATACAGTAAGGTGTTGTTTTTGGATCGCATGTATGTATACAGTGGAAGCTACATTTGAATGGTTTTGTTTTTCCGTCTTCCATATCATGAATGAACTGACTTTTTAATGCACGACCTGGCATACCAACAGGGCTTTTAATAATAGCAATATCATCAGATGTAGCACTAATAAAAGCTTCTTTAAATCTAACATCAGCATCACATTCTTCAGTTGCTACAAATCGTGTACCCATCTGAACACCACTTGCACCAAGATCTAAGAATTTAGCGATATCTGCACCTGTATATACACCACCACCAACAATAACGGGAACTTGTTTACCAGATTGATCTTCGATTTTTTTAGCTTCATCAAGTACAAGTGGAAGTAAATTTTCAAGACTAAAGTTTGAATCATATAACTCTTCAGCTTTAAACCCAAGATGTCCACCAGCATTAGGTCCTTCAAGAACAAGTGCATCTGGAGCATAGCTGTAACGAGTCATCCATCTTTTAGCGATTACACCAGCTGCACGAGCAGATGAAACTATCGGAACAAGTTTAGTTTTAAACTGTTCTTTCTTCTCTTCACAAGTATCTAGTAAGATACGAGGTAAGTCTAATGGTAATCCTGCACCAGAAAATATTATATCTGCACGACTTTTGATAGCCGTACTAGCCATTTCTTTAAATGTTGTTAAGGCAACCATTATATTTACACCAATGATACCTTTAGTTTTCTCACGAGCTTTAGCTATTTCATTACGTAAAGCACGCAGATTTGCTTCTATTGGCTTTTTAGATATATCAGGTTCGTTCATACCAACCATTACTGACGCAATAATTCCTATACCGCCTTGTTCAGCTACAGCTGATGCAAGACCAGACAATGATATCCCTACACCCATTCCGCCTTGGACGATAGGGGTTTTTGCGACTAAATCGCCTATTTTTAGTTCTGGAAACATAATTTCTCCGATTTATTTATATTAACTACTGTTATCCTTATCCAATACAAATAAGTGAAGTATAACCTTGATTATAGTAAGATTATATGCTATAGATGTCAACAAAATAATATAAGTATAAATATGCATATCTATATTTATTGAAATATATTAAAAATTATAATTTTATCTATACTGTTTTTGTGATGGTTGACTTAAATATTAAAATATTTAAGTTGAGTATTGATCTTTTTTATATAGGTATCTTTATTCTTACGATTGCTAGAAGTTTTCTTATTATTACACTAAATTTTTAGATTATCTAATAGTATTTAATTATTTAAATATTTGAGTGTGCTAGTTAAAAATTTTAATGTGTTGAAGATATTTTTTACAACTGTAAAAGATCTGTATGTTTATCTTCTTATAACTTCTCTAGGTTTAGCAGTACCATCACTTGCACCGATCACCCCTTCTTTCTCCATCATTTCAACAATTCTTGCAGCTCTGTTATAGCCGATTTTTAGGTGTCGTTGAATGAGAGATATTGATGCATGCCCTTTCTCATATATAACGTCTAGTGCTTCTTGATATTTATCATCGTAATCATCTTGATCGTTTCTTGATTTTCTTTCATCAGCAGGATCTTTAACTTCTTTAACCATATCCATGTTATATTCAGGTTTGCCGAATTTAGAGAGATGTTCAACTATATTTCTAACCTCTTCATCAGACACAAACGCACCGTGTATACGAATTAAATCAGAAGTCCCTGGAGGCATAAATAGGCTATCTCCTTTACCAAGCAACATATCTGCTCCGTTTTGATCTAGGATAACTCTTGAATCATTTTTTTGTGAAACTTTAAAAGCAATACGTGCAGGCATATTAGATTTAATTAATCCTGTAATAACATTTGCAGTTGGACGTTGAGTAGCTATTATAAGATGAATTCCTACAGCTCTTGCTTTTTGAGCGATACGAGTGATAGAGAACTCAACATCTTTTCCAGCGATCATCATAAGATCGGCGAATTCATCGACAACAACAACAAGATAGTGCATTTTTTTAAGTTCAGGATCGTTCGCAATCATCTGATTATAACCTTCGATATTTCTAACTTTTTTTTCAGCTAAAACTTCGTACCTTCTATCCATTTCAGTTGCAACATTTTTAAGTACAGATGATGCAAGTTTAGGGTCAGTTACAACAGGAGCCCATAGATGTGGAATATCATTATATATTGAAAGTTCAACCATTTTTGGATCTATCATAATAAATTTAACATTATCAGGAGATGATTTATAGAGTATTGAAACAATAATCGTATTAAGCCCTACAGATTTTCCAGAACCAGTTGTTCCAGCAACTAGTAGATGTGGCATCTTTGCAATATCAGAGAAGAACGGCTTACCAGCAGCAGATTTTCCAAGCACTACAGTAAGTGGAGATGTTTCATTTGCAAACTCAACCGATTGAAGCAGATCTCTAATAAATACTGATGCTCTATTTTTATTAGGCACTTCAATACCCACAGCATTTTTACCTGGAATTGGTGCGATTATTCTTATAGATAATGCAGACATATTTAATGCTAGATCGTTCTCAAGTGTAGCTATTTTAGATATTCTAGTTCCAGGAGCTGGTTCAAACTCATACATAGTAACAACAGGTCCTGGATAGATAGCTCTAACTTTTCCTTGCACACCAAAATCAGATAATTTCTCTAGAAGCAGATTACCGTTAGCATCTAACTCTTCTTTACTATCTCCTTTTATCACATTATCGTGTTTGTCTAAGATATCAACAGGAATAGAGTATCTAGCATACGGTGAGTATTTAGATATAGATATAGGTTCAATTGCATCAACTGTAGCGTTACTACTGTTATCGTTATTAGCCATTTCATCTATAAATAAAATTTCATTATCATTTTCAACAGGACAATCTTTAGTATCAATAGCGCATGCTTTAACAGTGAAGTCTTCTAATTCATCAGTAGTAACGTTTCCTTCACTTATTAATGGATACCCTTTATAATTATTAGTCGTAGTGATATCTTCATTACTTGCAGTAGGAATATTATGATTATCTATATCTTTATCTATATTAATATTTTTATCTTTTATAGCTCTGATCTTACCTTTTATTTTATCTATAATTAAGGTTGTTTTAGATTGAATTAGAGCCACAAGTTTCTCAATTTTAGGTTGAATAAAGTTATAAGTTATTATAAACGATTTACTCATATCGGCAAATGATAGAGAGAATAGAAGCATAATAGATATCACAACTAGCAGGAAGAAAGTTATAATACCACCAACTCTACCTATCGTTGATACTATAAACTCTGATGCGATAACTCCAAATAGTCCACCAGATTTTTGTGAGTTAAAATATATATCCATATCTGTTATAAGCCCTAGAAATGATGATGATACAAGTATGAGTAGTAATGAGTATACGAATACTAAAATAGGAGAAAGTATAGTAACTCTATTTAATCTTAAAGAGTATAGCAGAAAAGATAGGTACAGTAGTAAGAATGGTATAAGAAGAGCAGCACCACCAAAAAGTGTTCCAAGTAGATCAGATACATACGCTCCTATCTTACCGAAGTAGTTATCAAGTTTATCTTCGTATGTAGAGAAGATTATATTGGAGAAAGACGGATCATTATATGAATGTGATATAAGAGATAAAAATGTAAAAATAGCAAGTAGAATAGATATAGTTAGTAAAATATCTGTTGCTAATTTTGAGTCGTTATTATCATTTTGTTTATATCTTGATTTACTGTTTTTTGTCATAGTACCTTCTTTTAATTATATAAATATTATCGTAGCAACACCTGCTAATAGACAATACACTGCGAAATAAGTTAATTTAGCTTTTCTTACCACATACAACATAAAAGATATCGCAAATAGTGCTGTGATAAATGCAGCTCCCATACCAAATAGATATATGTTTATATCTGTTAATGATGCAGGGTTAATATTTTTTAATTGTAGTATTGTAGCACCTAAAATTGCAGGTAGCGATATTAACATTGAGAACTCTGCTGCTTCTCTTCTATCTATGTTTAACATAACAGCAGTTGCGATCGTTGATCCAGATCTAGAGATACCTGGAAAAACTGCTAAACCTTGAATAATACCTATAATTATTGATGATTTAACTGTTAATTTTCCTATTGGATTAAATTTATCTGATATGTATAATATAATTGATGTTAATATGAGTGCATAACCTATGATCGTTGTGCTTTGAAATACTCCAACAACAGTATTTTGTAAAGCTAGTCCGATTATCCCAGTAGGTATTGATGCGAATATTATACCCCATAGAAATCGTTTATTTTCAAAATATACCATACCATATCGTTTAAAAAATATCCCTAAGAAAGCTTTTATTATTAGGATTATTCTATTTCTAAAATAGATTATGATAGCAAGCATAGTTGCAAAATGTAGTAATGTTTCGTAAAGTATATCTTCTTTTTGAAGATCAATTAAATGTGATGCGATAGCAAGATGTCCAGATGAACTTATCGGTAAGAACTCTGTTATGCCTTGTAATATTCCAAGTAGGACTGCTTCTAATAAAGTCATTATAAATTAAACCTCTTCAATAGTTATAGATATTGCGATATCTCTGCTATAATTTTTCTTAAAATATTTCTTTATTGATTTTACAATAAATGTATGCCATCCAGTAGTAGATGTTCTCTCAAAGATACCACTATCTGTTGAGTTTACAATAAACTCTTTTAAATTATCTCTAAGAGTATCTGATAAACTTAGACCAAAAACAGATATATATGGACCATGTATAATACAATTTTTCAGAGTATTTATCAATAGAGTGATAGCAATTGCTCCATTCATAGATACCGTAACTCTCTCTTTTAGGTCTTTAATATTTAATAATGATTTTGAGAATGAGTCTATATAGAATTTCTCTAACTCGATTTTTTCTATTTCTAATAGTTTGCCGTCGTTAAAAGATATTTTATCACCGTTATCAACAATTAGTACAGATTTCTCATCAATTAAGTTATTATCTACTGCAATTTTTTTATGTCCTTGTAGATGCATATACTCACCGTGTACAGGTATAAGATAATCAGGTTGTAACAATTTTATTAAGAATAGAGTATCAGAATTTGATCCATGTCCAGATACATGAATAGAGTTATCACGATCAGAGTATACTTTTGCACCGTATCTATATAGTCTATTTTTAATCTCTATCAATCTATGTTCATTACCAGGTATTACTCTTGATGAGAATATGAATGAATCTGTATCACATACATTAATATTAATATAATCATCGTAGGATATCTTATTCATAATAGACATTCTTTCACCTTGCGATCCAGTGACTAATAAAATAAGTTTATTTTTATCATAATTAGCCATCGCTTTGCGTGTAATGACTCTATTGTCATCAATTTTAATTTTAGATAACTGTTTTGCAAGTGCGATACTTCTAGTAAATGAACTGCCTTCAATAACGATATATTTATCAGTTTCAGTTGCTATATCAAAAACCTGTTGAAGTCTTTCTATATTAGATGTGAAGGTTGTGAAAAATACTCTACCTTCTGCATTTTTTATAATATTAGTAAGATTTTTTTTGATAAATTTTTCACTTTTGGTAAACCCACGCGATAAAACATTAGTAGAATCAGATACTAAACAGTTTAGGTTTTGATTTGCAACATCTAAGAAAGGCTTCAGTTTAAACGGTGTGCCGTTATACGGTTTGAAATCAATTTTATAATCAGATACATGAAGGATAGTAAATCCATCGTGCGACCGTAGATGTATAGCACCTGTTTCAGGTATAGAGTGACTTATAGGGATAAACTCTATATCTATATCAGTTACAGATATTTTAGGTGTAGTATCAAAATATATTTTATTTTTAACTTTTAAAGATGCACTTTCAAGTTTATGTTTAATAAGCTCAAATGTATATCTTGTTGTTGCAACAGTTAAATCTTTATATCTTTCTATTAAATATTTGATAGCACCGATATGATCTTCATGCCCGTGAGTGAGTACACAGATCATATCTTTATGTTTAATAGTTTCTAGATAGTTTAGATCAGGTATCTCTTTATCTATGCCTACATGATCGTCAAAAAATTTTACACCGCAGTCGATAATAACGGCAGACTTATCTGTTTCATAAAGATAACAGTTCATACCGATTGCACCGATTCCACCTAACGCCATAAATGATATTGTAGACATCTTTAAACTATACCTTTAGTTAAAAGAGCAACAGATATAGAGGCGATACCCTCTTTTCTTCCAACAAACCCTAAATGCTCGGTTGTTGTAGCTTTTATCGTTACATCATCAATATCTAACTGTAGAATTTTTGCGATACCCTCCCTCATCTCATATATATAAGGAGAGAGTTTCGGAAGTTGTGCGATTATAGTTGAGTCTATATTTGATATCGTGTATCCAGCTTCAGTTAGCAGGCTATAAGATTTTTCTAACAATATTTTAGAATCAATATTTTTATATTGTTGATCGTTATCAGGAAAAATCGATCCGATATCTTTACATAATGTAACACCAACTATACTATCAATGATAGAGTGGATCAAAACATCAGCATCGCTATGTCCGTTTAAACCTAAGTGATATGGTATAGTTACCCCTCCGATAATAAGCGGTCTATTCTCTATAAAATCATGGACATCAAATCCTATTCCTACTTTAATTTTCATATTCCTCTATTCTATGGTTAAATATATAATTTTTCAATAAATAATTATTGAAATAGAGAAATAATTAATATAGAATTATAAGTTACTAAGAATATCGGAGGTTTCAGATGGTTATAAGATTTAAAGAGCTTGAAAAGAAGAGAATGGAGAAGCCCCGTGGTGGAGTTGGATTTGTTGATGCTGATGTATATAAAGATATTTTGAATATAGAAGGTAAAATCACAGCGTTCAACCATATGACATTAGGAAGTGGATCATCAATCGGATACCATCAACATGTTGATGATATGGAGATCTACCTTATTTTAGAAGGAAAAGCTAAATATAATAATAACGGTGAAGAAGTTTTTGTTGAAAAAGGAGATCTAACTTTCTGTAATAAAAATGAGCTTCATAGTATAGAAGCTATTGATGAGAAAGGTGTACAATTTTTAGCAGTAATCATCGGTTAATATCTATAAAGGTAAGAAGTTTGAACGATTAAGTTCAATCATATAAAATTATAAGAGGAAGTATTTAAAATGGAAAGAACATTCGGAATTATTAAGCCTGATGCAGTGAAAAACGGATTTAGTGGAAAGATTATTGATCGCATTGAATCAGAAGGTTTTAAAATTATCGGTATGAGAAAAATGTCTTTAAGTAAAGCTGATGCTGAGAATTTTTATTTAGTACATAAAGAGAGACCATTTTACGGTGAGTTAGTATCATTTATGACATCAGGTGCAGTTGTTGTTTTATGTATGGAGAAAGATAACGCTGTTAAATCATGGAGAGACCTTATGGGAGCTACTAACCCTGCTGATGCGGAGGCTAATACTCTTAGAAAATTATATGCAGAAAATATAGAAGCTAATGCAGTTCACGGATCAGATTCGTTAGAGAACGCTAAAATCGAAATAGAGTTTTTCTTTTCAGATAAAGACCTTGTTGCTTAAGGTTAATTTAGATGAAATATATTAGTACACGTGGCGGTATCAAACAGGTAAGTTTTGAAGATGCGGTATTAATGGGTTTAGGATCAGATGGAGGATTAATTGTTCCATCTGAAATACCTAAATTAACCGACGACAATATCAGTAACTTATCTAAGTTGAAATATAGCGACATCGCTTTTCAGATAATAAAACTATACGCTCCAGATTACGATGAGGCATCATTAAAAGATGTTATTGATCGTAGCTACTCTGATAATTTTAGAGATGATAAAATTATCCCTATCTATGAGAGTAGCAGTATCAAGATAGCAGAACTTTTTCATGGACCGACATTTGCGTTTAAAGATATGGCGTTACAATTTCTTGGAAATCTTTTTGAAGATATTTTAATTAGACGAAACAGAACAGTTAATATCGTAGGTGCAACATCAGGAGATACAGGTTCAGCTGCGATCTACGGCATGATGGGTAAGAAGAATATTAATATCTTTATCCTTTTTCCAAACGGTTTAGTTTCACCAGTTCAAGAGATGCAGATGACATCTGTGCTAGATCAGAACGTTTATAACTTATCGGTAAACGGTAACTTTGATGATTGTCAAAATATAGTTAAGGCTATATTTAATGATAACGATTTTAAAGATAAATATAATCTAGGTGCTATAAACTCAATCAATTGGGCAAGAATTTTAGCACAAGTTGTTTACTATTTTTATATCTATTTTAATTCTGTAAAAAAGTTAGGTGATAAATTAAATATTGTCGTCCCAACTGGAAATTTCGGAAACATATTTGCACTTTATATCGCAAAACGCATGGGGCTTAATATAGATAAAATTGTTCTTGCAACAAATAGTAACAACATACTTTCAAGAGCTATTAACGATGGTGATTATACGGTGTCAAACGTTGTACCAACTCTATCGCCATCAATGGATATTCAGATAGCCTCAAATTTTGAAAGATATTTATATTATCTATATGATGAGTCATCAGTAAAAGTTAATGATTTAATGAACGAACTTAAAAGTAGTGGCAAATTAAATTTAGATGATAAAATGGATAAAATTAGGTTAGATTTCTCATCAACTTTTTCAACAGATAAAGAGATTTTATCTACTATCGGTTTATTTTATGGCAAGAATAAATATATAGTTGATCCTCATACAGCATGTGGAGTGAACGCTGCTATAAAGCTTGGCATAGATAATAATAATACTGTTGTGCTTGCAACCGCTCACCCAGCAAAATTTACTGAAGCTATAGAGAAAGAACTTGATATAAAAGTTGATATTCCAAACGAGATAAAATCTTTATATGGTAAAGATAGAAAGGTTCAAACTGTTGATAGTAGCATTGATGAGATTAAAAAAATCATTTCAACAACTGTAGATAAGGTTTAGTGATAGATATTAATAAAAAAGTTTTAACATCAAGATACGATTACGATTTAGATAAAAATATTATCGCAAAATATCCTATGGATAGTAGAGATAATTCTAAGCTACTATATGTGGATAGATCTAACGGTAAGTTAGTAGATTATATTTTTTCAGATATAGTAGATCTGCTTGATAGCTCATATATGGTAGTTGTAAATAACAGTAAAGTTATGAAAAGTAGAGTTCCTGCACGTCGATTGACTGGTGGCAAGACAGAGATATTTATTACAGATATTATAAACGATAATGAAGCGTACGTTCTTCTAAAAGGTAAGTTTAAGATTGGTGATAAAGTTCAGATATCAGCTAGTGCCTTGCAGAGTGGTGACTTGCTAAGTGATGATTTTGCAGTAGTAAAATCATCTTTAGGAGAGGGTAGACATCAGCTTAAATTTTCTAAAGAGGTTAGCTCAATCATGGAGAGCTACGGTAAGATGCCTCTTCCTCCTTATATTGATAGAGATGTAGATATTTCAGATGATAATAGGTATCAAACAGTATATTCAAAACGGTTAGGATCATCAGCGGCACCAACTGCTGGATTACATTTTACAACTTCATTAATAGATTTATTAAAAGATAAAGGTGTAGTTATAGAAGAGATAACTTTAAATGTAGGTTTAGGTACTTTTAGAGATATAAAAACAGAGTATATAGATGATCATGTAATTCATACAGAAAGTTACTCTATTTCATCAGAGTGTGCAGAAAGAGTTAATGCTCATAGAAAAGCGGGTGGAAAAATTTTAGCAGTTGGAACAACAGTTGTTAGAACCTTAGAGTCATCATGTAATATTAATGGCGAGTTAGTAGCTGGAGATAAGGATAGCGATATCTTTATTAAAGAAGGTTATCGGTTTAAGATTGTTGATGCGATGATAACTAATTTTCATCTTCCTAAGTCTACATTACTATCATTAGTATCGGCTTTTGGTGGATATGATAATATCATGAATGCATACAAATATGCGATGAATAACGGCTATAGGTTTTTTAGTTACGGTGATGCGATGTTAATTTATTCATCAGATTTATAAGATAGCTTTTATAATACATTGCATTTTATTTTTGCTATGATATAATTAAGTTAATTTTTCCATATCTAGCGCGAGGATATTTATGTTAAACAAAGTTCTATTGATAGATGATAGTGTTACTATTCATAGGGTTATAGACTTATCAATTGATCTTGAAAGATTGTCACTAGTAAAAGTATTTAATAAAAAAGATGCAGAAGAGAAACTTCAGAGCGATAAGTTTGACTATATTTTATTAGATAACAAGCTTGATGATATTCAAGTAAATAGTTTTGTAAAAGAGTTAAAGAATAAATATCCATCGACAAAACTAATCTTATTAGTAGGTGCATTTGATAAATTTACCGAACAGGATTTAGCTAATACTGGTGCGGATGATTTCCTTGTTAAACCGTTTGATTCAGAAACATTGAATTTAAAGTTATCTGATACAACAGAAGTTACTTCGGATATTCCAACACCTATTTATTTCTCTGATGATGATACTGATGAGAAAGATAATATTGACAACATAGACGATGTAGATGATATTAATTTATTTGATGAAGAGATGATGCCTCAAAAAGATATTACTGATATCGATTTTAGTGTAGTTGAGGACGATTTTACGACAGGTACAGATGATTTAGATGATATTTTATCATTAGGCAATGGCGATGATATAGATTTGTTAGATATGAAATCAGATATATTAGATAATGTACTAGAAGATGATCATCTTGATATTGATATTGATTTAGATGTTGATTCAGATTTTTTTGGAGATATCGGCACTGATGATGATTTAAACGGTACAGATAAGACATTGGATACAAATAATACATCTTATACCAATATATCAGATGATGCGTTCAAGGATATTGATTTATTATTAGGCGATTTTGATTTAGGTTTTAGTACTGATGAAAATAATATTGATAGTGATAAAGGTTTTGATGAAGTAGCTAGTAGTGATGAGTTTATTAGTAGTGAACAGAGTAGTACTAATATAGACTCTGATGATCCAGTACTTGATGATATAGAGATGCAGTTGGGTAATATAGATGATTTAGATATAGATACTTTATCAGCTATTAGTGAGATAGAAAAAGATATAAATGATATAGTTGTTGATAGTGATGAGGATATTAACTCTAATATGCCGCTTGAAACTAAAGACACAGATTTGGATTTTACTTTAGATGATATAGATATATCTGCTCTACATACTGAAAGTGGTACAGATATTATAGATACAGATATTGAAGATATGTCTGCTTTACATACTGGAAGTGGTACAGATATTATAGATACAGATATTGAAGATATATCTGCTCTACATACTGAAAGTG
>CAMQYS010000025.1 GCA_947039395.1 uncultured Deferribacteraceae bacterium | reverse complement strand
CACATATTTCTGTTGATGTTCGCACAACTTTTGATTATGAACTTTTAGCTGATTTCCCGATAATTTCGATTGATTTTTGCAATATGCCTATTAACAACGATTTAAATATAGATAAAATTGAAACTTTGATGAAGAGCTGTGAAGAGAATGCATATAAATACTGTCCTGAACTTCAAGCACATTCATTTGGACATTTAGAAGAAGATAAATAATATCATGTTCTATAAAGAATGTATAAAGAACGGTGCGGACATTAATACTTTAGATGATAATATTTCTGCTTTTAACAGAAGATAATATACTTGATAGCGATTGTGATAATGCTAAAGAGTATAGAGAACTTATTGGATTAAAGTATTAAAGAAGAAACGATAGAAATTATCATTGATAATTGAGTAAGATAATTAATAAAATATTAGGATAAACAAATAATGACTATAAGTACAAAATTTACAAAAATGTTAAGCACGTATTCAAACGGAGTAGAAAACTTTTTTCAAGAAAAGGCAAGCCAAGAAGATATCGAGAGTTTTAAGAGATATTTTTGTATAGAAAAATTAGATTACGATTTAGAAGATTTTATCACTCATTGCGTAGGAGAAAACGATATTGTAGTAGGGCTTGTTGCAGGTAATAATTTATTAAACATTGCTGAAATGATTGAAAATAACAAACTTTCATTAAGTGTTGAATATGATATTGTCTCTTACCATGAGGATTGTATTAAAGAAGGTCCGTTTAATAAAAAGTGGGTACCATTTGCAGATGGTTGCGATGGCTATTATTTTTGTTTTGATTTTGATCCTGCTAAATCTGGAACTATGGGACAAGTTATAGCTATTGATATAGATGGTAACACAGGATATGTTATTGCTCCTACTTTAGATGAATTTATAAATTGGCTTGAAAAGCATCATAAAAATTCTAACATTAATTATCATGTTG
Organism: uncultured Deferribacteraceae bacterium; assembly: GCA_947039395.1. Lineage (GTDB taxonomy): Bacteria > Chrysiogenota > Deferribacteres > Deferribacterales > Mucispirillaceae > CAMQYB01. Next base: position 24,993 of record CAMQYS010000025.1, on the reverse strand, counting down.
AAGAAGAAGAAAAATATTTCCTATGGAAGAGTGGTTCTGTTTTTAATGATACAACTATTTTTATGAACGTTAATGATAGTTGTGAAACGGTAGAGATTTCTGAGTCTTTTATAAATGCTGCTAAAAAGATTGATGGCTATTTTTCTACTCCGTTTGAGTCTAAAAATGGACAAATTCAAATTTCAGAACTTTCAAAAGTAAAAGGTATTTCTCTTGATTTACAAGATGATCTTGATTTTAGTATAATCAAATATATGGAAAATCTGAGTGTAGTTCATTTGTCAATCCATAAATCTCAACCTATGCCCGATTTACAAAACCATAAAAAACTAAAGAGTGTATTTTTAAATTATGTTATTGGTGATGAAGAGTTAAAATGGGTAAAAGAGCTTAAGCAGATCAAGAAGTTAACTATTGGAAATAGTGATATAACGGATATCTCAATTCTAGAGAATGCGAATAATATTAAAGAATTGGAGATTGCTCGTCTGCCGTTATTTGAAGGTAAGGGGTTAGAGAAATTAGTTCAATTAACGGTTCTTTCTGTTGAAAAAGTTCCTAATTTAAAATCTTCTTATTTAGAGTCTCTCATAAATATGAAAAAGTTAGAGTTTTTTGAATTTGATGATTATAGACTTGATAATTTAGCATTTCTTAAAACCATGAAAAAGCTTACACATTTTAAAACTAACCAAGCAAAAGATGAAAGCGATATAGAGGCTATTAAGGAACTAAAGGATTTAAAAGAGCTTTATTATACGGTTCCAAATGTAACCTTTATGAAGAATAGTAAAAAATTGACACATATTTCTGTTGATGTTCGCACAACTTTTGATTATGAACTTTTAGCTGATTTTCCGATAATTTCGATTTATTTTTACAATATGCCTATTAAAAACGATTTAAATATAGATAAAATTGAAACTTTGAGGAAGAGTTGTAAAGAGAATGCACGTAAATACTGTCCTAAACTTCAAGCACATTCATTTGGACATTTAAAAGAAGATAAATGATATCATGTTCTATATTGAAAGCATAAAACAGTCTCAAGAAGTCTTACGTAAGGATCAAAAAACTTGTACATAAATTAGGAAAACAAGATGAGTAAAGATTTAATTGATTATGCAGTAAACGGAGATTTTAAAGGCGTCAAAGAATGTATAAAGAACGGTGCGGACATTAATACTTTAGATGATAATATTTCTGCATTAAGCAGGGCAACGGGTAGCGGACATATAGAGATAGTTCAATATTTAGTAGGAAATGGATCTGATGTTAATATGAAGGACGAGAAAGGTCGTGTAGCTTTAGATATAGTTTGTAGCAATCCAAACCGTTCTGATGTTGTAAAATTTTTAGAAAGTTTAAATAAGTAGTATAGAGATAGATTTATATAATAAGGTAAGTTATGTAATGAAAAGCTATAATGATGATTTTATTAAGAAAGTAAAAAAAGGTGATGTTATCGGAGTGCTTGAATGTATTAAAAAAGGTATAAATGTTAATACTATAATTAACGAGTATGAGATTACAGCTTTGATACATGCTTCGTTGAGTGGCAATTTAGAGTTAGTAAAAGTTCTTATATCTGAAGGTGCAGATGTTAATGCTAAAGATGATAAATGTTTTACAGCGTTAACATGGGCATCAGAAAAAGGCGTAATAGATATAGTAAAGTATTTAATTGAAAATGGTGCAGATGTTAATAATATAGATAGTAATGGATCAACTGCAATTATAAGAGCAGCAGATCAAGGACATTTAGATGTTGTTAAATATCTAATAGATCACGGTGCAGATTTAGAAGTTGTAAATGAGTACGATATGACATTGTTAATGACTACAGCTGATCGTGGACAGTTAGATGTAGTAAAGTTTTTAGTAGAACACGGTATAGATATAAGCAAGATGACGATAGTAGAATGGGCAAGTTCAGGTTGGTTAGAAAAGGTTCAAGAGTGTATAGAGAATAGTGCTGATACAAATACTAAAACTGATAGGGGCGTGACAGCATTGATGGTAGCAACACAGAGTGGACATGTTGATATCGTAAAGTGTTTAGTAGAGAATGGTGCTGATGTTAATATAAGAGATGATGAGGGTAGTACAGCTTTGATATATGCTTCATGGGGAGAATATTTAGATATTGTGAAATATCTTTTAGAAAACGGTGTTAATATTGATGCTACAAATGAAGGTGATCGAACAGCTTTGATGTATACTTCAGGGTGGGGAGATTTAGGGACAGTTAAATTTTTAGTAGAGAATGGAGCAGATGTTAATGCTAAAGATGATAAGGGTAGAACAGCTTTAGATATAGCTTACGAAAAAGAATATACGACTATCGCACAATATTTAGAGAGCCTTTAAAAAACAAATTTGGAGTTTAATATGAAAAAGTTAGGATTATTATTGGTATTATTGGTATTGTTGGGTATCATAGCATATTGGAACACAACAGAAGTTGTCGCAGAAGCAGTTAAAACAGAAGTTGAAGAAATTCGTGAAAGTGATGATATATTTGATGCAGCAAAAAATGGTGACTTAATCGGTGTCCAACAATTTATCGAAGGAGGTACTGATGTAAGTGCTAAAAATAAAAAAGGTGAAACAGCATTGATGTTGGCATCAGATAATGGACATTTAGAAATTGTGAACTATTTAGTAGAGAATGGAGCTGTTGTTATAATTGCTAGTGCAAGAGATGGAGACTTAAAAGCTGTACAACAATGTATAGAGAATGGATCTGATGTTAATGCTAAAGATGGTGACGGTTACACAGCTTTGATGTCAGCCTCAATGGGTGGACATTTAGAGGTGGTTAAATTTTTAGTAGAGAAAGGTGCTGATGTTAATGTTGAACATGAAGGCGAAGGTGGAGGCTATACGGCTTTACTTTTTGCAGTAAAGTATGGACATTTAGATATCATAAAATTTTTAGTAGAGAAAGGTGCTGATGTAAATGTTATTGATATTTGGTCTAATACAACATTGCTGGTTGCTTCGAAGAATGGACATTTAGATATCGTAAAATATTTAGTAGAGAAAGGGACTGATGTAAATACTAAAAATGATCTAGGACAGACAGCATTGATGCTGACTTCACAGGATGGACATTTAGAGATCGTTAAATTTTTAGTAGATCAAGGTGCAGATGTTAATATGAAACATGATTACGGTGGTACAGCATTGATGACTGCTTCGTATTATGGATATTTAGAAATTGTTAAGTATCTAGTTGAGCAAGGTACAGATGTAAGTACAATAGATGATAAGAATTATACAGCATTGATATGGGCATCAGAGAATGGGCATTTAGAAGTTATGAAGTATTTAGTAGAGAATGGAGCTGATGTTAATGCTAAAAGTTGGGATGATTTTACAGCTTTGATGTCAGCCTCAATGAGTGGACATTTAGAGGTGGTTAAATTTTTAGTAGAGAAAGGTGCTGATGTTAATGCTAAAGATGATAAGGGTAGAACAGCTTTAGATATAGCTTACGAAAAAGAATATACGACTATCGTAAAGTATTTAGAGAGCCTTAAATAGAACAACTTTGGAGTTTAATATGAATAGTAATAATCTTATTGCTAGTGCAAGAGGTGGAGACTTAAAAGCTGTACAACAATGTATAGAAAATAGTGCTGATGTTAATGCTAAAGATAGTAATGGTTGGACGGCATTAATGGTAGTTTCATATAATGGAAATTTAGAAATAGTAAAATTTCTAGTAGAGCGTGGAGCGGATATTAATCTTCAAGATTTTAAAGGATATACGTCATTACTTTGGGCTTCATATTGTGGATATTTAGAAGTGATAAAATATCTTGTTGATAACGGTGCTGATATTAATGTTAAGGATAGTACGGGGGACTCTGTATTAAGTAGAACATCTGTTCAAGGATATTTAGAGATAGTAAAATATGTGATAGATAAAGGTGCAGATATTAATGCTAAAGATAGAAACGGCGAAACAGCATTAATGCTTACTTCTTGGGCTTTACATTTAGAAATAGTTGAACACCTTGTTGATAAGGGAGCAGATATTAATCTTCAAGATAATGATGGTTGGACGGCATTATTAAACGCTTTAGACAATAAAAATTTAGAGATAATGAAATATCTTATTAGTAAAGGAGCAGATATTAATATACAAAATAATGAGAAAGAAACAGCGTTAGATATAGCTCGCAAGAATAGATATTTAGAAATAGTGGAATATTTAGAGAGTCTTAATAATCGAGGTGATAAACAGTAATGAAAAGTAGTAATGAGAAACTTATTAAAAGTGCAGAGAGTGGAGATATAGAAGCTGTAAAGGAGTGGTATCACATTAGGTGCAGATATTAATGCTATAGATAGTAATGGATCAACGGCACTTATAAGAGCAGTAGATCAAGGACATTTAGATGTGGTAAAATATCAAATAGATCAAGGTGCAGATATTCGCGTTAAAAATGAAGAGAATAAAACAGCAATGGATATCTCAACAGATGATGGATCTACAGAGATTGTTAATTATCTAAAAAACATCTTTAAGATAGTCTATATAAAGTGTTGAGTAGTAAAGGTTTTTCTTACTACTAAATTATTAATAAGTTGTTGAATAGATAGGGTTGTTATTTTTATTGTTAATTGTTTGAATGTATTGATAGGTGAGATTGTTATGATTATTATTAATTATTCGAATGTATTTATTTAGGAGGGGTTGTTATGTTTATTATTAATCGTTTGAATGTCTTTATAGTTTTATTTTTTTTAACATTATCATTTCTATTATTGTTATCAAGGGAGGTTCAAGCAGAAGATAATTATAGTGCACAGTTATTGGAAGCATCAGATAATGGCAACCTTAAATTAGTAGAATCACTTATTAAAAAAGGTGCAGATATAAATACAAAAGATGAAACAGGTCACACAGCCTTGATACATGCATTAAAAAATAGTCATTTTAACATAATGCAATTTTTAGTAAAAAATGGTGCAGATGTAACTATTCAAGATAATAATGGAGTAACTGCTTTAATGTCGGTTTCAAGTATCGGCAATTTAAAGATTGTTAAGTATTTAGTTGAGCATGGAGCTAAGGTTAATCAAGAGAGTAATATCGGTGGCAGAGCATTAATGTGGGCATCGCATAATAAAGATATTGATGTTGTAAAATTTTTAGTAGTAAGTGGAGCAGATGTGAATGCAAAGGATCATAAAGGATCAACAGCGTTGATGGTTGCTTCAAGATATGACCGTATTAAAACGATAAGTTTTTTAATAGATAATGGAGCAGTTGTTGACTTGGAAGATGATACAGGTAGCACAGCGTTACTTGTTGCATCATATTACGGCAATTTAGAGGTTATAGATTTGTTGATAAAATCTAAAGCAGATGTTGATTTTCAGGATCAATATGGCTATACGGCATTGATGTCCTCTGTACGCAATAAGCATTTTGATATTGTTCGTTTATTAGTAGAGAAAGGTGTTAATATTAATCTTAAAAATAAAAAAGGTGAACGAGCTATTGATTTGGCAGAACATCAAGGTTATACAGATATAGTTGAGTACTTAAAATCAAAAGGGTCAAAATAATATGAACGCTAGAGTTGTTTGACTATGCAGAAGATGGCAATCTTAAAGGTGTTATTAAGTGTATCACAAGTGGGATAGATGTTAATAGTATAGATAGCTACGATGAGTCTGCGATAATATACGCTCTTCATGGTGGACATTTTAATGTGATAAAATATCTAATAGAACAAGGTGCTGATGTAAATTTTCTAAATGTTACAGGTTCAACAGCGTTAATTATAGCATCATCTGTTGGATATATAGAGATCGTAAAAGATCTAGTTGAAAATGGTGCAGATATTAATATTATGAGTGAGTCTGGTTATACAGCACTGATATGGTCAGCAAGCAGGGGACAGTTAGAGGTTGTAAAATATCTAAGTGAAATAAGTAGAGACAAGAGTACTTTTTATAGAGTTAATAATATCGCAATAAGAAAGGCAAGCTCAAAAGGATCTGTATAGATAGTTAAATGTTTAGAAAGTTTAAATAAAATAATTTAATAGTAGTAAATTATTAAATTAATATTAAAATTGTTGAAGTTTATATCAACAGATTAGATTGTTAAAAAATTATAAAATCACACATTGATTGAAAACTGAATAATAAAGAACCACCCAAAAATAGGGTGGCTCAATTAAAAAATATAGTAAACTATTTATTATTTACTCTTTATTACATCTTACTTATTACGATTTAGCAATCAATAATCAGAGTTGCTAAACGATACTTGTATCTATATTACGATACTGCTTCTAATTACCTCTGGATAAAACATTAATTTGTATTTCAACTGTTTTTCTATTTCCACCACCAGAAAATACATAATCTGTATCATTTACATCAAAAGTAACTTCAACCCAAGCATGTGTTTCACCCCACTTATCAGTACCATTACCTTCTTTTTTAATCTTAACATTACCTCTAATATATCTTACACCCTCAGGTAATTGACCTCTGAAACTTGCATTTTCTTGATAAAACATTTCGTCAATGCCACTAATTGCTTCTCTTTTTTGAGTGTCTACTAATTGTGCGTTAAATGTCATAATAGGTATGTTATGTACATTGAAGTTCGCATTAAATTGAATAGAAGAGACTCCTGCCTGTCCTGGTTTTTTTGCTCTAGCAGTAGTATTGAATGGAGTTTCATCTATTGTTTGTTCCGTGTCTATAAAAGCTCCTGTAAAATGTATTTTAACTTTTTTAGTAGGAGAACCATTTTCAAACTTGTAACCATCAGCAGGCTTAAAAGTAACTTCAATATTACCTTTTCCGTTGAAGCTTGCATAACCATCCATTTGAAAATCCCCAACAGAATCAAGCTCTATACTTTCATTTGCAGTTAGATCTATAACCTTCATAGCCTCTTTAACAGCTATTTTTTTCTCATTAAGTAAGTTATCTTTATTATTAAAACTAACAGGAACTTTATTTATAACATCACCAAAACCTGTAGGAATTGTAAAAGCAGTTATTCTAGCTTTTCCATGAGTAGCATAAATAGCTGGGATATTAAATTCAGACTCATCTACATTACTTAGAGTTGTAAAACTCCCCTGTAATTCTACTATAAATGTTTTTTGATTACTATCATCTTCAAATATATAGCCTTCCATTGTTCCAATATTAACAGTTGCTTTAGCCTTACGGGTATCGTCCATAATAACATCCACTGTTACTTCTTTAGATAACCCATCAACAGCATTTTCTGAAACATTAAGTATACTATTTACATGATTAACAACAGCATTTTTCATAGCATTAATTTGTTTTAAAGCAGTATCATCACTACCATCTAACTCAACATTAGTACCTAAAGTGAGTTGACTATTAAATTTATGACTATCATTGTAAGTAAGAGTAATAACTTGCTTAATGCCAGCAGTACCTGGAAATGCAGTAGAAGGAGTAGATTTATCATTATCACTACTATTAAACACTGATGCTAATGTCTCATTAGGTATAACTGTAAGTGGTTCTAAATCACTACCAGTTAAATTTATTATCAATGTTTTAGTGGTACTCTCATCTTCAAATATATAGTTCTCTGTTGCTGTAAAAGTAATAGTAGCGATAGCAGTTGTAGAATTAGATACCTCTATATCAACTGTAGCTTCTTTAGATAATCCCACAACAGCATTTTCCAAAATATCAAGTATATTGTTTACTACTTGTGTAATACTGTTTTTTATAGCGATAACATGTTTTTCACCAGTATCATCAGCTTGATCTAAAGTAACTGAAGTGCTACCTTCTTCAAATAGACCATTTTCTACTTTAAGAACAATTGCACTAGCATCAATACCAGCAGTACCTGAAGCTGGAGTTACTAGAAGAGACTGATCATTAGTAGTACCATCAAAAGTTGTTTCTAAGTCTGTATCAGGTATAATTATTTTAGTATCACCACCAGTATCACCACCAGTATCACCACCAGTATCACCACCAGTAAAATTATTGTCAGATGAACATGCACTAAGTACAAATAAGATACTTACTAGCATTATATTGAACATAGATTTAATCATAGATTCTCCTTTTTTAAAACACTATACTAAACAATATAGTATTTTTTAAAAATTTGTATAGTTTTTTTTTATACTGTAGCTACTTGTAGAGTTATAATTACCTAAAACTTTGATATAAGTTAATAAATATGTAAGGCAATTTATTTTAAGATATTTGCTTAATAACTATTTTAAATTTTCAGATTATAATCAGCATTAAACTGAATATATATTTATAATAGAAAAACAATGTTATAAAAAAGAGTGCAGAAATTAAAATTTTTAAAACATCTAGTAGAATCTGATGTAGATATTAATATGAAAGATCCATATGTTAATTTTCACAATAAGTATAACAAAACATCATTGATATCAACAATACAATATAATGATTTAGATATTATTAAATATCTAGTTGAAAACAGTACAGATATAAATATTAAAGATAAAGAAGATAGCATCGCTTTAGATTTTGCTTGTACAAACTCTAACGGTTCAGCAGTTATAAATTTTTTTAAAACTTTTAAATAGATGAAACAGGCTCAAAAATTAAAAAAATAAAATATTAAATTATGTGAAAATATTTATTAACATAGAATAGTTATGATGTATAAATTGAGAAATTGATAAAAAAAGAACCACCCAAAAGTAGGGTGGCTCAATTATAAAACTTATTGCTTATTATTTACTTTTTGTTCTGTGTTATGGTTCAGTAATCAATAATTATAGTTACTAAACGATACTTATATCTATACTGCGTTACTGCTTTTAATTACTTTAAAATATCAGGTAGAGGTTTTGGTATACCAACATATGCAGATGTAACACTCATTTGATTTAAAAAAGCATGCCCTACATATTTATACTCTGCATCATTAAGAGGCTTCGTCATAATCATATAACTGATTGCCGTTATAGGTTCAAGATCTTGACGTAAATAAATTTGTATTTCACGATATACATCTAATAGTATTTCGTCGTAAGTTATAACCTTTTCATAATAATTTACATCTTTTGGATCTACTACACTACTACTGTAATTACTATTAGTCTTAACCGTTACTCCAACGCCATCATTAAAAGGTGAGTAAAATAAAGATATATCGTTACTGTCTATATGCTCAATAATTACTCTTACATCATCGTCTAACTCTGGTTTTGTCATAAGTAGTATCATTGTGTCAAGAAAATCTTTAGTACGATGCTCTGGTAACGGATATGCAGTAACCATACTTATGTATGTATAGCCACCCGATGCAGGATCGTTTCTTAGTTCGTAACTAAACCCTTCAGCTTCAGTGGTACAATCACAACCACCACTCATTATTAACACGGATATTAAAAGCAGAATTTTTTTCATATTACTCTCCGTAGATTTTTAACGTAATACAACAGGGTGCATCCAAAATAATCTTGGATTATATTCTGGCATCCACCAAGTGAAATCACACCATTTATATCTTATTATATTATAACTTAAAATAACCTTATGTAAACGATAAAACGTTTAAAAGATTAGTTGTATGTTGATTATTTTTGTGGCAAAAATATTGAGATTTATCTCAATCTGCTTTTATAATGAAGTTACATTATTTTAACATTAATCTTATAGATATGTATATGTAATTAATAATATATATCTTGTAAATTATGTTTATTTTAATGTAGAACATAAATAGGGGAATACTCTACTTAAAACTTATTAAAAATAAAATATTAAATTATGTGAAAATATTTATTAACATAGAATAGTTATGATGTATAAATTGAGAAATTGATAAAAAAAGAACCACCCAAAAGTAGGGTGGCTCAATTATAAAACTTATTGCTTATTATTTACTTTTTGTTCTGTGTTATGGTTCAGTAATCAATAATTATAGTTACTAAACGATACTTATATCTATACTGCGTTACTGCTTTTAATTACTTTAAAATATCAGGTAGAGGTTTTCTTAGTCCACCAGCAGGTTTTATATCCAGTTGATTTAAATAAGCATGCCCTATGTATCCATACTCATCTATATTATGAGGTTTTGCCATGATCAAGTAACTGACCGCTGTTGGGTTTAGGTTTTGGTCTTGTCTCAAATAAACCTTTACTGTGTTATCCACCCATTTTCTTTGCTCCTGATAAGTTACAATATTGGTGTAATAATTAATATCTTTAGGATCTGTTATGCTACTGCTAAAATTACTATTATTATCAACAGTTACTTCCATTCCATATCCAAAACCAGTACCGGTTCCACCATCTTCTGCAGCATTATCATTATACTCAACAGAAAACAGTGTCTCATTAGATAATTCAGGTTTTGTCAAAAACAATGACATCGTGCCAATAAAGTCTTTAAGACGATTCTCTGGTAGTGGGTAACTTACTATAAAGGATATTGAGCATTGCTCTTCCGATGTAGAATTATTAGAAAGTTTGTAAAAGAACGCCTCTTCTTCTGGAAGACACCCACTACTTATTATTAACACAGATATTAAAAGCAGAATTTTTTTCATATTACTCTCCGTAATTTTTTAACGTAATTCAACAGGGTGCATCCAGATCAAATATAGATTACTTTCTCCCATCCACCAAGTTAAATCACCATGTTTATTTCCCCATGCGCCGTTGTCTGTCATTCTAAAATTGCGATATGTTTCAGTCCATTTAAAAATCCACCAACCCCTTGTTCTTTGTTGATAATTAGCCTGAACAGCAAACACCCAATGTCCTGGAACATGAAATAATATAGGGCTTCCAGATCCAATATGGTTATATGCTTTTTGAGCTATAGAGTTCCGCCAAATAAATCCGTTTCCAAACTGTATATTATGACCATATCCCCTAAAGAAATCTTTAAACTCCCAATAAGTCATTGATGGAAACCAATCAGATTTATTCTCGTTAGTAGCATTCCTAAAAAAGCTTATAAAATACCCTGAGTAGTCCAGTGATATTCCATATCGTCGATGGTAATAGCCTTGCATTATCATAGCTAAAGCAGTAGGTCCACACCAAGCACGATCCCAATAAGAATCATATTTTGGGACATCCCAGTATAAGTTTTTTATTCTTTTCCAATAATTATTTGTATATGGATTATATACTTTTGACGCATATACACTTTGATGATTATACCATCTCGTATTGATAGATTTTGATTTTTCATAAGTATTCATTTTCTCAACAAGTTCTTTTTCCATTTCCTCTTGAGAAAGGCTTATTACTCGTTGCATCTCTGCGTCCATACTCTTAAATTTTTCTATATTTAGCTGTTTCTTTTCATTATAGCTTTCATTTATTTGTTGAGTCATGTTATCTTCACCCTCTGCATTTCTCATTTGTGAGAATTGAGTTGAAGATGTTTTCATTGCACTCCAGAACTTAGGATCATCCATATCTGCAACTAATAAGTCTACTAAGCTTTCATCAACTACACCTCTAACAGAAGGTTCATTTAATTTAGCCCCTATCTCTGTTCCATCTAGTAATTCAGCTAGTCCTACTGTTTCATCCATACCCGGAATATAGAACTGTTGGTTAATTATATTGCTACGACTTACTGTGCTAGCTAAACCGTATCGTGACGGATAAATTGGTGCAACAACTTTCATGCCTTTTTTATTTGCAGAGTAATCACTTGCAAGGTCTTTTTTAGTGACAACGCCTACACCTTGATGTTTCAATACCATTACTGCATAACTTCTATAAGCATTTCCATCTTTAGTAAGACGATACTCATAATATTGTGCTTTTCCATCTAATCCATGAATTATAACTGGAGTATATGAAAGTGCAAAAGATTTATCGTATTTATTTACTTCATCTGATAAAACTTCTTGTAACACGATTACACGTGCTACCTTATAGTGAACGTTCTCAGGATTAGATGATAATACCTCTAATTCTTCGATAGTAGCGTAAGGAGTATTGTTATCAGGTACAAAATTGATAACCACCTCAGGTGTATCTGGTTCAACAGGTGTTACAGGTGTTACAGGTGCTGCTTGTGTATCAAGTGAGGTTGTAGTTGCATCTGAACAACTAATACAAACAAGTGCTGCTAAAATAAGAATTATTGCTCTCATGGTCTTCTCCCTAATATATCAAATTTTTACTACGTTACTACATTGTAACTATAAATAACATTCTGTAAATAGAAAAAAACAACAAAACATTAATCCACTATAAGTAATTTTCAATACGATAATTTATACTTTAAGACTAAAATACTATTTTAATGTTATTGCCATATTTTTACATATGGTTTAAAAATTAATAGATGTAAAAAGCGATAATTACGATCTAAACGGCATAAATATCCATAGAAAAAATTATTACTAAAAATCATTTTAAAATTGATTATTAAAAATAAAATATTAAATTATGTGAAAATATTTATTAACATAGAATAGTTATGATGTATAAATTGAGAAATGGATAAAAAAAGAACCACCCAAAAGTAGGGTGGCTCAATTATAAAACTTATTTAAACTACTTATTATAAATGCTTAATTAAAGTTTATTTAATTCAATATACTCTTTTAGGTTTGATAACTTTTTTCTTCAAGGAATTAGATTTGAATTTTCTAGGCTTGTACATTTCAGGATTATATAGTTTAGAGAAATCAAATCCTACTGTGATATACGATCTATAATTAACCATTGGCAATATAAGATTGTTACGCCACGAGAGATAAAATCCGTTACTAAATGTATAGTGAAAGCTAAAGAAGTTTAAAAGATAGTGAACAGGGTTGTCGTCTTGAAACCCATGTGGTATTGTATTTTCCTCAATATTATAAACTATGGCAAACCCCGAGCCAATAAGATCGTATGCAAATCGTCCACCATTTTCAAATCGTTTTCCGACACTTACACTAAGTTGATAGTTAGAGATTAAAGGATATCCATAATACACAGGTGCACTAACTTAAGCATCTGCAGAGAGTCCAAAAAAGATCTCTTTGTTACTACCAAATAAACCTATCTCATAAGTATAAGAGGCACCTGCACCCAAATTAATAGGAGGGTATCCAGTTCCAGCTGATCCGTAAAGTCTTAATGAGTGATTAGAAAATTTATCTACTTCTTGAGAGTAAAGATTATTTGCAGTGCATATAAGTAATATTAATAATATTTTTTTAATCATGTTTTCTCCCTTATAAAAAGTTAGTTATCAATATCTAATTAATACTATTATAGTCTACTAAAATCAAATATTCAACACTAATATATTTATGCTTTCATGATTATTATAAAGGGAGTATACTGGTAACGAGTGGAGAAATTAAATGAGTGACAAATTAATTGATTATGCAAAAAATGGAAATTTAAAAGCTGTGAAGTTGTGTATAGAGAACGGTACGGATATTAATTTTCAAGATGAGGATAATCATATTTCATCATTGATGCGAGCATCACAGAACGGACATTTAGATGTAGTTAAATATTTGTGTGAAAACGGTGCTGATGTGAATGCAATAGATTATGAGAATATATCACCTTTAATATATGCGTCACTGCATGGACATTTGGAAGTTGTAAAGTATCTAATTGAGCAAGGTGCAGATATAAATTATAATACATTTGACACAGGTACAGCTATGATGGCAGCAACACGGAATAGATATTTTGAGATAGTAAAATATTTATATGAGTTAGGTGTAGATATAAACGATTATTGTAGTAAACCATTAACACTAGCCTCAGAGCTTGGGTATTTTGAGATAGTTAAATATCTAGTAGAGCAGGGTGCAGATATAAACGGTGTAGATCTTGGAATGGATTCAACTCCGTTATTAGAAGCGTCACTGCATGGACATTTAGAGATTATTAAGTATCTAATAGATCTAGGTGCAGATGTTAATTTAAAAAATAGATATGGTTATACACCGTTGATTATGTCATCAATGAGCAACTATTTAGAAATTGTACAATATTTGATAGAGCATGGATCAGAGATCAACTTTCAAAACAAGTTTGGTATAACGGCATTTATGAGTGCATCAAGTTCAGGACATTTAGAAGTTGTTAAGTATTTAATCTCTCAAGGTGCAGATATTAATATGAAAAACACAAATGATAAGAGTGCTTTTATTTTAGCATCAGAGAATGGAAAATTAAATATGGTGGAGTATTTATCAGATAAAGGTGTTGATATAAATGGCGTAAGTGATAACGGTCGAACGGCTTTACATTACGCAATACAATCTAATTATTTAGAAGTTGTAAAATATTTATTAAGTATCGAAGTTAAGATTAATGTTAAGAGCAATCTTGATAGAGATGAGTTGATGTTAATATCCCAGTATGGATCTTTAGATATAGCACGTTGTTTAGTAGAGCATGGAGCGGATGTTAATTTTCAAAATAAGTACGGTAAAACATCGTTAATGTTAGCGACACAGTATAACAATTTAGATATAGTAAAATATTTAATTGATAACAGTGCAGAGATAAATCTTAAAGATGAATATGGTAATATGGCGATTGATATAGCGATTAAAAAAGAACATAATGAGATCGTTAAGTATTTAGAGAGTTTATCACAGTAAGTAGTAGTAAATAGAATATATAATCAAACAATTAAGGACGGATAAATATTAAGATATGAAACCTATTAAGCAATTTATTAAAAACATTTTTACTAATAAAAAAGAGGTTTTAATTAGAGCTTCTAGGGACGGAGATTTACAAGGTGTTCAAAGTTTGATATCTGAAGGAGTTAATGTTAATATTCGAGTTAATATCTATGATGAGCTTGAGAGAAATTTTGTAGGCAAAAACAGTTATACTCCGTTAGTTGCTAATGGTGTAGTAGAAACTGAAATGAATTTTACAAACTGGATTAGATCGGGTTTTTTAGATAAAGTTAAGGAGTGTGTAGAGAGTGGTTGCGATATTAATCATGAAGATAGGTATGGAGAAACGCCTTTAATTGTCGCATCGATATCAGGGCATTTTGAGGTTATAAAATATTTAGTAGATCAAGGAGCAACTGTTAATTTTGTAAATAAATATAGCTGCACAGCTCTTGAAATAGTTTCAGAGTTAGGCAATATAGAGGCGATAGAATATTTGATTAAGCATGGTGCATTAATTGATGGTGTGCGAGGTTCACAACCTTTATTATGTGCATCAGTCCGCCATCAAAGAGAGGCTGTCAAATATTTATTAGATCAAGGTGCAGATACAAGTAAGATGAGTTTTACGGACTGGGTAAGTTCAGGAATAATTGAAAAGGTAGAAGAGAGTATTAAAAATGGTGTTAAGATTAATAGCAGAGATAAAGCAGGTGAGTTAGCATTAATTCGTGCAACAACCGGTGGTTTTATAGAGATTGTAAAGTTGTTACTAGATAATGGAGCGTTACTTAATAGAAGAAACAAGTTTGGTAATACGGCATTGATTATGGCGTCAATTTGTGGACGGTTAGATATTATTAAATATTTTTTAGAGCTCGGAGCAGATATAGATATTAAGGATAATTATGGATCAACTGCACTTATAAGAGCAGCTAATAAAGGACATGTTGATATCGTAAAATATTTAGTAGAGAATGGGGCTGATGTTAATATAAAAGATGATGAGGGAGTGACAGCATTGATCTATGCTTCATGGGATGGACATGTAGATGTAGTAGAATATCTATTCAGTAAAGGTGCATTAATAGATAATCAAAATGTTGATAGCGATACAGCTTTGATGTTTGCTTCACTGAATGGACATTTAGATATTGTGAAGTATTTAGTAGAGAATGGTGCAGATGTAAGTGCTAAAAATAAAAAAGGTGAAACAGCATTGATGTTGTCATCAGATAGAGGAAATTTAGAGATTGTAAAATTTCTAGTAGAGAGTGGAGCAGATATTAATATTAAGAATAGTATCAGTGATACAGCATTGATCTATGCTTCATGGGGTGGACATGTAGATGTAGTAGAATATCTATTCAGTAAAGGTGCATTAATAGATATTCAAAATGTTGATAGCGATACAGCTTTGACATTGGCTTCAACATGTGGATATATAGATGTCGTAAAATTTCTAATAGAGAGTGGAGCTGATCTTAATATTCAAGATATGAATAAAAGAACAGCACTTATGATGTCATCAGAAAAAGGATATATAGATGTCGTAAAATATCTAGTAGAGAGTGGTGCAGATATTCATATTGGAGATCATAATAAAGATACAGCATTGATGTGGGCTTCACAGTATGGATATATAGCTGTTGTAGAGTATCTATTCAATAAAGGTGCATTAATTAATATTGATGATGGAGATGGCGATACTCCATTGACGATGTCTTCAGGACACGGACATTTAGATATTGTAAAATTTCTAGTAGAGAATGGTGCAGATATTACTCATATAAATAATGATAAAAAAACATCATTAAAGAGAGCTATAGAAAAAAAGTATACAGAGGTTATAAAGTATTTAGTAGAGAAAGGTGCAGATGTAAATGCTAAAACTGATGCGGAATGGACAGCATTAATTCACTCATCAGCAGGTGGTAGTTTAGAGATCACAAAATATTTAATAGAAAACGGTGCTTTAGTTAATGCTAAAGGCAAGTCTGGTTTCACAGCTTTAATGTCTGCCTCCCTTTTTGGGCATTTAGATATTGTGAAGTATTTAGTAGAGAATGGAGCTGATGTAAATGCTAAAAATGATCAAGGTAAAACAGCTTTAGATATCGCTAAAGAATATACGACTATCGCAAAATATTTAGAGAGCCTTAAATAAATTATATTTACATTTAATTGTTATATTATATACATATATTTATAGATGAAGAAACAAAAAATTAATATTAAGGAGTCCATTATGGATAATAAACAGAAGATAGAAGCTCTAAAGGAAGAAGCTCAAAAATATAATGAAGCCGAAAACCATGAAGAAGAAATAAGATGTTGTGATGAAATAATAAAACTAGACCCTAAGGATGTGGATACTTACTATAATAGAGGTAATGCTTATTCTAAATTAGGAAAATATAATGAAGCAATCTGTAGTTATGATGAAGCAATAAAACTAGATTCTGAGGATAGTGAAATTTACTATAATAGAGGAAATTCTTATTCTAATTTAGAAAAGTATGAAGAAGCAATCCATGATTTTAGTGAGGCCATCAAATTAGATCCTGAGTATAGAGAAGCTTATTATAATAAGGGGCTTGCTTATTATAAATTAGAAAAATATGAAGAAGCTATTAAAGATTATGATCAAGCGATAAAATTAGATACTGATGATTGTCTGGTTTATATTAATAGAGGTGTGGCTTATTCTGAATTAGGAAAACAAGAAGAAGCGATTAGTGATTTTAGTGAAGCCATTAAATTAGACCCTGAGAATGTGGGAGCTTATAATAATAGAGGAACTATTTATTCTGAATCAGGAAAACAAGAAGAAGCGATTAGTGATTTTAGTGAAGTGATAAAACTAGATCCTGAGAATCACATGGTTTATTATTTTAGAGGGTATGCTTATTCTGAATTAGGAAAATATGAGGAAGCGATCAAGGATTACGATAAAATAATAAAATTAATTCCTGATTTTAGTATAGTTTATTGTAATCGAGGGGATGCTTATTATAACTTGGGAAAATATGATGAGGCGATTCAAGATGCTAATAAATCTTTAGAACTAGATCCTGATTTTAGTATAGTTTATTGTAATCGAGGTGATGCTTACTCTAAATTAGAACAATATAAGGAAGCGATTAAAGATTATGATCAAGCAATAGAAATAGATCCTGATTATACTGACGCTCAAACTAATAGAAAACTAGCTTTAGAACAGTTAGAAAAAAAGTGATTTCTCAAAAATAATTTCTCAAAAAATATAAAAAGCCTATCACAACATTAGTGGTGGGCTTTTGTAAATAAAAAAATGAGGTTATAAAATTTGAAGAAGAGAGTAATTTAGCAGGTGTTCAAGAATGCCTTAAGAACGGTGCTGATATTAATCTTCAATATAATGATGATAGAACAGCCTTAGATATTGTTCAATAAAATGGATACACAGAAATTTTAACATATTTAGAGAATCTTAAATAATAACTCAATCGGCACTTTAATTAATGCTCATTCTTTTGTACCATAAATTATATTTACATTTAAAATTATTATTGTATACTTTAAATGAATATATATGTTCAAGGGAGTCTTATGCAAAAAGTAGCTACGAATAAAGTTTTAGAAGTAAATAATGTATCAAAAACTATAAAAGGCAAAAAAATTGTAAGCGATTTTTCTTTTTTTATGGAAGAAGGTGAAATCGTCGGTTTAGTCGGGCCTAACGGTGCAGGCAAAACAACACTAATGCGAATGATTGTTGGGTTAATAGCGATGAATAGTGGAAGTATTTCCATTAGCAATTTATCGACTTCAAGCAATCAGCAAGAATGTTTAAAGCATATTGGTGCAGTAATTGAAACACCAACATTTTATCCTTATTTAACAGGTAAAGACAATTTAAAATTATTAGGCTCAATGAGTGGTATATTTAGTGATGACGATATTAAACGAGTTACACAATTAGTTCAGTTAGAGGCTGGAATAAATAAAAAAGTTGGAACATATTCCATGGGTATGAAACAACGTCTAGGTGTTGCACAGGCTCTACTTCACCGTCCAAAATTAATTATCCTTGATGAACCAACAAATGGATTAGATCCTGTTGGAGTTATGGATTTAAGACTCTATTTAAAATCTATTACAGAAAACCAAAAAGTTGCCATATTAATATCAAGCCATATTTTATCAGAATTAGAGCTTATTTGTAATAAAGTAGTTCTCATTAAAGATGGTTGCAAAGTTGGAGATGAAAAATACGGTTTACAAAATGAAGTAGCTTCTGATTATATAATTGAATATGAGGCTAGTAAGAATATTAAAACAGTATTAAATGATTATAAAGTCATTGATGTAACAGACACAGAAATTAGATTACAAATAACTAAAGCAGAAATACCGCTATGTATAGCAAAGTTGGTAGAAAGTGGTATATCTATTTATTCGGTGCAAAAAGTTGCCGTAAGTTTAGAGGGTGTTTATTTAGAGACATTCGGTATAGAAAGGAAAAGTGATTATGTTAATTAAAAACGAATTGTTTAAAATTTTTAAGAAAAAAAAGATTTATGTATCGATAATAATGGTTTTAATTGTTTTGGCGGTTCATGCTTTCTTGATAAAAAAAAGTGGTATGAATAGTATGGGAGACTGGATTCAATTAATAAGTACTCAATTGGCTGCCACTGGACTTATAATTTTCGTTACAGTTGTTCTATTTTCCGCTGATATTTTTTCGGAAGACTATTCACTTGGAACTATTAAAATGCTTTTTGTACGACCTCAAAAAAGAATTTTAATTTTGATGTCTAAGTTGGGTGCAAGTTTTTCTATATTGATTTTTCTATCGCTAATAGCGTTAGTAATAAGTGCTGTAATAAATACATTTTTATTTGATGCTCCTTTGCTCAATCAGTATATACCATATGAAACCGACACTGGTGAGGCTGTTGAAAAATCCTACATTCTATATACTATCCAAATGTTTTTGGCAAATATAGTCGAAATCGGTATTTATATTTTCATAGCATCTATGCTTGCAATTATATTTAAACATTCGTCGGTTGCGATTATTATTTGTTTAGTAGGTCATTTTGCAATTTCGCCAATACTATCTTCACTATATATAGCATTTAGCAATCTTGATTTGTCAAAACTTATTTTGTTGGAAAATATAGTAAAATCTATACCCTATATAGTATTTTACAATACTGATTTGTCAAAATACATTATTAATGTTCCAAATTCCTTGGAGACATCAATATGGTTTTCCATTGCTGTTTTGTCGGTGTATGTGACTTTGTTTCTATTTATAAGTTATAAAATATATTGTAAGAGAGATGTATATTAGTAAAGAAACCTATAATTTAAATATACAATAAAATTGTAAATTTATCATGAAAAATATAGGAATATTATTGGTGTTGTTAAGCATTATGGCTTGTGGAGACACAGAAGAAAATCCAAAAACTGAAGAGATTAGTGAAACTATAGAAAGTGCTAAAAGAAGTACAACAATATATTGCTGACGGAGTTGATGTTAATTATCAAAACGAAGATGGTGATACAGCCTTGATAAACGCTTCACAGTATGGACATTTTAAGATAGTAAAGTTTCTTGTCGAGCAAGGAGCAAATATCAACATTAAAAATATTAATGATAATACTGCTTTAGACGTAGCGAAAGAAAATGAACACATGAAAATCCTCGAATATTTACAAAATGCGGATACACAGTAATACAGTCGAAAAAATAAAATACTTATAAGTTATAAGGAAAAAATAAAATGAGTGAAAAATTAATCGAATATGCAAAAAATGGAAACTTAAAAGGTATACAAAAATGCATAAAAAATGGTGATGATATTAATTTTCAAGGAGGGAAATATAATCAAACAGCATTAATGTATTCTTCAGAAGAAGGACATCAAGACATAGTGAAATATTTGCTAGATAAAGGTGCTGATATGCGTATTGAAAATAAGAATGGAAATATAGCATTAAGAATGGCTTCCGTTTATAATCATATTGAAGTAGTAAAGTTTCTAGTAGAGCATGGGGCAGATGTTAATAAGCAAGATGATGCTGGCAAAACAGTATTAATGTGTGCTTCTCAATTTGGGAATACTGAAATAGTAAAATACCTCATAGAAAATGGTGCTGATACTAATATTAAAACTAAGAGTGGCATGACAGCATTAATGTATGCTACAATGAATGAGGGATATATTGAAGTAGTAAAGTTTCTAGTAGAACATGGGGCAGATGTTAATAAGCAAGATGATGCTGGCAAAACAGCATTAATGAATGCTTTATGGATATGCCATATAGAAATAGTAAGAACTATTGTAGCTAATGGAGCTTATCTTGATATTCAAGATAAATATGGTAAAACAGCATTGATGGTAGCTGTCGTCTATGGCTGGAATATAGAAAAACTAAGGATTATAATAGAACATGGAGCTGATGTTAATATTAAGGATAAATATGGAAATACCGCTTTGATGCTTGCTTCAAAAGAAAAACGTAGTGAGGAATTAAAGTTTTTAGTAGAACATGGGGCAGATATAAATACAGTTGATAAAAATGGTTCTACAGTATTAATACTTGCTTCAAAAAACAAACGTCTTTCTGAAGTAAAATTTTTAGTAGAACATGGTGCTCATCTTGATGTTGAAGACTATAACGGTAAAACTGCTTTGGTATGGGCTATAGAAAAAGGGGCTAAAAAGATAGTGGAATATTTACAAAATGCGGATACACAGTAATATAGTCGAAAAATAAAATACTTATAAATAAAGGAGAAATAAAATGAGTGAAAAATTAATCGAATATGCAACAAATGGAGATTTGAGAGGGATACAACAATGTATAGAAAATGGGACTGATATCAATGCTAAAGCTGATTTTAATACTCGAAATACTAATAATTATGGTAAAACAGCATTAACTATTGTTTCAGAAGGAGGATATTTAGAAGCTGTGAAGTATCTTGTAGAAAATGGGGCTGATGTTAATATGCCAAATGCATTTAAAACTACAGCATTGATATATGCTTCAAAAAATGGACATTTAGAAATAGTAAAGTTTCTTGTGGGTAATGGAGCTAATGTTAGTAATATAACACTGAATGGGATTAGATATTTAGAAATAATAAAGTTTCTTGTGGAGAATGGGGCTGATGTTAATCTTCAAGATGATGCAGCATTGATGGAGGCTTCATATGATGATGGAAAATTAGAAATAATAAAGTTTCTTGTGGAGAATGGAGCTGATATTAATATTAAGAATGAAGCTGGTAATACAATTTTGATGTTGGCTTCAGCTAATAAACGAACTGAAAAAGTAAAGTTTTTAGTAAAACATGGGGCTGATATTAATATTCAAAATAAAGATGGTAAAACAGCACTAATGTGGGCTGTTGTGGATGGTGGGGACATAGAAATGGTAGCAACTATTATAGAACATGGAGCTGATGTTAATATTAAGGATAAATATGGAAATACCGCTTTGATGCTTGCTTCAAAAGAAAAACGTAGTGAGGAATTAAAGTTTTTAGTAGAACATGGGGCTGGTATTAATTCTGTTGATAAAAATGGTTCTACAGTATTAATACTTGCTTCAAAAAATAAACGTCTTTCTGAAGTAAAATTTTTAGTAGAACATGGTGCCGACCTTGATGTCGAGGACTATAGCGGTAAAACAGCTTTGGTATGGGCTATAGAAAAAGGGGCTAAAAAGATAGTGGAATATTTAGAAAATGCGATGACAAAATGAATGAAAAATTAATCGAATATGCAGAAAACGGAAACTTAAAAGCTATAGAACAATGTATAGAAAATGGAGCTGATGTTAATGCTAAAGATTATAATGGAATAACAGCTTTGATGGATGCTTCAGAGAATGGACATTTAGATATCGTAAAATCTTTAATAGAGAAAGGAGCTGATATTAATGCTAAAGATCATGATGGATGGACAGCTTTGATGGATGCTTCAGAGAATGGACATTTAGATATTGTGAAGTGTTTAGTAGAGAATGGAGCTGATGTAAATGCTAAATTTTATAATGGAATAACAGCTTTGATAAAGGCTTCAGAGAATGGACATTTAGATATCGTAAAATATTTAGTAGAGCAAGGGGCTGATGTTAATGCTAAAAATGATAAGAGTAATACAGCATTGATATTGGCTTCAAATAGAGGATATGTTGATATCGTTAAATATTTAGAGAGTCTTAAATAAAACAAATTTGGAGTTTAATATGAATAATCTTATTTATAGGGCAAGAGTCGGAAACTTAAAAGCTATAGAACAATGTATAAAGAATGGAGCTGATGTTAATATTCAAAATAAATATGGTTTTACAGCATTAATAGAAGCTTCAAGATATGGACGTTTAGCACTTAAAAATATTTATTATCTTTTCTTACAATAATAAAATAAGGACTTATAAAAATGAAATCCGAACAATTTATTCCAATTGAAACTGAACTGGGATATTTAATGGGTCGTGATTGTATTTATTTTGATACAGTTATTCAAGATGGGTGGGACAATTTGATATTCAAAGGAAGTCTAAATGGTGGATTGGTATCAAAGAGAAGACATCTTAATCAGAAAAAAATAAAGTGGTTTCACTACAAGTTGACATTTAAGCGAGTACTTACTTGTTTTTCATGCGAGCTAGATACATATGAAAATATAACTCGTCTGGCTCATACCGATTATTTCGAGGGGAGTAGTTTTGATTTGGTTGAGAAAAGCACATGGCTAAAATCATTGCCTGTGAGAGATGATTTTGACAGGAAGATTTATAAACATTATAGGATAAAAACCTACGATGTTGTATATGATATTATTTGCGTTTCTTATGAAATGAAGATAAAAAAATGGCTTATATAACTGGCTTTAGAAAATGGACATTTTGATATTGTGAAATATTTAGTAGATAATGGTGCTGATGTAAATGATAAATTTTATAATGGTAAAACAGCATTGATGTTGGCTTCAAAGAACAAACGCATCGGAGAAGTAAAGTTTTAGTGAAAAATGGGGCTTATCTTGATATTGAAGACTATAACGACAAAACAACTTTGGCATGGGCAACAAATAAAGGGTATCAAAAGATAGTAGAGTATTTACAAAGTTTAAGTGCAAAATAAAACAGTCTAAAAAAATATATGGAGATAAAATGAGTGAAGAATTAATTGAATGTGCAAAAAATGGAGATTTAGCGGGTGTAAAAGAATGTATAAAAAATGGTTCTGATATTAATTTTAAAGGAGCTGAATATGACAAAACAGCTTTGATGATGGCGTCATATGAAGGAGAAATAGAAGTAGTAGAGTATCTTGTAGAGCATGGTGCTGATGTTCATGCTAAAAATATTTATGGTGGAACAGCATTTATGCGGGCTTTAAGTGGTGGGTATTTAGAGATAGTAAAGTTTTTTGTCGAAAACGGAGCAGATATTCATGCTAAAAATATTTATAATGGAACGGCATTAAATGATGCTTTAGGGAATGAACATTTAGAAGTAGTAAAATATTTAGTAGAGTGTGGTGTTGATGTTAATTTTCAAAACAATGATGGTGAAACAATATTGTTTCGTATCTCAGAAAAAGATAAAGCGATAGAGAAGCTAAAATATCTTTTAGAAAACGGGGCTGATGTTGATTTGCAGAGTAAATATGGTTTTACAGCATTAATAGAAGCTTCAATGTATGGGCGTAGTAAAGTAGTGAGAGTTCTTGTAGAACATGGTGCTAATGTTAATATCCGTAGTAAAGAACACTATTCAGCATTGATTATGGCTTTAGTTTATGAACATACTGAAATAGCAAAATACCTCATTTCAAAAGGAGCTGATATTAATATCCAACACAAACGTGGTACAATATTAATGCTCGCTTTAAGGTATAAACATATAGAGATAGCGAAATTTCTTGTAGCCAATGGTGTTAATGTTAATATACAAGATAAAACTGGTTCTACAGCATTAATATTGGCTTCAAAAAAAGGACTTATTGAAATGGTGGAATATTTAATAAATAATGGTGCTGATATGAATATTCAAGATAATAATGGCAAAACAGCATTGATGTGGGCAACAGAAAAAAAGAAGATACAAGTAGTGGAGTATTTACAAAGTTTAAGTGCAAAATAAAACAGTCTAAAAAAATATATGGAGATAAAATGAGTGAAGAATTAATTGAATGTGCAATAAATGGAGATTTAGCGGGTGTACAACAATGCGTAGCAAACGGTGTAAATATTAACACTAAGAGTGATAAATTTGATGAAACA
Source organism: uncultured Deferribacteraceae bacterium (assembly GCA_947039395.1). GTDB lineage: Bacteria > Chrysiogenota > Deferribacteres > Deferribacterales > Mucispirillaceae > CAMQYB01. The sequence goes on along the minus strand of CAMQYS010000025.1, from coordinate 41 downwards.
GCCTTAATGAATGCTTCAGAAAACGGGCATTTTGAGATAGT